>JAEZLD010000203.1 GCA_023415335.1 Bacillota bacterium | reverse complement strand
GCATTTCCAATAAGATAAAAGGTTATTGTTACAATTGATACTATTACTGCCGGGAATATTAGCAGGTAAGGATAGTTCAGGAAGAAGCTTCTTGAGTTCCTCAGCAGTATTCCCAGTGAAGGTGTATCTATACCAAGCCCCAGTCCAAGATATGAAAGCGTAGATTCATATGCAATTGTACCTGGAATGGATAGTGCCAGCCTCAGTATTATAACACTGATAAGATATGGAAGTATGTTCTTGGATAGAATCCTGGGAACTGAGGTTCCTAGGCATCTGGATGCCAGGTTGTACTCCCTGTCCCTATATATCATAACCATGTTTCTTACATATCTGGCCATATAGAGCCAGTCCACTGCAATAAGTGATATAGCCATAATAGTGAAGCTCTGACCTACCATCAGTGCAATTAATGTCATGTAAATTATGGTAGGTATATTGTTTATTATATTATAAAGCTCTGTAAAGAACCTATCAGTCTGGCGCACATAGCCCCAAATGCACCCTATGACAATGCCGACAAAGCTTTCTCCAAATGCAACAATAAGGGCAAGCTTTATTGATGTCTGTGAGGCATACCATACCTGGCACCAGTAGTCACGTCCCAGGTTATCTGTTCCAAACCAGTATTCACCATTAGGCTTTATAAATGCCTTACCGCTGTCTGGTACCAAGGTTGCCCACTCATATTTCCCTATAGCTAAAGCAATAAAGGAAAATATGACCAAAGCAAAGAACACTATGGACAGAATAACTGCAGACTTTTTCTTTAAAAAGCATTTAAAAACAGTCTTCCAATAGGAATAATCAGAACTTCCTGTTTTTTCCGCTGCCTCAGGAGAGTACTCTACAAAGGAAAAGAGCTCCTTTTCACTTTTATGCGATAATTCTGCCATTACCTGGTACCTCCTTTATCAGTCAATGTTATTCTCGGGTCTATAATCATCATAAATACGTCACCAAGGAAAACTCCCATAATACCAAGAGATGCATATAGCATTACCAATGTCTGTACAACACTGGTATCATACCTGGAAATAGCATCTGTAAGCAGTGGTCCCATTCCAGGAACGGAGAAGAACCTTTCAACAAGTATGGACCCGCCTATTGTCATAAGCAGTGTTGATGGAAGGTATTGTGCCAGAGGAACGAATGCATTCCTGAGTACATGCTTTGATATTATCCTCTTCTGGGACAAACCCTTAACCCTGGCAAGCTTTATATAGTCCTTGTTTATTTCATCAATCATGTAACGTCTTGTCCAAATGGCATAGTTTGCTATTGCAACCAATGCCAGGCACAATACTGGAAGTATGCTTGACCGTGTCACGTTCCTTGTTGAATACATGGATGGTAATCCAAATAAACGGGAACCTATTATAAGGACTAATGAATAGGATACCAGAGGCGGAACTGCATTGACGAATATAGTGTATCCAGTTCCAACATGGTCCAGGAACTTGTCCTTAAACCTTGTCTGAATCATTCCCATTACAATTCCTATAACCAGGGAAACACCTATTGCAATTAGTCCATTTCTCATGGAGGTTGTGAATTTTGATCCTATTACCTTAACCACTGGAATTCCACTTTGAATTCTCCTGGATGTTCCAAAGTCAAAACGGAGAATCTGCCCATAAAAGCGGAAAAGCTGCGTTGGTATAGAATCTAGAAGTCCTGCTGCCCTTAAAGCGCTCTCTTTCTGCTGTTCTGTAAACTTCATAAGCTGTTCTTCTGTGAAGTAATAGTCAGTAGGAAGCATTCTAAGAAGCAGGAAAACTATTGTTACTACAATTAAGACTGTTACAAGAGATTGTAACAGTCTTTTAACAGTATACTTAAACACTACTTGCTGGAGCCTTTCTCATAATTAGTCTTGAACTGCTCGTACTGCTCTGTAGTATAGGCATCCTCAGAGGTTTCCAAGTTCTTGTACATGTAGTTCTGGCATCCAAACATACCGTTAACCTTTGTATAGTCATTTATATGAGTAAGCTGCCATGCAACTTCAATCTGTGAAGGCATTACAAGTGCATTTTCAAGCATGTATGCTTCTGCCTTTGCAAAAGCCTTATATCTTGCATCAAGATCATCGTTAATTGCATTAGCTTCCTCTACCAGCTTAGTATATTCCTTAAATGTTGCAATCAGATCTGCGTCTGTTGCATCATTAATATTTGAGTAATATTGTGAGTAATATGCATTATCCTGTCCATAGGTCTCCTGTCCAAGGTAGTTCTGAGGGTCTCCATAGTCAGCACCCCATCCATTTAGCATAAAGGACTGAAGTCTAGGATTACGTACTTCCTGAGCAAGGCTGTTAACATATGTCTTTACGTTAAGCTTTATATAATCTTCCCCTAAGGAACTCTTAAATGCATTCTGAAGAACAATAGCAGTATCTGCTGCTGTCTGGCTGCTAGCCTGTATATAATAATCAAATTCAACTGGGAAAGTAACTCCCTTAGCCTTCAGTTCTTCCATAGCCTGCTTCTTTAGAGCCTCTGCCTTGCTCTTATCAAGCCTTGCCATAGCTTTCCCATCTGACTCCTTGATTCCTAACTCCTGTTTAACAAGTTCAGTGTACTCCGTTCCATCTGATAGATAAACAAGTCCTGCCATAGTGTATGCGTTGTTTTCGCACTCATAAGGATTTATATCGTTAGTCCTCTTATAGTATTCAGTAAGATCCAGTCCATAGTACAATGACTGCCTGAATGCTAGGTTTGCTATTGCAGTATTCCAGTTAGTATCTGGTGATCCATCTTCCTTATTCTTATTATAGTTCCAATGGAACTGATAAGAGTACTTTGTAGGACGTTTCTCAACCAACTGGTCGTTGAATTCATTGTCCTTGTTCTCATATATAGTCTTAAGGTTTGCCTGTGTTAAATCAACAGTATCCAGCTCTCCACTCTGATAAAGAAGGAATGCCGCATCCAAGGATTCAACCATCTTTACAGTAACAGTGTTAAATAGCTTGGCATCCTTGTCCCAGTAGGATTCGTTTTTTGTAAGAACTTTCTGGTTCTGATTTATATACTCAGTTAACCTGTAGGCTCCGTTATACCATAGCTTATCGTTTGTTCCTGCACGGAATCCGTCAACACCAAGCTCATCTATTAAAGCCTTTGATGCTGGATATAAGCAGTTGTAGGTTGCAACAGTATCAAAATATGGTTTTTCTGTAGTGCAAGTGAATTTAAGGGTATAGTCATCTGGTGCAGAAACTCCAACCATCTCAAGCATCTTTGCAGTATCGAGAGCATATGCCTCTTCCTTGCTTAATGCCTTTGTATAATCGTAGTAATCCCCAGCACCCTTTATAAGCTCGATTGGCATGGAGGTATTGTTAGCTTCATTCTTATGAGCGTTCAATATCCACTCAAGTCCTGTTAAGAAATCCTGAGCGTTACACTCACCCTTTTCATTTCCGTTAACATCTACCCACTTTACGCCTTTTCTCAGATTAAAGGTCCATGTAAGTCCGTTGTCTTCTGTTCCCCATTTTTCAGCGATTCCAGGGATAAGCTTTCCATAGTTATCAAGCTGCAGAAGTCCTTCAACGCAGTTACACAGTACATTAAGGTCTGATGCATTCTGGCTGTAAAGAATGTTCATGGTTTCCATTTCTCTTGCCTGGGTTTCCCAAACCACAAGGTCAGTAATTGGCTTGCTCGAGTTTCCGCTAGAACCACTTCCCTTACCACAGGCGCTAAGAGTGCCCATTACTAATGCCATTGTAAGTACAATAGCAAGTAGTTTTGATAAAGTTCTTTTCATTACCTTTCCCCCTTTAGTTACAGCAAATTTATAGTGCTGAATTGTCATATTATGCCATGAGTGTCTATAGGCAGAAGATATTGTGACACTATCAAGCATAATATCCATCAATATAATAACACGCTATGTCTTTTAATGTCAAACTATAAATTTTATATATTAGAAATGTATGTTATTTTTTTGCAAATTCGTGTATTTTTTCATTCTTTTTACAGTACTGTAAATATAATTATAAAAAGTTAATGGCCGGCAGATAAAATGCCGGCCTGATGTACTATATAGCACCTATAGCCTTCTCCGAGGGCTTCGTTGCTTCTTTAAAGCTGTTTATCACACTTAATACCATATCATAGTCTTCATAGAAAATCGTTACTATATCCCCATCTGCGGCATGAAGCATGGCGTCTCTTAGAGCCTCTCCTTCATCAAGTATGACTTGATATTTTGCTCCTTTTTTAGAATCTGTTACTGCATCCTCTAATAATCTTGCAACCTCTCCAACTGCTCTACCTCTTCTGTCTTTATCTTCCTTGATGTATACATAGTCAAAGCTCTTACCACACAAGCCTCCTACATATGAAATATCCTGGTCTCTTCTGTCGCCTGGAACTCCTATAACTCCTATGAGATTTGCAGCATTCATGTTCTTAAGGGCGCCTATTACAGCCTCATAGCCTGCAGGATTGTGACCATAATCCACAATTACTTTAAAGTTATTCACATTATAGATGTTAAACCGCCCTGGATTCTGCTCGTTATCCCCGTAGAAGGTCTTAAGACCTTTAGCTATAGTGTCTACATCCACCTTCATTCCTATACAGGCAGCAGCTGCCGCCATGGCATTTTCCACATTATAGTCTATTATACCCTCGTGGGTTGAAGGAGCCTCTGATATGTTTACTATAGGCTCAACCCTGTCTTCGTCTCCCAGGTATATGAACCCATCCCTTATAAACACTCCTATTCCTCCGTCCATAAGGTGTTTTTTGAGAACGATGTTATCCTCATTCTTAGAAAAATATATTACTTTACTGCGAAGCCTCTGGCTAAGCAGGGTAACTGTTGGGTCATCAGCATTCAGCACCGCATAGCCATTGCTTTTTACCGCTTCTATTACAAGAGACTTGGTATATGCTAAATCCTCGATGTTATCAACACCCTCAAGTCCTATATGGTCCTCAGTTACGTTTGTTATAACCCCTACATCAGCCAGGTCGTAGCCCAGGCCTCGCCTCAGTATTCCACCTCTGGCTGTCTCAAGCACTGCTATATCTATGTTCCTGTCCATAAGAACGCTTCTTGCACTGTCAGGGCCTGTGTTATCACCCTTGGATATACATGTTTTGTTTATATAGATTCCACAGGTAGTTGTCATTCCCACGTTTATTCCCTTTAGAGAGAATATATGGGCTATCATTCTGGTTGTAGTGGTCTTGCCATTGGTTCCAGTGATTGCTATTACCGGTATGGAAGCCGGCTGGTCCTTTGGAAACATATAGTCCATTATAAACTCTGCTACATCCCTGCTCTTACCATAGGAGGGATACATGTGCATCCTTATTCCAGGAGCTGCATTTATCTCAAGTATGGCACCTCCATTGCTCCATATGGATTTGGAAATATCCCTGGTACAAATATCTATTCCTGCAATATCCAGTCCTATTGTATCTGCAGCCCTGACTGCAATATCTATATTATCCGGATGTATCTTATCAGTATAGTCCCTGGCCGCTCCTCCTGTAGAAAGGTTCGCATTAAACCTTAAGAATATCTTCTCACCAGCTGAGGGAATAGTGTCTAAGGTATACCCATTTTGCGCCAGATATTTTTCCATTATTCCGTCCAAAGGTATTTTAGTCATAGGCTTCTCATGTCCAAATCCCCTTAAAGGATTTTTATTTTCTTCATCTACCAGCTGCCTTATGGAATGTATCCCATCACCCGTAACCATAGGAGGTATTCTCTGGGCTACTGCTACCACCTTCCTGTTTACCACAAGCACCCTATAGTCCTTACCTTCCATAAAGCTTTCTACAATTACCCTGGAGCTGATAGCACCAGCTTCATTAAAGGCTTCCTTTAATTCTTCAGGGTTTTTAATATCAACCGTGACTCCTCTTCCATGATTCCCATTAATGGGTTTAACTACAAGGGGATATCCAAGTTCTTCCCCTATCGAAAGTACCTCCTCCAGTGTGCTGCAGCAGGAACCCTTTACCGTCGGAAGTCCAGCATCAAAAAGCATTCTTTTGGTAAGCTCCTTGTCACATGCTATGTCCACAGCAATACAGGAAGTTTTATCTGTAAGGGTTGCCTCTACCATTCTCTGGTTACGTCCATAACCCAGCTGTAGTATACTATCCTTTCCTATCCTTGTAACAGGTATTCCTCTTCTGACAGCCTCATCATATATACCTTTAGTACTAGGACCAAGTCTTATATCTGCTATTTCTTTTTCTATGTCATATAAGGACTCTGCCATGTCATAGTCCTCTCCCCTTATAAAGCTGTTTATGCAGTCCAATGCATTGTATGCACACAGTAAGGCTGCTTCCTCCAGTTCATACTGAAAAACTACATAGTAAATGGATTTATCCACACACCTTGCTTTTCCATACTTTACATTCATAAATCCGAGAAGGTTCTGCATTTCAATAATCATATGCTCAAATACATGGGGAAGATATGTTCCTTCCCTAAGTCTCTCCAAAAATCCTCCCTCATATCCCAACGCGCATTTATGATGCTTAAAACCCGGAAGGGACTTAACCAGTTTTTCATTAAACCCATCTATGTCCTTCGTGGGGATATCAGCATATTCCTCTACATCAACAGTAAGTCTAATACATACCTTATGGCTGTATATATTTCTGCCTGTATAGACCCGTTTATCGATTATTTTCATCAGTATCCTCCTTATCGCTTTTAGCGAGCTTTGGTACCCTGTATTCTATATCATATTTGTATCCTCTCGGCAGAATGTGTACCCTGATATCTGTAATAGCAAGTGTCTCATCAGGGTTAAGCTCTGATATGTTGGAGCAGGTTATGCCCTTGCCATCTGCGATGGTAACAGCACCTTCACCAATTACCCTGATTATACTTGTACTTTCCATAACAACAGCTGTATTCTCATCTATTCCTATTCCAAGAGATTCAGGATTCTGGGCAACAGCGTTAAAAAGCCTCCCAATCCTTCCTCTCTGGGCAAAGTGCTGGTCTATTATAACATTCTGAATCAAATCAAGTCCGGGCGCCATCTTGATGGTGCATTTCTTAGGAGAGTCCTCCTCCTTGCCTGACACAATCATGGTAGAGCATATACAGCTCGCGCCGGCACTAGTGCCAACAATAAGGACCCCGTCATCGTAGGCCCTCCTTAGGCTTTCATATACCTTTGTTCCTCCAATAAGGCTGGTTATCTTCAGCTGGTCCCCTCCTGTAAAAAAAATACTTCCACATTCTTCAATCTGTTTTCCATAATCTCTGTCATTTGCTCCTGTTCTATCCTTTATATCTATAAACTTAAAATTGTCAAAGTGAAGTTTTTCAAAGGTCTCCGAATAGGTATCTCTGACTTCATCAGGGTAATCTGTAGCAGCTGCTATGAGCAGCAGAGGCCCTTCCCTTTTACTGGTCTTTTTTATCACTTCCTTAAGTATTTCACATTCAGATTTCTTGTCCTCAGCGCCTCCTATAATTATAAGATTTCCATATGCTTTACTCATTCAATCACCCTATGTGTTTTTTATTTAAATTAGTGTATAACTATTAAATATTTTTACCACTAATCCTTCAATTATGCAGTAGTTTCCATATTTTGCCTTGTGATTATTCTGAAATAACGCAAAAAATCAGAAGGCTGCTGCATATTACTGCAGCAGCCTTCTGTTTATTTCATAAAGGCCTTCCTGGGAATTATAAGCTTCATACCTGGCTGGATATTATCAGGGTCCTGAATGTCGTTAATCTTTATAATATCCTCTATAGTTGTAGCATACTTCTTTGCTATCTTCCAAAGAGTATCCCTTGGCTGAACAACATAAATAACCAAGGTGGGCATGTTGATTATACTGTCTGGTAGTTCGTTTTCCTCAACATCCGTTATTATGTCGGCAGACTCCCGGGAATAGGCCTTTACTGAAACCTGAAGAAGCATCTTAAGCTCCACTTCCTTATCTGAAAGCTTTTCATAGGTAAGCTCCTCAACTCCTGCCTCCGCCTCTGTAAGCATGTCAATTTTTCCATCAGGTATTTCTACAGTGGCCTTGAAAGGTATATCCTCCGTATAGCTTCCCATGTACGGATCCTCCGTAGCCTCAGAGTATATCATGCAGCACTGTACTACTCCCTCAATTGCCGCCTTATCCTCAAGCATCTTGATTTCGGTGATCATTGGTGTCGCTGTTACACTCTTTATAACATTTACACCGCCTGCATCAGATGGAATCATTATTTTCTCATTTATTGACTGGGAATCCTGGCCCTCTCCAAAGAAGCTTATAACCTTTACACTATCTGTAGCAAAGTCATACCTCTGCACAGATGAATAAGCGTCCACTATGGTCTGGAACTCCCTTCTTGCATAAACCTTGGCATTTATCCCTATGGAGAGCTCCAGGTTTATGGTCTTCCTTTCACCAGCATCATCCTCTGATATGTCCTCATTTATGTCACCTACGGAAAAATCTACATCGCATCTCATATCAGGCCTAATATCTGGAATATTCATCTCATGGGTAAAGAAAACATCCTCCCATGCCTCTCCTACTCCCTTATCTCCTGTTGCCTCGTACAGAAGACTTACAAGAGCTGCTCCGTTTATAACAAGCTTTCCTTCCTGGACCCCTACATCCTTCTTATGTATGAACACCCTGTCTCTAAGTATTGATCTGGCCTCTCCTGACAGCTCATCAACAGTAATAGAGCTCTTAACTGTAACCTCGTCGCTGTTTTCTGCCAGGAATTCATCTATACTTCGGCCCTCCTTGAGAAGCTGTATATCCTCTCCCTCTATGTCGGTTATGGTTTCAATGCTTTTTTTCTCATATACAGTTCCCTTTATGTCAATTACTGCATTGACCTTTATCTTCTTATTATTAACCAGCTCATGCTCCATATGTTCTATATCCGTTTTTATTTTACATGACATGCTGCCCTGAGTCCCCGGCACCTGAAGGGTGTGGGTGAAGGGTGAATTTGCTGTAACCTTGTATATATTCCCATCCTCATCTATTGATGAATAAAGAATGTCGAACAGCATCTTACCTTCAATAACAACCTTTTCCTCTATTGTTTCAGTACTTAATATGACAGTCTTCCCATCCATGGCCAGTATTCTGCCAAATTCGGGGCTTCTTTCACCCAGCACTATATCCCCATTAACCATGGTCTGACTGGAGCCTTCTCCTATGAGCTTTTCATAATTTATTGTATCTCTTACAAATTCAACAGGCATAATATACCTCCCACCCTGATTTACCTAATATAAATATATATACTTTAGAAGATAAATATGCCACAAATACATAATTATTGGTTTACAGGCAAAAAAAATAAGCCGCTAGCGGCTTATTTATCCTATTGCAACATTGCTGCCAAATTCAAGCTGAACATTTTGTGTTAGTATGTCTGAATAGCTGTAGGAAACTGTTCTGGATGTATTGTCTGAACCTTCTATTCTAACCACGAAAATGCTTGGGTATGTCTTTTCAAGGACGCCTTCCTTTACAATAACCTTGCGTCTTCCACTGTTAGCCTTAAGAAGGACTTTTTCTCCAACATGACCATCCATGTCGGTTTTTATGGAGTCTAGCAATTCCTTTCCCCTCATGTAAACACCCTCTTTCCACATGTTAATTGTACTACAAAAAATGTTCCATGTCAAGAAAGATATAATATTTTATCAGCATTTCTTCTTAATGTCAACATTCAAATTTCAAATATATTTTATATATATTTATATTATGCAGTCAGTTCATATATCTAGCTTACCGTTCTTTCTTTTTTCTACTGCTAATTATATATGTGGTTTATGCAGGGATAATATTATAATACATGCATATTCCCTTATATATACCCTCCGCAATACGTTTATACCCTTCTTCGTTAAACATTTTATTATCCACTTCTCCCGACATATACATGCATTCTACTATAAGTCCGCTTACCTTTCCCTCCCTTAGTATATAGTAGTCGCCTGTCCTTACACCTCTGTTTTTTATACCAGCCTCCTTTTCAAGACACTGGCATATCAGCCTACCCAGCTTCAAGGCTTCCTCATCTCCATCAAAGCAATAGCATTCAGCACCGTTGACCTTTCCAGAAAAAAATGTGTTCTGATGTATGCTTATATAGAATTTAGGCCTTATGGTATTTATAAGCTGCAGGCGTGTACTCATGGGCATGTCAATATCCTTTTCCCTGGTAAGCAATATTTGTCCTCGTGAAAGCTCGAGCCTTTCCTTAAGCTTGAGAGCTATGGCAAGATTAGCATCCTTCTCACATACGTTCCCACGGGTGTTTCCAATGTCCTCTCCACCATGGCCCGGGTCTATTATTATGCTTTCCCCATTAAGACTTCTTGACAGGATGCTCTGGTCTATTTGATGCAGGGAAACATCTGTGTAGTAATATTTTATTATTCCCTCAAAATCCATTCCTGATTCTGCTAGATTATTGGCACCCATAAGGCATATTCCAAGTCCGGGACCATCCCCACACACCTTAAGGCTTATACTATCCTCCAAAAAATATATCCTGTTGCTCTCTGCTCCGAAGCACTCCATAAACTGTTCCCCTGTCATCCTTTTGTTTAGCACATCTATGGTTATTATTCTACCCTCCTGATCCCTGACAACATCCTTAAATATTCCATCAATGCTGTCCTTGTAGCCTGGCTTTATTCCATCCAGCTTTTTTATAACATCACCAACGTTTATGGTCCTTTCCTTAACTACCTCCTGGCAGTGCCTGCACACCACCCTTCTCAGATAGTTGATTCTAACGCCCTTTATATCCTCCGAGTTTGCTGTTGCACCACCACAGCATATTGTAAAAAAGGCATCTACTGCCTTGCCCCCATTTACAGCTATAAGGCCCCTTGTGCTCTCCAGTGCCTCCTTAAGCATCTGTTCATGAGGAGGGTCGTTGTACAGGAACTCCTCATCCACAACAACCGGGGCCTTCTGGGGATTATAATACCTAGAGCTTGGAATTCTCTGCATCATCTCGCTCCTTACCAATACTGCCAAGGCTTTTATTGTCTCAAGATGGCACCAGCCTATCCCATAGGAGGAAAGTACCCTGGCAATACCCTCATCTAGCTCTATCTCAACTGTTTTTTCAGTTCCCTTAGCACCCGTAGCAATTGGAACACGTACCATAGCTCTCCACCTCCCTTACGCATATGGAGATTTAGGAGTTCCCTCCCTATATTTTCCCCTGGTCTGAAGGCCTCCCAGCCCCTTAAGGCCTGTTATAGTGTTCTCAAGAACCTCCTGAGGCGTAAGTACCTTAGAAGTATTGCTATACGCTATTCTTTCACATATAAAAACAGGGTCCAATGCATGTATGAGTACCCTATGGGGTGAGCTGGCAAAATTAGCGCCAGCATCCATAATACCCTCATACAGTGACTGGCATGCCCCTGCAAATATAACAAGCTCGTCATAGGATGGCTGGTACTCCCTTGCTCTTCTTACAGCATCTATAAAATATCTGGAGCTTCTGTAGCTGTCCATGCTTTTGTAGTTATGGCTTCCCTTAATCATCCCATCGTGCCCTGTCATGACAAGTATGTCTGGCCTGTATTCCTTGAGCATGTCTATAATTACCTGGGGCTGCTGCAGTTCACATATGATTTTTCCTGTAGCCTCTATTCCAAGCTGTTTATATCCCTTCAGGCATATTCCAAGGTATTCTGCGTCCCCGTCAATATGAAGTACCTTTCCCGCCCTTCCGGAGGCGGGAGCTTCTGTAGACTTTATAGGGCCCAGGCTCTTTCCTCCTGTCTGGGAACCCTTTCTTTGCAGAAAGGCTCTTTTCATAAGCCTGCTTACTTTTTTGTTATACTCCTCATTATTAGTAGAAATTCTGTCAAGGGAAGGCTCCTCCAGGTCACTTGCCGGAGCGTCAGCCATAAGGCGCAGGTTGGTTCCCTTAAGCACATATACCTTCTGTCCATCAGATTTCTTGTTTATCTGAACTATTTTGAAATACACATCTCCACCATAGGACTTCCTGACCACAATATCTCCCACGTTAAAGTCCTCCATACAACCACTCCTTTTGCCCATATATAATATAATATGTGTGAGAATCTTTTTTGCCATTAGTACTTTTCTGAGACATAAAAAAACAGCCAGAAACAGTTCTACCGCTTCCAGCTGTGTGTATTTCCAGAACCATTCTAAAGCTTTATATCTGCAATCTCTTCAGTTGCCTTCAGGAACAGCTCTCTTTCATCAAGTATTTCCCTTAGCTTCTTAGTAAATACATCCTCCCCCCAGTTAGCCTCCTTGTAATAGTATCTGTTAGCTAGTCTCCAGAATCTCTGGGGGAACAGCATAAGGGTATTGAGTATATTAAGCTCATCCCTTGACACCATACGAACAGCATTGTAGCTATTAAGTATAAGCTCCGCATATTTTACATCCCAGTCAAGTCTCTTTAAGGATTTTATAAGCAGAGTAGACAGGTCATATGCCTGTATCTCAGATTTACAATAATCAAAGTCCACAATATGGGCCAGATTATCCTTATCAACAAGTATGTTATGATAATTATAGTCATGATGACACAGGGTATTATCTGCCAGAGCCAGATTGCATACCTTATAATAGCTGTCTACGTTCAAATATTTCATTGCCTGCTGGGCCAGCTTAATATAAAAGTCCACATTGGTTATGTAGAGCATGTCAAATTCCGTTTTCTTGTTGCTCTTCCTTGCAATATCTCTCATCTTGTTAAGGGTCAGCACCCTCTTTTCCATTGTGTATGGCAGCCTACCTATATCATTCCTAACCCTGACACCCTCCTCAGGTATGAAGCCTCTGGCTGCCAAATGGAACTCTCCCAGGTTACGGGCAGATAGTTGAAGGTCGTCCTCCTTCCTGAAGTCACACTCTCTTCCTTCAATCCATTCAGTAACCACATATACATCATCATTTACCAGCGCATAGGGGGCACCTGTAGGCGTCAGCAGATTCCTGTCAATCCTGTCATACCCATTTTCAATTATTTTCTCCTTAGCCCTATAGATATACATAAGCTTCTGGCTTCCATAGCCTATTTTTTTCAGGCATTTATTCCCTATGCTTGTTCTTATTAGATATACTCCCTTCATTGGTATCATTTCGTATATTTCAAACCCAAATTGCATAGAAATTTCACTTTCTCTTACCATGAAATCACCCCCTAAAGTATTGTTATGTAATATACCATTCCAATATGAATAGGACAGGTAAAATTATTCACCACATCTTCTCTCATGCCATAATATATATTACATCCATTATTTCTGGAGGATAAATGAAAATCGGTATAGATGCCAGAGCATCAATCTGGTACAGAGGTACAGGTATAGGTACCTATGCTTATCAGATGATTTATAACATAAGCCTTATAGATAAAATAAACCAGTATCTGCTCTTCTTTCCTGAAGACAAGACCTTCAGCCTGAATCCTGGGGATAATATGGACATAAGGAAAATAAGTGACAATACAACAGATAATTTCTGGAGTGACATAAACATACCAAATATACTTACAGACAAAGGCACAGATATATATTTCATTCCTCAAAACGGTATAGGAATGCCAAAGGATAAATCCTGCTCCTTTTCCATAACACTCCATGACGTAATTCCATACAGAATGCCTGAAACTGTAGGTCCCCAGTACCTGGAGATATACAACCGTGAGATTCCCGACATAATACCCAGGTGTGACTCCATAATTACTGTATCACAATATTCAAAGAAGGATATTGCACAGTCACTGGGCTTTCCAGAGGACAAGATATACGTTACCCACCTTGCCGCAGAGGACATATACTTTCCCAGAAACAGAGGCTGCTGCATGGAATACCTTAACACAGCCTATGGTATAGAAGGAAACTATATATTATATGTAGGTGGTTTCAGTCCAAGAAAAAATATAAAAGGGCTCATACAGGCCTTTGGAATCACAAAGTCCAAACTAAAGTGCAATTATAAACTGGTCATATTAGGAAAGAAAGGCAGAAGCTATTATGACTACAGGGACTTGGCGTACAGTCTGGGGCTTAAGGATGATGTGATATTCACAGGGTACGTTCCAGTAGAGGACCTGCCTATGTTCTACAATGGAGCTAAGATATTCTGCTATCCCTCCTTCTATGAGGGCTTCGGATTGCCTCCTCTTGAAGCCATGGCCTGCGGCACCCCTGTCATTGCCTCAAACGTAACCTCCATGCCTGAGGTACTTGGAGATGCCTGTGAGTATGTGAACCCTTCAGACGTGGATGAGATGGCATCAAAGCTTGAAATGCTCATAGAGGATGAAAGTCTACGCACACGTCTTACATTTAAAGGTCTAGAGAAATCCTCTGAATACTCCTGGAGGAGGACTGCAGCCGAAACCATAAGGATTCTAATGGAAACTGCAGAGGGATTATAGAGCTTGTATATTAAAATAGGCTGATGGGATGAAGCTTCATCCTATCAGCCTTTTAAGCACGCTCTTTAATTTTAACATGTATAGTATCTCCCGGCCGCTTTCCTATTTTAGCCCTGATGTCCTTCCTGATTCCTAAACAGCCTTTATGCCTCTATGTACTTTTCTATTACCTGTTTAACAGACAGTACCTGAGCAAGGCTTCCATTCCATATGTCCTTTTCATACATATTGCAAAGCTGCTGGGCAGTCAGATATTCATTTGAAAAGGTAGAGGTCGCTCCTTCTGGTATTACTACCTCAAACCCATACTCAAAGGCAACCTTACAGGTAGTATCTAAACAGTAATTTGCAGCCAGCCCTGTAAGTATTATGCTCTTTATTCCTTTGTTGTTAAGATATTCTTTAAGCCCGGTCATTTTAAATGCACTGCCATAGGTCTTATTGAATATCTTCTCGCCCTCTGAGGGAATAATCTCATGGTATATCTCCCAGCCTGGGGTTCCCTCCTCCATAGCTGTACCCTTTCTTCCACAATGCCTTATAAACACAACCTCAACATTACTTTCCCTACTGGAGTTAATAAGGGTCTTTACATTATAAATAAACTCATCCTTATTAAAAAGCTCGTCTGATACAATAGCCTCCTGTACATCCATTACAATTAACACTGTATTTTTCATGCTTGTCCTCCTTTTTTCTGGTATATACCATAATTTGAGTATTTTTGTATATTATATTCACATTAAATACTTTATCACACTTGCTCACTTTTGGCTAATATTGTAATAATACCTATATTTTGTTTCTCATTTCTCCCTCAAAGTGTTCGGAGAACTTTGTGTGTTGCAGGCTTCAATGCTGCAACCTATGCCCCTGCAAAGAATCTTACAGGCATACTGCTGGTAATGATACCACTGTATCTGGTCCTTATAACTGCAGCAGGTATGATTGAAAATAAAAAAGCCCCACAGTAAAATATTCAGCTCTCCCCTCAAAAGGGGAGAGCTGAATATTTTACATAAGCCTTTCCTTCATATCCTTCAGGAAGGCTTCCCTGTCATCCTTGTAGGAAAGCTTTCTCATTAGCTTATCTAAGAACTCCTCCTCTTCCCAGTTACGGGTCTTCATGTAGTATGCTGTGGCAATATCATAGAATTCCTGTGGAAACATAAGATAAGCCGCCAGTACGTTCAGCTCCTCCTCACCTAAGGTATTCTCCTGCGAGTAGGAATCCAGTATGGTGTCAGCTATCTCACTGCTCCACTCATTGTGTCTCAAGGCTTTATTAATCATGTTAGCTATGTCATGGCAGGGTATATCTACCAGTGAATAGTCAAAATCCAGGAAATACACATTATCCTGATTGTCAATAAGGATGTTCCTGTGTGCCAGGTCATGGTGGCACAGGGTATGCCCCTTACAGCAGAGCTTCAGGTAGGATGACTCCTGAAGTGCTTTCAATGCATCCTTGGCATTATCCACATAGTAATCCACTCCCCTCAGAAAGGCCCTGTCAAAGGGGCTTTTGTTTACATGCATAGCTGCGATATCCTTATATTTTTCCATGTCTTTTATCTTTCTTTTATAGCAATCCTCAAGCCTTCCCAGCTTATTTTTTACCTCACAGCAGTCTGTGTGGATACCCTCCCCTGCCTTATGGAGTCTGGCTAAGGCTCTGGATGCATTTTTCAAGTCAATGAGATTCTCATACAAGCAGTCCCTTCCCTCAATAACGTCAAGCACAATGTAAATATCATTTTTATGCTCTACAAAGGGCTCTCCTGTTGTGCTCTGCCTGAAGTTTATAACGTAAGGATACTGCTTTCTTATCTCATTTAAAGCATCATATATGAACATCAATTCCCCTAAAGAATAATCTATCTTTTTTAATATCTTCATTCCCTTATCTGTTGAAAGCATATATACAGACCTTATAGGTGCAGCATCCTCAACTGAGAAACCGAATTTATCAAACAAGACAGTGTCAAGCCTGTAATCACACAGATATACCTTATCCCTGAATTTATAGTCCACAGCTACACCTCCAAAACGTTACACTTCAACTCTCTCATGGCATACTTGGAGTACTTATCCGATGGACAGTCTCCTTCTCCTCCGGTTCTCATATATCTGGATATAATTCTAAGAGAATCACATGGAAAGGCTGCCAATGCCCTTATAATTTCTTCGGAGTACTCCATGTCACCTCTCTCCTGTGAATATGCCTCCATAATACATCTGAAGGCATCCTTATCCCCTGTCTGCTCCGTTACCTTCTTTATAAGCTCTCCCAAATCCTCCTCTATCATGTTATAGCCCATTTCAAACACATTCATTATAACAGGTCCACCTTCAGTCACCCTCATGGTGTTAGCTGATATGGCATTTAAACATATCTGTCTTTTCCTCATGCTATTTTCCAAGGCCATAAGATACCTGGTGCTTTTTAGAATCTTCATAGAAGCCCTTGCCCTGTATAGCAGCTCGTCAATGTTCTCCCTGGTGCAGCTTTCAAACTGGCAGGAGCAGCCTGTTTTCTTAATTCTGGCGGAATATTTTTCAAGCTTGGATGTAAGTATCCTGTATTTCTCAACCCTCTTTCCCCAGCAAACCCTAAGCTTAGCTCCTGGCTGCTGGATATATCCCTCTGACACAGCATGGAACCTGCCAAGCACTCCGGCAAAGGCTGTTCCGCTCTCTACGCTTCTGAGCCTTAGCTTATCTCCTTCTATTTCAGGGGTATACACATAAAGCCTGCCTTCATGCCTTGTATAATACTTGCCCTCCGGAGTCCTTTGAAGCAGGCATAGTTCTTTAAAGCCCCTATCATAGAGCTCCTGTGTAAGCATGGCTATTGAGGATATTTCACTCTCCCTTATGCTTACCTTAGTCATCACAGGCCTGAAGCCTTCCCATGTTAATCCACCTGATTCCATATATAACCTCCATTAATGCTTGCTTCTTTTTACATTCCTTTTATGATGCCCCCCCTTACCTTTGTTCTTTTCTATCTCCTTTAATATTTCCAGCTTCTTCTCCTCCAGCTTATCAAGCTTCTTCTGCTGGTGCTTTATTCTTTTGAGGGCCTCAATGTCCTCCTTGAGCCTGTCAATCCTGCTTTCCAGACTATCGTAGTCCTTTCTTTCTTCCTTTGCTGCCTCTTTACCAGTACCTTCCCCCTGGTACTTTATCTCTTCCCCAGCCTTGTTATCCAATTGCTCCATTATATCCCTCCAGAAACATCGCTTCAAATTCCTTAAGAAATTCCATCCTCTCCCTGCTATCCTCCACCAGCCTGCTAAGCTTCCTTATGAAGAAATCCTCCTCCCATGGCTGCTTCTCCACATAATACTGGAGCCCTATCTGCCAGAAATCCTGAGGAAATTCCATAAAGCAGAACACTGTATAAAGCTCCTCCTCGCTGACAGGAATCCAGGCTGTATAGCCCTCCAGTACGAACTCCAACGTCTCAGTATTCCAGTTACCATATTTCATGTTTCTTATAACTATACTTGCCAGATCATGAAGGTGGCTGTCCTTTATACAGTAGTCAAAATCTATCATGAACATGCTGCAGTCAGGGGTTATCAGGAAATTGTGATTAGCCGTATCATGGTGGCACAGCTCCATAAGCTTTCCCTGCTCTTCCATGAGGGTGAGATAGGATGAGTTTTCCAAGTCCCTTATGGTTTTTAATGCCTGACGGTAATGCAGATCAAAGCTTCTAAGATATATAGAATCAAACTGGCTTTTCTTTTCCTTAAGGCTTATAAGTGCCTTAAAATAAAGCAGCTGGTCACATCTTTTTTTAAACCTTTCAATCCACTTACCCAGCAGGCTTCTGCAGCCAGGTGCCTCCTGAGCTGCTCCCCTTGAGCACAGATGAAACTGTGCTAAAGTACTTAGGCATAATCTTAGCTCTACAGGGTTTTTAAAATCAGCCTCCCGGGAGTTTATCCAGGAGCACATAAAGCCATAGCCCTTGTCTGTTTTAATAAAGCTTCTTCCCTCAGCTGTTTCATAAAAGGGAAGCGCTGATTGAAAGCCATTGGAAAGTACATGCTCTATAGATGATATTATGAACTGGAACTGACTTTGGTCGTAACGTGATTCCTTAAAGCACATGAAACCCTGAGGAGTAGAAAGCCTATAAGAATTTTTTATCTTTTCCATGCTGCCTATTTCAATATGGTATTCTCTTTGAAGCCTGTTTTTCAGCTCCTCCACATTTATCCGCCACCTTAGTAATTAATTTCTATTTTATAATATGTTTATACTCATTAAGTGTGATTAAGGCTGATATTTTTATGCACACATAAGGTCAGTAAGTAATATTAATAGTATATAAACGCTAGATTTCAGGGAGTGTATTTGATGAGAATCGCCATAGATGCGCGAGGTGCCAACTGGTATTCTGGAACAGGCATAGGGACCTATACGCGTCAGATACTGAAGTACCTTATGAAATATGACCGGGATAATTCCTATCTGCTGTTCTGGTGGGGCATGAACTATCATGATATGTATCAGGACAACGTAACCATAGACCTGACCTCTAAAAGACACCATCATTTTTTCGAAGAAAGCTATATTCCTGAAAGCCTTGCCGCTAGCTCTATTGACGTATATCATGTGCCTCAGAACGGTGTTGGCATCCCCTCAAGGAAAAAGTGCACATATATATCCACCATACATGACCTTATACCCTATGTAATGCCGGAAACCGTTGGCAGGGGGTACCTGAAAAGGTTTATATCTGAGATGCCCCACATAATGCAGAGCTCTGACTATATAATCACAGTTTCTGAGTACTCTAAAAAAGACATAATGAAAATATTTGATTATCCTGAGGACAGGATAAAGGTTACTCCTCTGGCCGCAGATGAATACTTCGCACCTTTAGATAAGGGAATCTGCAAGGCATACCTGCAGGAGACCTATAATATAAAAGGGGATTTTCTTCTTTACCTTGGAGGCTTCAGCCCCCGGAAAAACGTAAAATCCATACTGGTGGCCTTCTCAAGGATATACAAGGAGCTTCCTCTAGGCTATAAGATTGTAATAATAGGTCCATCCAGGGATGACCACTGCTATTTATCAGGACTATGCGAAACCCTTGGCATTTCAGACAGGGTTGTTTTTACAGGCTATGTACCCTACGAGGATCTTCCATATTTTTATAATGCCAGCACCCTATTCGTATATCCCTCATTATATGAAGGGTTCGGCTTACCCCCTCTTGAGGCTATGTCCTGCAGCACTCCCGTTATAGCCTCCAACGTTTCCTCCATACCAGAGGTGGTAGGAGACGGTGCC
>JAEZLD010000173.1 GCA_023415335.1 Bacillota bacterium | reverse complement strand
CTGACCTATGGACATGATAACATTGGAGCATGGTACTGTTACTGTATCATTCTCATCATACTTAGGGGAAAACCTTTTATTTTCATCAAATACTGAGAGGCATCTTTTAAATACCACTGCTGTAACCTTACCATCTTCAGTGAGTATTTCCTTAGGGCCCCAGCCGCAGTTTACCTTAACTCCCTCTTCCTCGGCCTCCAGCACCTCATCAATGGATGCAGGCATCTCATCCCTTGATTCCAGGCAGTACATGGAAACGTCCCCATCTCCTATGCGGAGGGCACTGCGTGATGCATCCACTGCAACATTTCCGCCGCCTATAACCAGAGTATTGCCTGATAATCTCATAGATGAATCCCCATTGGCCTTATCCAGGAATTCTACAGCAGACATTACACCGTGAGAGTCCTCTCCAGGTATTCCTGCCGTTCGTCCGCCCTGGCAGCCTATAGCTATATAGAAGGCCTTATAGCCTTGTTTTCTAAGCTCCTCTAGGGTAACGTCCTTTCCCACCTCTACTCCGCATCTGAACTCCACACCCATCTGCCTTAAAACGTCTATCTCTGCCTCAACTATGTCCTTTTCCAAGCGGAAGGAAGGTATTCCATACACCAGCATACCTCCAGGCTTCTTATTTCTTTCAAAAACAGTTGGATAATAGCCCTTCTCAGCAAGATAGAAGGCACAGCTCATTCCTGCGGGTCCTGCCCCTATTATGGCAATCTTCTCAGGGAAAGGCTTTCCAAGCTGGTTTACCATTGGCGGAACATAGCGGTTTTCCCTCTTAAGCTCCCTTTCTGCAATGAATTTCTTTATTTCATCTATGGCTATAGGATCATCAATCTCCCCACGGGTGCAGGCATCCTCACAGCGGTGGTTGCATACCCTTCCGCAAACAGCAGGGAATGGATTCTCCTTCTTTATAAGCTTAAGTGCGTCCTCATATCTGCCCTCTGCTGCCATCTTTATATATCCCTGTACAGCTATATGAGCAGGGCAGTGTGTTTTACATGGGGAAGTACCAGTATCATAGCAGTTTATCTGGTTATCATCCCTATAATTTTCATTCCATTTTTCCTTTCCCCACTTAACCTCATCAGGAAGCTCCTGCTTAGGATACTCTATTTGTCCATCCTTGGTACAGAGCTTCTGCCCAAGCTTTGCTGCACCTGATGGGCAGAATTCCACGCACTGTCCGCAGGCCACACATTTGTCTGCTTCAACCCTTGCCACATAGGCAGAGCGGGACAGGTTGGGCGTATTAAAAAGCTGGGAGGTCCTCAGGGCATAGCAGGAGCAGACGCAGCAGTTGCATATGGCAAATATCTTGTCCTCTCCATCTATGTTGGTTATCTGGTGCACAAGGCCATTGTCCTCAGCACGCTTAAGTATTTCCATAACCTCATCATAGTCTATACTGCGGCCCTTGCCGGTTTCAACTATATAGTCAGCCATGTCCCCCACGCCTATGCACATGTCATCCTCAAGGTGTCCACAGCCCTCTTCCATAATGCGGCGGGAACGGCGGCATGAGCATGCCCCTACTGCATACTTACCCTCATATTTCTTCAGCCAATGGGAAATATGCTCTATGCTTACTGACTGCTGATTAGCCTCTATGGCCTTCTCAACAGGTATAACATGCATACCTATTCCTGCACCTCCCAGAGGAACCATAGGAGTCACCCTTTCCAGAGGAAGCCTTGACATGTCATAGAAGAATCTTGCAATCTCAGGATGGGCCTCCACCTGCTCCTTGTTCATATTCATGAACTCAGCACAGCCAGGCACAAACATGGGCAGCATATACTGCTTCTTTCTCTCAGGATTTTCCCAGTTATATTCTATAAGTCCTATAACGCTCATTTCCTGAAGCAGCTTTTCAGTAAGCTCCAGACTTTTGCCACATTTCTTAGCGATTTTGTCTGCTGTCCAGGGTACTCTGACCTTCATTGCCAGAGCTACCTCTGCCATCTCGTCTGTTATGACACCTGCCAAACCCCAATATTCAGCATCCTCTACAGTAACCTTGTGCCCAATCCTGTCGGTAATTTTCTGTCCCAGCTTTAGTATGAGCTTTCTTTCCTCGGCCACTTTACATACCCCCATTTAAATTTCAAAATTGGTTCGACCAATTTTATAGTAACAAAAATTTCCATGGTAATCAATACTGATTGTGAGAATTTTATCAAAGGACAGCAGCTATTTTAGATTAGCCAGTTCTTAACCTTTTTTTGCTCAAGGTATTAACATATTGGAATAATACCCTTTTACTGTAGATGGTCCATGGCTTTTATAAAGTTTATAATTATTCCTCTTGTCTAACAGCCTTTAAATATTCGTGAATTCCACTTTCAAGTAGCTCATAAGCTCCTGTCCCGTTTCCATCCTCAAGCAGGTCAGTAAACCTGTTAAGCCTTTCAATTGCAGCTGTTAGTCCTTTTATTTCTATGTACCTTATCCAAAAGGCTATAGAAACATCATGGGTGGCATTCATAAGCAGTGGGAGCATGACACTTCCACTATATACACATATGCTGCGGTGCCACTGAAAAAACAGCTCGGCAAAATATTCTGTGTTTCCACCCCCCAAGTGCTGATCAGATATTCCTTTAATCTGCCTCCTGAGCTCTGCAATATGCTCATGACTCCTGCAGGAGCCCAGCCTTAGGAAGGCTGTTCCCTCCACAACAAGACGCAAGTCCAGTATAGCTGAAACCATATCATAGCCCAGATGGTCCCCATTATATTTAACAATTGCATTGAGAGTATCAATGTTTCCCGTTTTCAGGTAGTCAGCCACATAAATACCTGATTGGGGCTTTATTTCTACAAGCCCCATGTGGGATAAGCTTTCCATACCAGCATGCACAACTGACTTGCTTATATTCATTTGGGCCGCCAGCTCCCTCTCCGTAAGCAGCCTTTCCCCTACCCTGTACCTCCCCGACAGTATGGAGCCAGCAATACTGTTTACAAACTGCTGCTTATGTGTAACAGGTGTGTCTTTTTTTATATCAGTCAAATAAATTCCTCCTCATTTTAAAAACATATATCCCGCTCTTTCCTTATGTAATATCCCATGTCTCAATTACATTATATAGCAAGGAATAAAACTGTGGAATGTATTTTGTTTGCGATCCCTACCTTATGATTGTAACCGTAGCCCTCAATAAAGTTGTAAAATACAGTGGGCTTTGACTTGAAAAGCATAATCTGACTATGGATGTTTACTCTCCTGAATTATATTATGACAGCTCACCTGACAGCACCTACATGGAGCTGTGGATACCGGCATATAAAAAGTGCTGATAGCGATTTCGATAAAGCCCCCTTATATTGATTTGTAAACTATCACCAATATGAGGGGGCCTGAACATCTACTGATTCTTATGATGAAACAAACAGCTTAACCGTCCCTGGTTCTTACCTGGTTCTTACAAACGGCTCTTTTCATTCTGATTAGTCCACTCTTCTTTTAAAATTGCATATACTACATCGTCTGCCCATTCATTATCAACCCAAAAGCTTTTCTTGAAGTGTGCTTCCTTTCTCATATAAATTCTTTCAAGTAATGCTATTGATTTTACATTTCTAGGGTCAACCGAAGCAATTATTCTATGTTTTTTCAAACCATTAAATAGGTAGTTTATTAATCCAATAATAGCTTCAGTAGCATATCCTTTGCTTTGATGCTGCAAAGATAGCGTATATCCTATTTCTACCTGTAAGTTATCCGAGTCTATAAAGTGAATTCCTACATCCCCTATCAACTCGTCAGTCCCCTTAAGTAGAATTCCGAGCTGATACCATGTATATGGTATATTCGGAACCTTAGCTATTTTTTCGTTAATAAATGCTTTCACATCTTCCAGGGTTTGTGGTTTCCAGCCTTGAAATCTATATATTTGCGGGTCTGAACGGTATTTAAACATCGCCTCCGCGTCAGAAATTCTAATACCTCTTAATATTAATCTTTCTGTAATAATTCTCATTTCATTAGTAGTCATTGTTTTATCCTCCATATATCTAAGAATCACGTAATCGAGGAAAATCCATTTCAGAGATTAAAGATATACACCTATCATCCATGAACTCAACCCCTAAAGTCATCTTTTATAGCCAGTGAATATTCGTGAATTCCACTTTCAAGCAGCTCATAGGCTCCAGTCCCGTTTCCATCCTCAAGCAGGTCAGTAAACCCGTTAAGCCTTTCAATTGCAGCTGTTAATCCCTTTTATTTTTATATAGCTTATCCAAAAGGCTATGGAAACGTCATGTGTAGCATTCATTAAAGTCGCGAAAGGCATTCCTTAAATAGTGAGGAATGCCCTAGGGTTTATGTATTACAATCTACAAATTTTCCTTTTCATAAGCTTTAATATCCTCAGGTGTAAACTGGCTGCCACAGCGGCTTAGCTCTCCCATCACCCTGTCTATTCCATGCTCTGTTAAAAACCAGTTATCCTTTGTTATATCATTTGCCTGGTATGGAATAGCTAGAAACTCGGCCTCTGGGAAGGCTGACTGGTAGAACATGACGCTCCTTCTAGCATGAAAGGACTTGCACACCAGCAAAGCCTTCTTAAGCTTAACATTATTCTCCTCTGCCACCTGTTTTGCAAACAGTGCATTTTCACGGGTAAAGGATGACCTGTTTTCCCCGAGTATTGCTTCCTCATCCACACCATTTATCAAAAGTACATCCTTAAAGAAATCATATTCCGTAGCATATTCCTTGTTATATATATCACGTTTAGAGCGAGGCCCGGGAAACATTCCTGATTTTATGCTGACACCACCCCCGATAAATATGTACGAAGCATATTTCTTTTTCCACAGCTCTGCAGCAATTTCACCGGGTTCTGGAAAGGAGCAGCCTACTATCATAATTGCATCTGCTTCTTGTGGCTTGTCCTCAATAAAGATAAAATCACCAATGGCTTTTATTATGTCGTGCATGGTTTCCTCCTCTTGCAAAAGCAGCTTTGAAAGCAGTTCATTTGTTATTTAACCATATTATACCATAATATATACAATATTACACCTAGTGCTATGCTTAGCATTATGCCTTATTGGTATATGTGTATACCTCTACATCAACTATATCATGTCCGCCCCAGTTTTTCTCCTGCATAAGCCTGTCTTCCTTTTGAAATCCATTTCTCTTTAACGCCTTAGAGGAATGAAGATTTTCAGGCATAACAAAGGCCTGTATTGTGGTGATTCCTATCTCCTCTGACAGGTATTTCACCATTAGCCCAATTGCATTGGTTGCTATTTCCTGATGCCAATATGCTTCATTTATACGATATCCAATTGTGATTCTATCAGCCCTTTTCTTATAGTCGAACATCTCCGCCAGCCCTATGAGCCTATCCGGATTATCACTCATATAAATTCCTGCAATAATGCACTTTTTCTTTATAAAGTCCCTTTCCCCAAGGTTCCTGATTGCAACAAGCAGAACCTTCCTGCTTTTCTTATATAAAAAGGGTGGAATGTATTTATACACATTATCATTGTTAGTAATTTCAGCTAATGCCTCAACATCAGAGTCCACCATTTTTCTGATGATTATTTTGTCATTTTTCAAATATGGAAAGGAATCAAACAGCTCTGCCATAGTATCCTCCTATTAATTAACCTATGTTGATTGTAGCATTATGTATTACAGACGGCAATGCATGCTTATATCCTACCTATATCCTTCATATCATATATCTGCTGAAGGGCCTTTATCTGGAATTCCTTTGCCTCAGGTGTCTCTGATTTCATGTATTTGTATATAAATCTGTATCCAAATTTAATAAGTATCATCTCACGTATATAACACTCATTAGCCTGAGGAAGGCTTATATATTCTGAAATCCCCCTTAGGTATGCAGGAGGCAGCCTTCTGTAGTATTCACATAAGGCCCCGGCATCGGTGTCATCTGCAATAAGGCTTGCAATGTCCTCTCCCATGTAGCCCCAACCGGCGGTATCCCAATCTATAAGAGTGACCCTTCCATCTGAATAGAATATGTTCTCCAGCCACAAATCCCTATGGCAAAGTACTACAGGCAGATTTTCAATGGCTTCAAACAGCTCCCGGGCCCTGTTGTCAATATCTATAAGCATCTGGCATAGATGCCTGGGGATTGTACAATCCTTGGAACGGATATAGCGGTATACAGATGTGCCATTGCTCCAGTTTCTGTAATCCTCCTTCATAAAGTCCAAGCTGCTAAGGTTGGATATTCCATTTAAGGCGGCACCTTCAGCATAGAGCCTGCCCTGAAATCGTCCTACCTCCTCAGCTGCAGCTTCAAGCATCTCTACCGTCAGGTCCTCTCCCGATACTCCCTCTATATATTCCATCCATATGTGGGTTTCATCATTATCTATACAGGAGTAATAGCATTCCGGCCAGCTAAGCTTCTCTGTAAATACCTGTGCCAGATTGGATGAGTATAAGTCATATTCCCTACGCCACGACAGTACGTCACCATATCTTTCCCACCTTTTCTGTTTCTTCAATACCAGCTTATAGGGCAGTTTTCTCCCATTCTCATCTTCTGCAACCCCTGTAAGCAGCTGCACATCCCCTACTGTTCCTCCATGAAGCTGCTTCATTTCATAATCAGCATGGATGATTTTTGTCCCAAAGCATTTGGATAGGGCACATAATAGCTCATTATTCATAATCAAATACCCCCTTATTTCTAGAATAGCGGTTATAATTACCCTTGGATTTCTTCCCCGACTTCTTTGCTTTGTTATGTGCGGCCCTTGCATCGGTAAACCTTGCCTCCCGCTTTAGCCTGAGATAATCCTGCCACCTTGTAAGGGAAAGCTCCCCAGATTCTATTGCCTCAGTTACAGCACAGCCAGGTTCCGTTTTGTGGTTACAGTTTGGAAACCTGCAGCGCACGAACAGCTCCTCCACGTCGGAGAACAGCTCCCCTAAACCCTCATCTGCGTCCCACAAGGATAGCTCCCGCATGCCAGGGGTGTCTATAATCATGGTACCATCAGACAGTTTAATCAGTTCCCTGTGGGTAGTTGTATGCCTTCCTTTGCTGTCAGATTCCCTTATTTCATTAACCTTCATTATCTCCTCTCCCGCCAGGGCATTAACAAGGCTTGACTTGCCTACCCCAGAGGAGCCTAGAAATACGATTGTCTTGCCCCTGCCCAAATAGGGGGATAGCCTGTCAATCCCATCTCCCGTCTTTGCACTGACAGCCACCACATCCACATCAGCAGAAACCTTGTAAAGCCTTCTCAGCTTTATGGAGTAATCCTCACATAAATCAGCTTTTGTCAGCACCACCACAGGAATTCCCCCGCTCTGCCATGCGGCTGTAAGATAGCGCTGTATTCTGGCTATGTTGAAATCATCATTTAAGGAGCTCATTATAAATACATAGTCAAAATTTGCAGCAACCACCTGCTCCAGTATGGTTTTTACATATCCCACTGCATGCCCGGAATAATCCGGACGTGAAAACTTGGATTTCCTGGGCATAATACTGTGTATTACCGGCTGCCCTGAGTTATAGTCAACCATTACGAAATCCCCCACAGCAGGAAAATCCTCTGCCGCTGTGGCCTCCTTCAGCAGGGTTCCCTTTAGGGTTGCCCATGCTTCCCCGTACTGGCATACTATATTGTAGCTTCCCCTCTGAACCTCCTCTACCCTAGCAGACACCAGGGGACTGTTTTCATCATTTAATTGTTTAAAGTACCCATAATCTCTTATATCTATCATCCTATTTTCCCTTTCTGTGTACGTGTTTTTACAGTTGTATAGTATTTTTTCCTCATATCTAACCATCTCCTACAATATATTGCTGAAAATGGACGCAGAAATGCCCGCACAAAGCAGCCTTACAAGCTGCTATATGCGGGCATAAAAATAACGACCCCCAGGTCGTCTCCACACTCTCATTTGCCTTTTTATATGGCATTGCAGAATTGACAGGTTACCTTAAATTACACAGCAAAATAAGGAGTTACACC
Source organism: Bacillota bacterium (assembly GCA_023415335.1). Taxonomy (GTDB): domain Bacteria; phylum Bacillota; class Clostridia; order Clostridiales; family Caloramatoraceae; genus JAEZLD01. Next base: position 19,234 of record JAEZLD010000173.1, on the reverse strand, counting down.
CCCTATGTATTAGCTGCGCCCATATTCAGCTTTAGGATTCAATCACCACATTAGTCATAATTTAAACACTCCCTTCAGAGCCAACATAATCCAATAGGATTAATTTGAATATATATTATATTTTATACTCTGTCAATATGGTGGTGGGGTTTATTTGTTATACTGTACCATGCTACAATGAACATAATTGATATTATGGCTATACTGCAAATTAACACACCTGACTTCTCCTGTTGAGACAATGTAGGCTGCAGCACTTTTAAAACAGAGCAGAGCAGGTCAAGTGCATAAATTGAAGTAGTGATATGCTGTCTAATAAAGGAGGTGCATATCATGCACGCATGGGAATCTATTCAAAAATCTCTGGATTACATTGAAACAAATATCAGCGATGAAATTGACATCGAACAGCTTGCTAAAGAATCGTCATTGTCTCTTTTTTATTACCAAAGATTGTTTTCACGCCTTATTAAAAAGCCGGTTCGGGAATACATTAAATTGCGCCGATTAGCCCACTCTTGTGAGCTGCTTGCTCATAAGAATATGCGTATTTTAGATGTTGCTCTGGACTGTGGCTTTGGAAGCCACGAAACATTTACAAGAGCCTTCAAAGAAGCCTATAAGCTGACCCCCGAGGAATACCGCAAACATCCTGTAATACTCAATCAATTTGACAAGCCGGATTTATTGTTAAACTACACTATGATTGATGAGGATGTTCCTCTCATAACTGACGGACTTGTGGTGGAGTTTAAACGAAAAACAATACTGCAGCCAATTCTTTTTATGGGGGTAGCAGGAATCATTCCTATTGAGGGACAAATGCCCCTTGGTGAGGCTACAGGCGTGGATATGCCTGGTGCAGTATGGGAAAAATTCCACAAAGAAAAGCATTCTATTCCCAGGATAAGCGGAGGACGTGAGTTGGGTGTTGCTTATCTTGGGGATGCACCGGAAGGGTATTTTACTTACTTTGCCGGTGCGGAAGCAGCACAAGGAGCAAAAGACCCCCGTTTTGATACCTGGGAGCTTCCGGCAAGAGAATACATAGTCTGTGGATTTGAAGCAGAAAACTTTCAGCAGCTTGTAACCGTAGCCCTCAATAAAGCCGTAAAATATAGCGGGCTCTGGCTTGAAAAGCATAATCTGACTATGGATGTTTACTCTCCCGAATTGTATTATGACAGCTCACCTGACAGTACCTACATGGAGCTGTGGATGCCGGCATATAAAAAGTGCTGATTACAATTTTCCTTATAAGGCAAAGGAAAGTCCACAGATTTGCACAAATCTGTGGACTTTCCCCTCGCTACCAATCCATAACTAGATACATATTAATCGGCTTTGCTTCTATCAAACTTAAAACAGCAATTTTTCTACTAATCACTTTAATTTTCGTAATATTATTACTTTATAATTAAATATGATTATTTCCTTATGAGTTAAGTGCCATTAGCCCATCAATAAGAGTTTTCTTCCAACAAACATAGTCATGTCCACCTGAAAACTTACTAAATATCACTGAATATCCTTTAGAGATTAGCGCATCTCTCATTTTTTCATTTACCTCTACCATACTAGGCCTATTCCCATAGGACTCATTCTCGTACTCCCCAATATCTAAATAGAACTTTAAAGGTAACAATTCACTTGATTTAAATTTTTCAATTAACCACTGCTCCTCATTTTCTGGCCCCCACCAATATGATCCTGATTGGGAAAGAATTCTTCCAAATATCTCCGGATGGCAATACCCCAGATATGAAGCAGTAAGTCCTCCGAGACTTGATCCTGCAATGGTTACTTTGTCTGGACTTTTTGAAATATTATATGCATTTCTAACCCAAGGAATAACTTCACTAGCAATAAAATCTGCAAACTTATTACAGCAGCTCAATTCTTCACGCCTATTTTGATTATCTATAAATATAACTACAGTTGGGGGAATTAGGTTATTATATATCATATTATCAAATATTATATTTACATTTACATCATATAAATATGTATAACCATCGGTAAGTACAATTAAATCCAAGGGCTCTGTACAGTTATAGTAGCTTTCAGGTATATATACCCATACTCTTCTCCTGCATCCATATACCAAGCTCTTAATTCTTTGAAGCTTAATTTTGCCAGAAGGAACTCCTATATTGATGTTTGTAAGCTTTTTTATTTCATCATCATAGTTTTCCATCAGAGACATTATGAGTTCTTCTGAATCAAGGCTTTCCTCATCCTTCGTAAAAACAAATTTATTTATATTAAATTGGTCTGGAACTATTCTTTTCAGCTTTTCTTCAACACTATCCTCCATCCAATCATTTATTAAAAACCCATAAACAAAGCTTGTACCTTTTTTAACTTCATATGTCCTATACCAGATATCAGTATTCGGTATCCTATTCATTCTGTTTGAAGCTCCATTAAAACCTGAGAAGGTACTGAAAATCTCAACCTTCTCTGCATTCATTACCATAAAAAGAAATGTAACCTTGATTCTATTCTTATCCCCGGGAATTTCCTCAATTATTGGCGTCCCCTTAGCTTTAATACTGTTCCAAAAGTCACATATATCTTCGCAACTGCCATTCATTACTTTATTGTATATATCCAATATAAACTGACTTTCAATCAGGCAATCCAATAAATCACCTCATTATAACTATTATTTTAGAATTGTTTCCTATAGATGGTAATCCGGCTTTTATAAATTGGGGTACTTCCCGTCCCATACTATACTTCTATAATTATCAGGGTCTGTATCACCCTCAGTGTTAAATAAAAGTACTATTGATTCACGGTTCAGGTTCATTTGTTTCCTTATATCGCTATATTCATCCTTTGTCATTATTAATGTAAGTAGTCCTAATCCTACTGCACCACTTTCACCACATATAATTTTAGGATCTCCAATCAATGGATTTCCACCAACTCGAATTCCCCTTGCAGTAACAGAATCATTACAGGAAATAAAAAAATCAGAAAAATCCCTTAATATCTCAAATGCCATGGGGTTAGGGATACCACATGCCAATCCTGCCATTATAGTATGCAGATCCCCATTTGTTTTATGTGCATTACCATCACCTATAGAAATTGATTTGTAAAAACAATCTGCACTTTCGGATTCCACGGTAATTGTTAAAGGATACTTCTTACCGTATATATTATTATAATATGCTAATACTGCTGCTGCCATGGAGCCAACTCCAGCCTGTAAAAACATATGGGTTGGACTTACTATTCCCATCCTATTAATTTGCTCAGCAGCTTCTCCAGCCATAGTCATGTATCCCTGCATTATCCACCTTGGAGCCTCTTCATATCCCTCCCATGAGGTATCCTGTATCATTATCCAGTTATTCTCTGTAGCTTTTTTTGATACAAACTTGACTGTATCATCATAATTCAAATCAGTAACGTGTACTTCTGCTCCAATATTGCGTATTGCATCAACCCTTCTTTTGACAGAGCCCTTTGGAAGGAAAATGACCGCCTTATGTCCTAGCTGTATAGCTGACCATGCCACAGCCCTGCCATGATTTCCATCTGTTGCAGATGTAAAGGTTAACTGTCCAGTTCTATTTCTAATTTCATCAGATTTTAAATAATCAAAGCTAACCTCCTCAATGTTTAATCCAAGCTGCTTGCATAGGGTTCTACCAATTGAATATGAAGCACCTAATACTTTAAATGCATTCAACCCCAATCTGTGGGACTCATCCTTCATCAATATTTTTTTTACTCCAATTTCTTCTGCAAGTCTATCAAGACTTATTATAGGTGTTGGATTAAACCCGTAAATACTAGAATGGTACTTTGTTATGTGTTCTGACTCCTTATTAGTAAAGAAATTCAAATATCTATTTACCGAATTTGTTTTCCTGCTTTTTTCATTATATTGAACTCTTATAGCTTCAATATCCTTTGTATCAATCATCCTTCTTCCCCCATTACAATCATTCATAAACTTTCTATAACCATCTTGAAACCTTACATCAATTAAACAACATTGTTCCTTGTAAACACTATATCTTTAACATTTGACTCGAAAGGTATTTCAAGAGCTTTGATATTTCCTGCTCTGTCACTATTAAACCTTATCTGAAGAGGCAAATTATTAACGTCATTAGGATATGGTAAAAATATATTGTTTTTATAATGCTGTATGTTAACTATTTTATTTCCATATACCAATTGAAGTTTATTATCATAAAATTTAACTTCTATACTTCCATAGCCCGCATTAATATAGCTTCCTATATAATCCTTTATTGGACATATTGGCTCTATGCCTTCCTTTAACATGGAATCCATCTTTTCAATTTGTGATATTACAGCTTTTTTGCTTTTATTATGTAACTCTTTAAATCTTAAATTCCATGGTATTCTATCAAGTCCAAGAATCATATCAAATACACTATAACAAATCATCCTATTGAATAATCCGGAGCCACTTTTATTAGTGAGAATAATAATCCCTAAATCCTCCTCTGGAATAATGGCTGCAAGGGAACCAAAACCATCAATCACTCCTCCATGATAAATATGGTTAAAGCCTCTATAGGGTTGGACAAACCAGCCTAAACCATAGGCTGCATATGGGATCTCTTTGAAGTGATAGGGAATACCCTCCCTTATTATCATACTAGAGGTATGCATTTCATTTATATTTTTTTCAGATATAATCTGTTTGTCTTTATACTTCCCTTTACTCATATGAAGCATTATCCATTTTTCCATATCAATAATATTTGAATTAATTGAGCCTGACGGGCCACATTCACATATATCATAAAATGGAATTTCAAAAATATTATTGCTTTCCTCTGCATAAGGAAGTGCATAATTTGATGACCCTTTGATATCCTTAATGGAAAAGCTGCTGCTTTTCATCTCCAGCAAATCAAATAACCTATTCTTAACAAAATCCTCCCACCTGATTTTAGTAAGTACCTCAACCAGGTGCCCTGCAATTACATACATGTGGTTATTATATTGCCAGTGTGTTCTAAAACTTTTACTTAGCTCCAGATGTCTTACTTTTTTATGTATATCCATTCTCTTATAGTCTGAATTTTCCAAAACCATATCATGCCTTGGTAAGCCTGTCCTATGACAAAGAATATCTCTAATAGTTACACGACTTCCTACATATGGGTCAATTAAATCAAATTCCGGAAGGTATTTTTTTATGGGTTCATCCCAATGGAGCTTGCCTTCATCCTCAAGTATTGCAAGTGCTGCTGAAGTAAATGATTTTGTGATGCTTGCAATTGGAAATATGGTCTCTGGGGTGACATTAAAGCCTTCACTTATATTTCTTAATCCTATACCCTCTCTAAAAATAACCTCTCCATTTTTTATAATAGAAATTGCAATACCCGGAATATTCCATTCCATAAGCTGTTCTAATACAAAGGTCTTTATAAAAGCAGTACTTTGATTTATCTCTTGCTTCAATATTCTCACCTCACCAAAAATAGCTAATTTTTAATAAATACTATATCCTTAACAGCAGGCTCCATTGGTATTGATACACTGCTAATATTACCCTTGCTATTTATATTAAAATTTATTAGAATAGGCGGTATTCCAAACTCCTCCATACTAAATGAAAATACATCATAATGATAATGCTTCAAGAATTTTTTAAACTCATTAAAATGGAGTTTAAGGGCATTTCCCTCTATTTTTATATATAGCTTTCCGTAACCCGGATGAATATACTCCCCTGCATACTCAGATAAAGGGTGGGATGGGTGTGTATTTTCTTTTTTTTCATTTTCGAGCTGTGATTTTTGATTGTTCTGGAGAGCTTTAAATTTATCAATCAGCTCCCTGTACCTGCCATTCCAATCGATGACATCCATCTCAAGCATATTATCTATGATATTATAGAGCAGAATATTATTAAAAATTCCTGCACCATATTTGTTTGTAAGAATTATAACTCCCAGATCATCATCTGGGAGAAAAGCACCCATTGCCGAAAAGCCTGTTATACTTCCATCATGTTGTACTATATTATGTCCTCTATAAATTTGAACCTCCCATCCCATACCATAGCTTAAGTACGGTATTTCCTTAAATCTAATGGTGGAATCATTGATTATGCTCTGGGGGGAATAAGTCTCAGCAATACTTTTATCTGAGATTATCTGTTTTCCCTCCAGCTTACCCTTATTCATATTTAAAAGAAACCATTTTATCATGTCATTTAAGGATGAATTAATACAACCTGCTGGCCCGACACCATCAACATTTTTAAAGTTTAATTCTACAATTTCACCATCCTTTTCACCATATGGCATTGCAAAATCCGGGCTTTTAAAACTATCTATTATTGAAAAATTGGTATTTTCCATGCCTAGAGGTTTTAATATCCTGTTCCTTACAAATTCCTCCCAGCTTACACCTGTAAGCCTCTCTACAAGATATCCTAAAACCACATACATCTGATTCTGATATTGATAACCATATCTAAAATCTAAATTAGGCTCCAAATGCCTTACTTTATCTACAATTTCCCTTCTTGAGAACTTGGCTCCGTGCCACATGAATTCATGTCTTGGAAGCCCTGTTCTGTGACATGCCAGATCCCTTGGTGTTACATTAATACTTGCATAATCATTATATAGTTCAAACTCAGGTATATAATTCCTGATAGGTGTATCCCATTCAAGCTTCCCCTCATCCACAAGAATTCCCAGTGCTGCCGCTGTAAAGGCTTTGCTCATTGAAGCTATAGCAAAAAGTGTATCAGAGCTTGTCTCTAAATTTTCCTTCATGTTTCTATGTCCAAAGGCTCTGTTTAGTATTACAGATCCATCCTTTATTACTGCAACACATGTTCCTGGAACCTTCCATTCCTTCATTTTTAAGCTAACAAGTTCCTCAAGATTTTTTAATTTATCCATTGAACTATCTTTCATAACGGTCTCCTTTTCATTATTTACCCTATGTATTTTTTAAACACATTTAAAAAATTCCTGCCGTAAATCATTTCTATATCTACTTCTTCAAAGCCCTGCAACAATAATGCTTCAGTTAGCTTATACAAATCCTTGTGCCCCTTTATAAGGTCGTAATGTATTCTACAAATGCCATCCACAAAAATATTATGATCGTTATTTGTACTAAAAGTTTGGTCGCATAAATCAAAACCCAAGCCTATATGCTTCACTCCGACAAGGTTTTTAATATGCTTCATATGTTCCACAAGAATATTTACATCAGCTTTTTCATTATCAGATGCAATTATACTTACTGCATTTATTCCAATTACCCCACCCGAGGCCGCTATTGCTTTAATCTGTTCATCAGTCAGGTTTCTTTTAATATGGGCAATGCTTCTACAGTTTGAATGGGATGCAATGACAGCGCCCCTTGCGGTTCTTGCAGTATCAAAAAAACCCTGATCATTTATATGACTTACATCTACAATCATTCCAAGTTCCTCTGCCTTTTTTATCAGCTGAACTCCGAAGTCAGTTAATCCTCCGCCCTGATCCTCCTTAATATAGCTGAAGCAGCAGCCGTCTGCTGCATAGTTTCTTCTGCTCCAGCATACACCAAGTATTCTTACCCCAAGCTCGTAGAATATACTGAGAAGATTTATATCATCACCTAATGGCTCTACTCCTTCAAATGCCAATAGTATTGCAAGCTTTCCTTTTTCCTTAGCATTTAGTATGTCATCATAGCTTTTACATAGCATAATTTTTTCTTTAGATTCATTAATGTCTTCAAGGATAGCAGCTATTTGATCCAGCGCATATCTCAATGCCATTTCTGGCAGATACTGATCATCAATAAATAAAGAGGATACAACAACATCTACCCCTCCGGTTTTAAAACCGTCTAAATAGTAGCTTTCAATAACCTTTCTTTTTCCTTCTTTTCTTTTATTAAAAACATCTACTGCCAGGTCCAAGTGTGCATCTACTATCATTATCCTATTATGTAATGAATCAATTCTTTCTCTTATATCAACCACCAGCCAAACCTCCTATAATGTATTTTTTTGTGTCTTTTTAAATATTATATCTTCAACCGAGGTTTCAAAGGGCACAGAGATGCAATCTACTTTCCCTTCCTTGTTAGTACCAAAGCTAACAACCATAGTTGCAGCACTGAATTTATTCATATCCCATAAAAATGAATCATAATGCTGATGCTTAAGCTCAAGATGATGCATGTGAAAATCTACATACAATGAATTGTCTTTAACACCTACAGAAATATCTCCATAGCCTGGATGCACATAAATGCCCGCATATTCCTCAAGCCTATGGGAAGGAGAGGTGCCAGGTATCCTTTCACCATTAATTTTTGAATTCTGCTGTCTTACTTCATCCTTCATTTTCTCGTCAATCTCCCTGTAGCGTGACAGCCAGTCTATTTCACTAATTCCAAGGAGCCTATCGAATATAATATTTTTAATTGCTATATTAAACATATATGATTGCTCGCTATTGCTTAATACTATTACACCTATTTCTTCATCCGGCATAAAAGCGCCAACAGAACCAAAACCATAAATACTGCCTGTATGGTATATTGAATTATTTCCTCTGTATGGCTGAACAAACCATCCCAGCCCATAGCTTGAATAGGGCATTTCCTTAAAGCTGATAGGGCCTCCGGGAATTATTGTATGGGGTGTATGTGTTTCCTTAAGATTTCCTTCAGATACTATTTGTTTATTTCCCCATTTCCCCTTTTTTATCTGAAGCATGTACCATTTTAATATATCCTCAATGGTAGAATTTATTGTTCCAGCTGGTCCTACTGCATCCTTATTTCCAAATTCGATTTCCTTAAGCTCCCCATCTCGATTTACATATGGATGAGCATAGTTACTGCATTTAAGACTCTCATTCGAAGAAAAGTTACTTCTGTTCATACCAAGCTGATCAAATATTCTTTTCTTAACAAATTCTTCCCAAGTCTTTCCCGTAACCCTTTCTATCAAGTATCCTCCAAGAACAAACATAAGATTCTGATACTGATATGTTGTTCTAAATTCCTTCGAAGGCTTTAGATATTTAATCCTATCTACTATTTCATCTCTGGTAAATGGACAGCCTTCCCACATATAATCATGTCTTGGAAGTCCTGTTCTATGACTCAAAATATCTCTTACTGTTAAGTGTTCTGTTGCAAATTCATCATATAACTTAACTTCAGGTATGTAATTTTTTATCGGCTTATCCCATTCCAGCTTTCCTTCATCCACAAGGATTGCAATGGCTGTTGATGTAAAGGGTTTTGTCATTGAGGCAATCGAAAATAAGGTATCAGTAGTTACTTCAAGTTTCTCCTTAATACTCCTCATTCCTATACCTTCACTAAATATGATCTCCCCGCCTTTTATTACACCGACTGCTGTTCCAGGAATATTCCATTCTTGCATTTTTTCTTTTATAAATTCCTTAAGTCCTCTCAATCTATCATCAATCATAGCTTTTCCTCCATAGTCTAAAATTTTATTTCTCCAATTCTATGACATGCTGCACTGTGATTTTTCCCAACATCTATTAATTCAGGAACCTCTTTCTCACAAATATCAAGCTTATAGGGGCACCTGGGATGAAGCCTGCAGCCTCCAGGAGGGCACACTGCACTTGGTGGTTCGCCTATTAATGTAAACTTATTCCTTCCTCTATTGCTTGGAGATAATATAGGAGATGCCGATAACAGCCCATAGGTATATGGGTGAACTGGATTTTTATAAATTTCATCTATTGTTCCCAGTTCTACCAACTTACCAAGATACATTACCCCAATTCTGTCACTTATATATCTTACAACATGTAAATTATGGGTTATAAAAAAGTACGTGAGTTTGTATTCCTTTTGTATGTCTAAGAGTAAATTCAATATTTGAGCTTGTACAGACACATCAAGTGCTGATGTTGGCTCATCAAGAATAAGAAATTCCGGTTTTAAAATTATAGCCCTGGCTATGCTGACTCTCTGCTGCTGCCCTCCGCTTAACTGATGGGGATATCTATCTAAAAAAGATTCATCAAGCCCAACATCCCTGATTGTTTTTATAATTATTTTATCTAATTCACTTTTATCAATTCCGTTTATTATTAACTGCCTTCTTAACGCTTGTCTTATAGTTGCTCTTGGGTTTAATGAAGATGCAGGATCTTGAAAAACCATGCCAATTTTCTTTCGAAATTCTCGTAATTGTCTACCAGAAAATTCAAGAATGTTTTTTCCTTCATATAAGATTTTGCTGTCTGTTGGTTCTGTTAGCCTTAGCAGCAGCCTTGCAAGTGTGCTCTTTCCGCATCCGCTTTCTCCAACAATTCCAATGGTTTCACCCTTATATATTGAGAAACTTACATCATCTACAGCCTTGGTATGAAATACATCTTTCCTTATAATCCCTTTTTTATAAGAATAATATTTTCTAAGATTTTCAATTTTTATTAGCTCTTCCATATTTATTTCACCTCCAGATGACAGGCAACCTCATGGCCTTTTTCCACTTCTCTCATTTCAGGTCTTTCAATCTTACATATTTCCATACTGAAAGGACATCTTTCTGCAAACCTGCACCCGGCAGGAGGCCTTTTAAGATTTGGAACACTACCCGGAATAGTGTTTAACCTGCCTTCATTCTTTGTAATAGTTGGAAGTGCCTTCATTAACAGCTTTGTATATGGATGAGTTGGGTTGTCAAATATTGTAAATACATTCCCAAGTTCCACAATATTTCCAGCATACATAACACCAATTCTATCAGCTATTTCAGCTACAATACCAAAATCATGTGTAATTATTAAGACAGAGGAGCCAAGCTTATCCCTTGATTCCTTTATTAAATCAAGTATCTGTGCCTGTATTGTTACATCAAGTGCAGTAGTCGGTTCATCAGCGATTAATAGCTTAGGACTTCTTGACATCATCATTCCAATCATAACCCTTTGTCTCATTCCGCCACTATGCTCAAAGGGGTAACTGTTTGCCCTTTGTTCAACATCAGATATTTTTACACTCTTCAATATTTTTAAAGCCTGGTTCCATGCATCTCTTTTAGAAGCTTTGTCCAAACCAACCGCCTCTGCTATCTGTTTGCCAACCTTATGTACAGGATTTAAAGAATCAAGAGGATTTTGAAATATCATACTCAATTCCTTTCCCCTTATACTTGTCATTTCTCTTTCAGTCATTGTTACAATATCCTTTGAATCGTACATGATGCTTCCAGATGTAATTTTCCCAGGTTCTCTTATTAGTTTCATAAGAGCTGATGCAGTTGTGGACTTGCCACAGCCTGATTCTCCAACAAGCGCAAAAATCTCATTTTTCTTAATGTCAAAGCTCACTTTATCCACTGCGGATATGCTTCCCCCACTAGTATAAAAATCAACAGATAAATCGTTTACAGCTATTACTACATCCTTCATATAGAAACCTCCTAAACCTTAAGTGTTGGATCAAGTAAATCTCTTAATCCTTCACCTAAAAGGTTAAAGCCTAATACTGTATATGCAAGCGCAAACCCTGGAACGATAGGTACCCAGGGAGCTGCTACTATATAATTAATACCCTCGGAAATCATAGCTCCCCAATCCGGCGAAGGTGGCTGTGATCCCATCCCTAAAAAGCTCAATCCTGTTGTGATACTTATGGCAGCTGGTAATGACATTGATACTAGTACAATTATTACTGAGGAGATGTTAGGGAGGATATATCTTAAAACAATACTTAGATCACTTTCTCCAAAGGCTCTTGCTGCCTCTATATAAGGCATGTCCTTTACTGCCATGGTTTTTATACTTACTACTCTTGACAGAGCTGCCCAGTTTACAAGTGATAGTGCTATAATTACACTATTTAGGCTTGGTCCAATTACTGCAATTATTGCCATTGCCAGTACTATCCCAGGAAGTGATAGTGTTAAATATGTAATAAAATTTATTATTTTATTAATGCTTTCACCTTTATACCCAGCTAATAGCCCAAGTCCTATTCCTATTACAGATTGAATTGTAACTGCTATTATGGCAACCTTTAGTGCAATTCTTGATCCATATACAACCCTGCTGAATATATCTCTACCTATATGATCTGTTCCAAAAATATGTTTTGCACTGGGAGCTTTTAAGATATTTGCCACATTTAATTCTTCATATGAATATGGGGCTATAACATCTGCAAATACAGCAATAAAAACAACAGTTATTACCATTATTGCTCCAATTATAAAGGTTTTATTTTTTAATGCGTATTTTAGTGAGTTCATACTCATTTCTTCTCACCTTTCATAGCAAGTTTAATTCGTGGATTAAGCAAAGCTGCAACAACATCTCCCATAGTATTGGAGACCACCGTTAATATCGCAGTTATAAGAAAAAAACCCTGAACGATAGGATAATCATGCCCAGCAATAGCTCCAAAGATCAAGTTCCCCATTCCCGGTATAGCAAATATGTTTTCAATAATAATTGCCCCTCCAATCAAACCAGGAATAGAAAGAAAAAATTGGACAGTAGTTGGAATAAGTGCATTTCTCAATATATGTCCGAAAAGAACCTGCCTAGTATTTAAACCCTTAGCATAGGCTGTATCAACAAATCTGGATCTTGTAACTTCAAGTACTTCTGAACGTACTATTCTGAGTGTAGAAGCAAATCCAGGCAATACAAGTGCAGTTATAGGCAATACTAATGATTTAACACCATCATATCCGGATATGGGTAATAGAGCCAAATCAACACTTATGAACTTTATCAATAGGATTCCAAGGAAAAATCCCGGTATTGACCAAAGAATAAGTGCTGACACAACAATCGTTTTATCCATAATAGAATTCTTTTTATATGCGGCAATTAATCCAATTGGTACGGATATAAGATAATGTATTATGGTTGATGGTATCATCAATAGAAGTGTATATGGAAGTCTATCCATTATTACCCTCATAACCGGTTCCTTATGTACAATAGATGTTCCAAGGTCCCCTTTTAATACATTTTTAACCCAGTATAAATACCTTACAGGTGCAGGCTTGTCTAGTCCCCACTCAACTCTCATCTCCTGTTTTTTCGAATCAGGTATTAACGGGTCTGATATCATGGATATTGGGTCTCCAGGCATCAGCTGCATTAAAGAAAAGAGTATTACCGTAGACAATATTACAATAACTATTCCTTGTCCTAATTTTCTTAATGTATACTCAAGCATTGCATTCACTCCCTATAAAAGATGAATAGAAAATTTACCACACTTGAGGTGGTACACAGTATTACAAGACTGTATACCACCCAGTAAAAATTTATTTTCTATTCCTTTACAACATCATTTATGCCATATATCATTCCGTCTTTGTTTAATGTGATATTTTTTATATTTTTTCTTGCAGCCATATATGATTTAGGTGTATATAGACTAATGTTTGGAAGGTAACTCATTATTAGCTCACAAGCTTCTCCATAGGTTTCTGTTCTCTCATTTAAATCTGTCATATACTTTGCTTCGTCTAAAAGCTTGTCTAGTTCCTGACCAATGCCACTATCCTTTAACCGCGCATTTCCATAATAGTCATACCAAAGCATATGGGAATCCAGCCAAGACGATCCGTTTACAAACATGTCATAGTTTCCTGACTGAACCTCCTGGGATATTCCTCCCCAATCCAGTTCTTTTAACTCAAGTCCTATTCCGGCATTCTTAAATTGTGACTGAATAACAGGTCCTATAGTTTTTAAATCAGGAGAACCAGCTGGAAGTATTAGTGTTAAATTAAGAGGTGCCCCATCCTTCTCAACTATTCCATCGTTATTGCTGTCCTTATATCCAGCCTCAGCGAGAAGCGTTTTGGCTTTCTCAAGGTTATGTGCATAATCCTTTTTAAATTGCTCTTCTGCTTCACTATTATATGCAATCCATGTTGGAGCTTGTGGACCATATACTGGCTCAATAGTTCCATTTAATGCAGTTTTCAATTCATCCCTGTTTATAGCTAAAGCAAGAGCTGTCCTAACCTTTAAATCATTTAATGGCTTTTTTAATACATTCATTTCAATAAATTGAATTGCATTGGATTTACCTTCAAAAACCTGTATATTATTATTACTTTTAAGTGACTCCAGACTCTCAGCAGGCACATCCATTAATACATCAACATTTCCGGAGATAAGTTCGCTAACTCTAGTAAAATTATTAGGTATAAATCTTATTTTAAGAGTATCTATATTAAGTGCGCCCTTATTTTTAAAGCTCGGATTTGTTGTTTTGAAGTTCTCATTTTTTGATAGAGTAACATATGAGCCCTTCACCCATTCCTTCACATACATTGGTCCATATGTAATAGCATTTTTATTAAATTCTTCTTTTCCTGCCTTTTCTGCAGCAGAGGTGTTAATAATACCTCCAATAGCTCTTGCCAGTGCTGGAAGCATATATCCAGGCTGTTTTGAACACTTGAATACAACTGTTTGTGCGTCTGGTGTTTCTATTTTATCAATTGGTGATATGAAATCTGCATATCCGGATATGGCCTTAAACCTCTCAAAGGATGACTTAACTGCCTCTGAGTTTAATGGATCTCCGTTACTAAAAACAGCATCCTTATGCAATTTAAATGTAATATTCAGTCCATCACTTGATATTTCAAATGACTCTGCTGCACCTGGTACAAGAGTGCTTCCATCGAGTCCATATCTTATTAACGGCTCATACATCATATATGCAACGATATCATTTGACGGACTTTGCTGTACATCTGTAGATAAGGTCTCCTGTGCAACAGCGATTACCAATTCCTTATTATTTACTGACTTATCTGTATTTTTCTCATTACTACAACCTGAAAACATTGATGTCATAAAAACGATTGACATAATTAATACCATTAGGCCTTTTTTTAAATTCATATTAATCCCCCTTTAAAATATAAGGTTTTTACAAAGCTTAAACTGTTCCTACCCTCCTTAATAATATTTAGTGTATTTTAATTTTGGTATATGAGGCTTATAATCCTACCATCCCTGAACAGCTTTTAACACATCATCTGGTATTTCTCCATTTATGTATTCCCTTATACTTTCATCAATAGTATCTATAGCCTTATCTAATTGCTCCTTCGTTATAACAAGTGGAGGCTGTATCCTAAGTACACTATCTGCAATAAATATCAGTATTACCCCCTTTTCATAGCACCTGTAGCATATTTTTACCGCTGCCTCACGATGTTTTTCATTGGTTTCTTTATTTTTAACAAGCTCAACTCCAATTGAAAGTCCTATACCTCTTACATCTCCAATAATTTCATATTTCTCTGCCATTTCTTTAAAACGTTTAATTACATGGTCACCCAGTTTAACTGCTTTTTCCATCAGATGTTCATCTTTTATTACTTCAATATTTTCAATAGCTGCTCTGCAGCATATAGGATTACCTTCCATTGTGAATGCATGGGCTGGAGATTGAAGTGAATCCATTATTTCTTCCCTGGCAACCAAAGCACTTAGAGGCATCCCTGCTGCAATAGATTTCCCCATGACAATT
The DNA here is from genome assembly GCA_023415335.1 of Bacillota bacterium. Lineage (GTDB taxonomy): Bacteria > Bacillota > Clostridia > Clostridiales > Caloramatoraceae > JAEZLD01. Next base: position 3,697 of record JAEZLD010000173.1, on the reverse strand, counting down.
ATGTCAGGTGTAATATTGAAGTTCTCAATTGCAAACCATTTCCCTGTTCGCCCAAAGCCCTGCTGAACCTCTTCGCTTATAAAAAGAATTCCTTTGTCCCTGCACATTTTGTAAAGTTCTTCCATGTATTTTCTGGGGGGAACTATTAGTCCAAAGTCCCCTGCAATGGGTTCTATAATTACTCCAGCAACATCATCCGCGGGAAGGTAGCTGTTAAAGGCTCTTTTAATAGAATCTAAGCACTCTAGACTGCAGCTTTCTTCATTTTTGCCAAAAACACATCTTCTGCAATATGGATAGGGCATATGATGTATCCCTGGAAGAAAAGGTCCTATCTTCCTTCGCATATTTATGCTTATAGCACTTAGGGAAAGGGAACCATATGTGGAACCATGATAGGAGCCAACAAACGATATTATGTTAGTTTTTCCAGAGTATGCTCTTGCCAGCTTTATAGCTCCATCATTTGCATCAGAGCCAGATAATCCAAATAAAACTTTTTTTCTAAAGCTCCCTGGGGTTATCTCAGCTAGTCTGGTTGCAAGCTGTACTTGAAATTCATTATATGTATAGCCGGTAGTATAATGAATGAAGCTATCAGCCTGTTCCTTTATTGCCTTAACAATCCTCGGATGAGAATGCCCTGTATTAAGGGCTGCCGCACTGCTTAATAAATCAATATACTCGTTCCCGTCAATATCCTCTATCAGTGCTCCATTCCCTTTTTTTATAACAAGGGGATAATAGTACATACGAGATGCCTTTGAAACCACCTTCTTATCTTCTGCAACAACGTCATTACACAATTTAATATTTTTCTTCATAAATTCACCCCATTTCTCAAGTCAAGGAAATAACATAAATAATTAAACAATTTCCTGAAAACAAATGTTATATAAATATTCTTGCAATAATCATGCCAAATGGATTTTGAGATTTCTAAGGCATTTAGCCAAGACCTAACTTATCATTGTGATAAGTTAAAATAATAATGTTATCGTAAAATCAGGAGTTTTAAATAAAAAAGTGGTTATCATTGTGATAAGTTTTATCACGTTAATAACCATTTATTATGAATCCCATTATTCTAAATCATATTTTTTAATCTTTCTGTACAATGTTGCAATACCTATACCTAATTTTGAAGCTATTTCTTTTTTTGCCATAAAACTATTTCCATAAACCAACAATGCCCGTTCTATCATTGCTTTTTCCATTTCATCAATTGGTATTTCTCCAACTTCACAATTTGTCACTCCCCCTTTTATCTTTGCAGGAATCCAATTGTGGTCTAATACTCCGTTATCATCTATCATATTAATCATGTACTCTATTGTGTTTTCCAGCTCCCTTACATTGCCAGGCCATTTATAATTCTCCAGGTACTCAAAGATTCCATTTTCAATCTTCATAACAGTTTTACCTAAAATTTTTGAATACTTATCAATAAAAAAGGAAGCTAATAAACTAATATCTGATCTTCTCTCTCTCAAGGGCGGAATATTAATTGGTATAACATTTAACCTATAGTATAAGTCTTCTCTAAAGGTCTTCTCTAATATCAGCTCCTCGAGATTTTTATTTGTAGCTGCTATAACTCTTATATTAACTGGGATAGAATTGTTCTGTCCGATTTTATATATCTCTCTATCCTGTAAAACTCTAAGTAGCTTGGCCTGTAAACTAATTGGCATATCACCAATTTCATCAAGAAAAAGTGTCCCTCCATTTGCTATCTCTACCTTTCCAATCCTTCCCTTTGAGTCTGCACCTGTAAATGCACCCTTTTCATACCCAAACAGTTCACTTTCAAGGAGGTTCTCCGGAATAGCAGCACAGTTTATAGCTACAAATGGCTTTTCTGCTCTAGGACTTCCCATATGTATAGCCCTTGCTACAAGCTCCTTCCCTGTTCCACTCTCTCCTCTGATTAATACTGTTGAATTAGACGGAGCTATCTTTATTACTTCTCTTTTTACCGAAATAATCTTATGAGACCTCCCAAGGATTTTACTTGTAATAGGATTTTCTAATATGCTTTTATCAGTCGGTAATTTTAGCATTGAAATATTATCATCTTCAGATCGGTCTCTATTCATGGAATTCTTCTGTGTCTGATATTCTGTTTCAGTTGATAAATCTTTGATTCCAGAATACTCATATACTTCAAGTTCCTTCCTATCCTTGGCTTCAGTCATCTCTGAAAGCCCATCTAATAGCTGCATAAAGTTATCAAAATTCTCTACAATATTCCTTCTCTGTTTTTCTGATAAGCTAAAAAACTCCATACCTGCAGCTATAGTATCTTCTACTTTTACCAGTTTACTAATATCTCTGGTTTCACGGCATTTATTCTTTTTTATAGATACTACATTCTGAAAGCTTTTTAGATTTTCCATAACCTAAATCACCCCATGATATATTTAATTAATCTATTAATATTGACTAAATCTCAGTACTATTATATACTAGATTTAGATATATGTCTAATACTAATTTTTCATGATTATTGGGAGTGATTTTATGAAGATTTCCTATTGTTGTTTAGGCCAAATAGATGATTTCATAACTAGCCTATATATTATTTCGAACCCAGAGTATATAAAAAGAAGAATGAAAAACTATGGTTTCCAGTACGACAATACATTAGATGACCCAATTAACTTTTTAAAGGAGAACTCAGAAAATAGGATTGAAGATATTAATTTATATTTTAATGAAGAAGCACCAATTTCGTGGGGCTTTTTGAAGGATGAAGAAATGTTCAATTTTTCATCAATAGAGTCTATGATTAGCTATATCTCAGCTCTTACAGAGAATAATATAAAAGAACGGTTTATTGATAATTTGTTGGAGAAAAAGGATATTAGGATTTCCAGCGAGAAAGCAAGCAAGATAATGGAAAGTAATATTGAGTTTTTAAAGTTAATAAAGACCATCAATATTAGTGATAGTACTAAATGGAATGTTTTTTGCTTTCTTGATGATATTAAAGAATATAAAGTAAAATTTGTTGAATTACTAAACTCACATTTAGCTGTATTTAAACAAATATCAGAAAGATATTCTAAGGATATAGAAAAAACAAAAAATCATCTTGAGGACATGATAAAAAATCAGGGGACTGAATATTTAAATAAAATCTATAATAATACTGTTAACCTGTTAGAAATAGATGAGCTTTATATTTGTCCTGAGTTTATTAGTCCATACACACTTGCCTATCATGTAATAGAAAATAAATGCTATCTTCTAGTTGGACTAAATTACGAGGAATCCGTCAAGAAGTTTTTTGGGGAAGATGAAATTGAAAAAAATCTTTTAATACTGCGAAATATCTCAGACAGGACCAGATTCGAAATTATTAAGATGCTATTAGAAAGTAAATGTTATGGCCTGGAAATTGCCAATAACTTAGGTATTACTACTGCTACAGTTTCTCATCATATGAATTATCTCTCTATGTGTAATTTGGTTACACTTGAAAGAAAAGACCGTAAAATATTTTATACTTTAAATATGGAGACCATTAAAAATGCTTTCAAATTTTTAAGTTCTCAGATAGATCTATAACCTTCTGAAAAGGAATATATGTGCTTGTTCATCTTATATCTGCAAAAATCAAGCATAGGAATTTTACATTACAACAGAGAAGCAGGGATAGAGCCACAAATCCCTGTTTCTCTGTTTTTATTTT
>JAEZLD010000137.1 GCA_023415335.1 Bacillota bacterium | reverse complement strand
TGCCATTTCCCATTTGTAAAGGATAAGTGCCTGCAACACTTAACTCAATTCCATTATCAGGTGTCATTAAATTCGGGGTAATGGTTTCATATATTTGAAAGCCTAATTCCTTCATATCCTTTGTTGCAATAAGGACAGTTGATTCAATATCCTCTACAGTCCCCTTATACCCTTCTTTTATAGCTGCTATACGTTCAGGCAAAGCAGGTTCAAACACAGGAGATGAATTTTGATGTGAATATATAATAGAGGACATTCTACCCATGGATTCCCTGTCATTTATACTAGCAAGCCTGACGTGGCAATCAGATACATTTTCAAAAGGCACATAGTCTGTCATGCTCATTATGCTGTGTACCTGCTGGATAGAAAAGCTTAATCGCATCAGAGCATCAAGGTATACCTGATTACCAAGAGGTACTAAAGCATAGTGGCTGAAGCAGCCCTGCTCAAGCCATAGAATAGCTACCTTTGCATAGAGATATCTTATGAGTTCCGGGGACTGGTCTGCTCTGATTGCCAGGCCCTCATAGGGAACCCAAGCATGCCTGCCTCTCACAGTATCAATTTCTATCTCTCCTATTATGTAACCTACCAGCTCCTCATGGGAAAAGGCACCCATACCAATGACTTTACTATTATGGAACAGCTCTACTATTGTGTCTGTTATGTACCTGGTATTAAGACATATGTTTTTGAGAGAAGGATATACCCTGTTTTCTGTATTTTGCCTGTCAATAAGCAAGCTGGCTATTGCAGATATGTCATAAGCAGTTATTGCCCTGAATTCCCATGCATCCATATTTGTTCCTCCTATCAAATTAACAATATATTACAATAGTACTATAATAGGAATGCTCTTATCAACAGGTCTATGAAAACATACCATGTAAATTCAGAAGCATGTTATCTCCAAAGCCTTAACGGCTATAGCCATTTTGAAACACTTGACTTATAATTTTGGGTATGGAGTGTTTTTACCTTTCAGATAGGACAAAACATAACACAAAAGGTCGGGAGATACTACCTGAAAAGAGATACGATATATACAGGCGGAGGTGATGATTATGGGGTGGTTAGAAGGAATAGGTGAGGCTATCAGCTATATAGAGGAGAATATCACTGAGGATATAACAATAGAAGAGGTTGCTAAAAAAGCATTTATATCTCCATTTTATTTTCAAAAGGGCTTTGCTATGCTTTGTGGCTTTACGGTTGGAGAGTATATCAGACAGCGCAGGCTTACACTTGCCGGGAGTGACATTGTTTCTACTGATGAAAAAATCATTGATATTGCACTGAAGTATGGCTACGACTCACCGGATAGCTTTACGAAGGCCTTCACCAGGTTTCACGGAGCCACACCTGCGGCTGTCCGAAGGGATGGTGCGATGATTAAATCGTTTGCCCCGCTGAAAATCAAATTCTCATTGGAGGGTGGTTACATTATGGATTACAGGATTGTTGAAAAGGATTCCTTTACTATCATGGGTGTATCAAGGATATTTAAAAATGAAAGCTCAGCAGCAGAGGTTCCACAGTTTTGGACAGAGCATTACAAAGCAGGAAACGGTAAGTATGTGTGCGGCATGTATGGTGTATGCATAGATGAAGGTGTGGGCTCAGATGAGTTTGAATATCTGATTGCAGATAATTATGACCCATGCAAAGAGGTACCTGAGGGCTTTGTTACAAGGACTATTCCCAAGTACACATGGGCTGTTTTCTCCTGCAGGGGACCAATGCCTAAGTCCATTCAGGAGACTAACAGAAGAATCTACTCAGAATGGCTTCCTAATTGCAGGGATTATGAAATAGCGGCAGGCTGCAACGTTGAAATGTACTCTGATATAAATGATTACCCGAAGGGAAATCAGGATGAAAACTACTATAGCGAGGTTTGGATTCCTGTTAAGAAAAAATAAGCTATATAAAAAATAGCACATAGGCGCTGCACTAAATTATGAGTGCAGTGCTTTCTTAATATATCCATAAGCAAAGTTTATGAAAGGTTAAAGTGCTGCAGCATAATTCTAATAAAAAGCTTGTGACGTTTATATTTAAGCAGGGCATCCATAGTCATTGGTATGCTATAATATTAAAGCGAGGAATTATATCATAAATTTAGATAATAGAGGAAGCTTTATTAGGGGTGATTATATGAGAAAACCAAGGGCGCTTAAAAAAGGGGATACCATAGGAGTGGTTGCACCTGCAAGTCCAGTGGATAAGGAAAAGGCTGACATGGCAGCAGGGGCACTGGAGGAGCTTGGCTTTAAGGCAGTGCTCGGGGAAAGCTGCTATGGAAAATACGGCTACCTTTCAGGCAGCGATGAGCTGAGGGCAGGGGACATTAATTCCATGTTTAAGGATAAGAATATAGACGGCATATTCTGCTTACGGGGAGGCTATGGGGCTTTAAGAATACTGGATATGCTGGACTATGAGATGATAAGGAAGAATCCTAAGGTGTTTGCAGGCTACAGCGATATTACTGCAATACATGGTGCGTTGGGGAGAAAATGCGGCCTTGTAACCTTTCATGGACCTATGGTGGCCTCTAGCATGATAGATGGCGTTGATGAGTATTCGAGGGATGTGTTCATGAGGGCCATAACCAGCAAGCAACCCCTGGGTGCCATATGTAATCCCTGCAGTGAGGCAGTAAAATGCCTGGTGCCTGGAGGGGCAGAGGGAAAGCTTACGGGAGGCAACCTGACGCTTGTATCTCTTACTCTTGGCACCCCTTATGAGATAGATACTAAGGATAAGCTGCTTTTCTTAGAGGATGTAGGGGAAGCTACCTACCGCATAGATGGGATGCTAAGCCACCTGAAGCTTGCAGGAAAGCTGGATGAGTGCAGGGGCATAATACTAGGTAACTTTAAAAACTGCAGCCCCAAAAATGAAAGGGATTTATCCCTTATGGAGGTAATAAGGGACATAATAGAGCCCCTGGGTAAGCCTGTGG
>JAEZLD010000136.1 GCA_023415335.1 Bacillota bacterium | reverse complement strand
TTCTAATCCTGAATTTACTGCATCTGTTATTGTTGCATATGCACGTGCAATCGGCAGACTTCATTCAGAGGGTGTAAATGGCTGTAAAACTGTATTTGACATTGCACCTGCTTATTTAAGCCCAATGAGCGGAGAAGAGCTGCGTGCTCATCTTTTATAGTATGTCTTCAGGAGAATTCAACAAATTCATGGAAGGACAATTCTTATATCTATAGAAAAACTATAAAATGTGGTTATGGATGTAAATGATCATTTTGAAACAATGTAATTTTATGGTATGATTATTAGGATAGTGTTTACCTGTTTATATCGATTTATAAATATCTATGGGTATAACTACAGATTGTTTGAAAATGATTTCAGGAGGTTTTTATGAGAAAATTAGTTATATTTGCATAGCAGTAGCTATTGCAATTTATTAAATAATATTTGTTATAGCTATTGCCAAACCTAAAGAATTTAATATTTAGGAGGCAAATATGGGCTATAGAAAAGCAGAGGAAGTACTTCCAATGGAAATAATAGAGTTAATACAAAACTATGTGGATGGAGAAAACATATATATTCCAAGGAAGAGTAATCAAAGAAAAGAATGGGGAAGCAAAACATTTATACGTCAGGAACTGAAAGACAGGAATTTGCAGATACTAACTGACTTTGAAAATGGTTATAAGATTGATGATTTAGCAAGTAAGTATTTTTTATCAAACAAAAGCATACAACGTATTTTACATGAAATGAAGTGAATACTAAAATAAAAGAGCCGGTGCAAAAGGACAAGCCTTTGAACCGGCTCATTTTCTTTTAGAAAAATGTTTAAGGTAGAAACTAAATATATCGTCTTATAAAATAGAATAAGCAATTATATAGGAGGAAAGCATTTATGACTACACCAGCTTGTTTTGCATAGCAAGGGCTATTGCAAATAAAAGTCGTTCGATAATGTAATAGCGCTTTGCAAATCCGCTACAAATACTATAGGAGCTGCAAAATGAGCTATTTAAGAAAAATAGAATATAGAATAATACCAGAACAAGCCTTTAAAGTCCTGAGGAATTGCTCAGGGTGCGGTTGTAAAGCAGTGTTTCATAGTACAAACTGCTTTCGCATTAATGCAAATGGAAATAAAATCGATGTATGGCTGATATATCAATGTGAAAAATGTAAGCATACTAATAACTTAACCGTCTATGAAAGACGCAGACCAGATTCCATACCACGGCAGGAGTATGAGAAATATTTAAGCAATTGCGGTGAACTGGCATTTGAGTATGGAACGGATGCCCGTTTCTTTTCTCGAAACAAAGCGGAGGTTGACTGGTTAAATATTAGATATACTATTGAAATGCAAAAGGGTAAGATAGAAGGAAGTGATAAGCTTTTTTATAAGGGTGATTTACTGGTAATTGAAAACAGTTATAATCTTAAAATAAGAACTGATAAAGTAATATCCGAGGTTTTGAAGCTTAGAAGATCCAGAATCAAGGCTTTGATGGAATCAGGTGTGATTAGTGTTACAGAGGATAAACAACAGCATAAAATCTTTATTACAATTATAGACACATTAATAATGGAGAAACAATTTTAATAGGGATATAATTTTTAAAGTGCTTAAAAACTAAAGGCTTTATGCTTGTGGTTTTATTATATGAATAGACTAGGTAGCAATAATCTAATTGTATAATCACTATATTACTGTATGTTTTAAAGTCTTCAATTGTTTTTGTATATAAGTAGGATGCAATATCTATTTTAGGTTGTATAAAATTCAGAGATGTATAATAGTTACTGCTTGACTTTTTTATATTACAAGAGTATTATGAATAGATATAAAGAAAATATATAACAACAGGCTATGAAGATGTGTAAGTAGTTTAAAGGGTTATTCTACAGAGAGTCAGCACAATGGTGTGAGTGCAGATGGGTGCCTTTAAATGAATTTCAGCATTGGAGTCTTTCACGAAAGCCGTATCTTGAAGCTGAAAATTCAGCTACATTGGTCGATGGCTAGATTACGGATTAAGTGGATGTTATTGCTGCAGAAAGCATGAACAAGTGCAGATATGGTCCTATGTAAGGAAGATATCTGAATGTGGGTGGTACCGCGGGGAAACTCGTCCCAGATTAATCAGCATTTAGCTGATTAGTTTGGGACTTTTTTATTTTTAAAGGTACATGTCTTCAGCAGCAAAGCCTTAGGGTAGGAGCTAATAGCTGCTCCTGTGTTATGAAAAACATAAAAAAGCGAGACGCTGTAAGCAGTGTCTTAATAATATTTTTTAATGGAGGATGCTATGCAAGTATTAAATGAAAAGATTGCTGAGATTAAGCAGGAAATCATAAGTGGCGTTGAAAAACTTGAAAGCTCAAAGGCTGTTTACGAATTCAAGAAGAGCTTCTTAGATTCTAAAAACGGCAAAATAGGACAGCTAATGAAGGAAATGAGGAACATTCCAGCAGAAAACCGTGCAAGCTTCGGTAAGAGCGTGAATGACTTAAAGGTATGGGCTAGCAGCTGCCTGGATGAATTAGACGAAAAAATAAAAGCAAAAGAAACTCAGATGAAATATGAAAGTGAAAAAATTGATATTTCTATGCCTTCTGTAAAGCATAAATGCGGTAATCTGCATCCAGTAACGCAGGTTATTAACCAGCTAATTGACATTTTCTCTACAATGGGATTTGAAGTGTTTGAAGGAACAGAAATTGAAACAGATTATTATAACTTCACTGCATTAAATACACCCCAGGATCATCCTGCAAGGGATATGCAGGATACCTTCTATCTGTCGCCTGAGTTTTTGCTCCGTACACAGACAAGTGCAGGCCAGATTCATGTTATGGAGAAGAAACAGCCTCCAATCAAGATTCTGTCACCTGGCAAGGTGTTCCGTTCAGATGATGATGCAACACATTCCCCAATGTTCATACAGATGGAGGGACTAGTGGTAGACAAAGGGATTACACTTTGCGACCTGAAGGGTATGCTGGAGGTTCTGGTTAAGAAGATTTTTTGTGAAGGTGTAGCAACACGTTTGAGACCATCCTACTTCCCATTCACAGAGCCATCTGTGGAGGTAGATGTAAGCTGCTTCTCCTGTGGAGGCAAGGGCTGCCGCTTATGTAAGGGCACTGGCTGGATTGAGCTTTTAGGAGCAGGGATAGTTAATAAGAAGGTACTGGAAAACTGTAACATTGATTCTGAAGAGTACAGCGGTCTTGCCTTTGGTATTGGTGTTGAGAGACTTGCAATGCTGAAGTATGGTATAAATAACATAAAGCTTTTATACGAATCAGACCTTCGTGTATTAGAACAGCTTGACGACTATAAATAATATCTATTTATAGTTACATTGGGTTCTCATTAAGAACCAGGTGGGTATAACACAGAGTCAAAAAATGAGAGAAAGAATGGAGGTCACATTATGTTAGTACCATTAAGTTGGTTAAAGGATTATGTGGATATAGATGTTGAACCGAAGGAATTAGAGAGTAGATTATTTTCATGCGGCTTTGAAGTAGAGGAGCTATATCAAGTTGGCAAGGATATAAGCGGAGTTGTAGTAGGCCTGGTAGAGGAATGTGAGCCAATTCCGGAAACACATTTACATGTATGTAAGGTGAATGTTGGTAAGGAAGAACCCCTTCAGATATGCTGCGGTGCCGATAATGTTCATGCAGGCGGCAAATATCCTGTGGCACTGGTTGGATCACAGGTTTATATGACAGCTAAGGATCATGTAACCGTTGAAGGTGTTATGACTATAAAGAAGGGAAAGCTCCGTGGATATGAATCATATGGTATGCTGTGCTCTGGCACAGAGCTGGGAGTGAATGAAGACCTATATCCTGGTGCAGGCTACAATGGCCTGTTAGTTCTGCCTGAGGACTCAGAGGTTGGTGCGGATGTAAAACCAATCTTAGGATTGGATGACTGGATTTTTGATATTTCCATTACAGCCAACAGGCCAGACTGCCAGAGTATTTTTGGTATTGCCAGAGAGGCAGCAGCAGCGCTGAATAAGGAAGTGAAAATGCCAGCATTAGACTATACAGAAAGCGGAATACAGAAGGAAGGCTTTAAGGTTTCTGTAGAAGCACCGGATTTGTGCCCCCGTTACATTGCCCATTATGTAACAGACGTAAAAATCGGTGAATCACCAGCTTGGATGAGGAGACACCTTTCCCTGGTAGGAATCAAGCCTATTTCTAATATTGTTGACATTACAAACTATATTTTAAAAGAGCTTGGCCAGCCAATGCATGCATTTGACTCTTCATACCTGCAGGGAAACTCTATTACAGTAAGGCGTGCAAAGAAAAATGAAAAAATAGTTACCCTGGATGAAAAGGAATTTACCCTTAACCCATCAAACCTGGTTATCTGTGATGGAGTTAAGCCGGTTGCCCTGGCAGGCATTATGGGTGGCCTTAATTCGGAAATACGTGACACAACCAACGGGGTAGTATTTGAAGCTGCTAAATTTGCCCGTGACAATATAAGGAAGAGCTCCAGGGCATTGGGACAGTCTTCAGACTCAAGCTCCCGCTATGCCAAGGGTGTTGATGAGTATGCAACGGTAATGGCAATGAAACGTGCACTTCATTTAATTGATGAGCTAGGCTGCGGCAGGGTTTCTTCCACACACGTGGAGGTAAGCACAGGCAATTCCATTGAACCAACAGAAATGAAGGCAAGCATAAAGAGGATAAACGATGTCCTTGGCATACAGGTTCCGGCAGCTGATATTGAGAGGATATTAAAGTCGTTGCAGTTTGCACCTGTTATTGAAGGTGATGAGCTGACAATACAGGTACCAGCTTATCGTGAGGATATGGAGGATTATCCTGACATTGCAGAAGAAGTTATACGTATGTATGGTTACGAGAATGTTACACCTACCTTCTTAAAAACTGCAGCTGTTACAGCTGGAGGAATGAACACAAGACAAAGGACAGAAATGAAATTAAAGAGAGCCCTGTGTGCAGCAGGTATTTATGAAGGAGTTCATTATTCCTTCTTCTCACCTTCTGATCTGGATTTATTAGGACTTCCGGAGGATGCACCAGAAAGGCATGCCATTCGTTT
>JAEZLD010000108.1 GCA_023415335.1 Bacillota bacterium | reverse complement strand
GGCTATAGACAGGTGGTTTATTCCAAAGACTAGTGAAAACAATGAGCTTTCAGCATATGTATACAAGGTTCAGTGCACCTCCTATAGGCACAGGCTATATTATATAAGGGTTTTCTCTGGTAATCTGGCCTTCAGGATGAGGACCAGCGTTTATGATGGCTGCGAAAAGCTTATTATACGCAATTTATTCGGCCTTAAAAATGGAGCTATCGTACCTATGGACTCAATAAGCCCAGGTGACGTAGGCCTAATAATGGACTGTGATGAGCTTAAATGCGGCTCATGGATAGGACAAAAAACGCAGCTTCAAGAATTAACACAGACCGAGCCTCTTTTAAACGTAGGAATAAATCCCGTACCTGCTGCCCACAGACGGCAGCTGCTGGAGGCACTGAGCATGCTGGCAATGGAGGACCCATATCTGGACCTGACCATAAACGATGAAACAGAGGAGATACGCCTGAAGCTTTTCGGTAACCTCCAGAAGGAAATATTACGTTCGCTGCTTAAGGAAAGGTATGGCTTAGACTGTGAGTTTGACAGCATATGCACCATCCGTAAGGATAAGCCAAAGGATAAGGTGACCTGTATAGTTCCTATTAACACTGAAGGTAATCTGTTTAGGGCTGGAGTAGGTCTTACTTTAGAGCCCCTGGATAAAAACAGCAGCTTTCAATACGAAACCTTGATCTCTTTAGGAGACCTTCCCAAGTCCTTTCAAAACGGGGTAAGGGAAGGGGTGGAAAGGGCTATCAGAAATGGTCTGAGTGGAGAGGTGGTGGACACCAGGGTTACCTTCATGTACTTTGATTTTGACAGCGTAACCAGCACCCCTTCAGACTTCAGGCGTCTTGCAGAGAAGGTTGTGTACCAGGCGCTAAGTGAGATAGGTACCATAACCATGGAGCCTGTAATGGAATACACTCTGACAGCTCCACTAGGCTATGAGAGGAAAATTATTGGGGAGATGGTTGCCATGGGAGCTGAAATAGAAGGCTCTGCCTATACAGAAAGCGAAATGCAGATAAAGGGAAAGGTAGCCTTAGACTCCTGCAAGGACTTTCCTCCATACCTTCTCACCATAACGGAGGGCAGAGGCACCTTTGAAACAAGCTTTTATGAATACAGAGAGGTAGAATAAAATAGTACGAGGCTGATACAACAACATAATGTAGCAGCCTTTTTTGCATATATAGAACATATAAAATACAATCAAGTAGGAGTGGCTTTCTCCCTCCTCTCAGTCGAGTAGCCAAAGGAATTTCACCTTCAGGCTCTCACAGAACCGTATGTGAAGCTCTCACTTCATCCAACGGTTCAATTCAAATATTAATCAAGACAGCTAACAAGCCCCCTCTTTGCGAGGACTTATTTTGAGATTTTATACAGCCCTGTGGTCTTGGCTACCACTTGATAGTGGTCTGTGAATCCCTCAGATTACTTTGCCATCCATTCTGGTATCGCAAGTTTCCTCAATCCCCAGTATCTCTTTTGACTGGTTTTCTACTGTTACCAAAACACAATTCGCAGATGTTCATCTATCCGTTTCATATTTTGCTTCATTTTACCTGCTCGGAAGAAGTTATCCAACCTCTGATAGCCCAGTATAATGCTTGGATTCTTCTGCCCATACCTCACGCTATAAAAGCTCCAAGTTGCTTTGAGGTTCATCAGACCCCCCCTTGTTGTGGACTTTCACCACAGAATGACGGCATGCCCCCCATACAAGAAATGCACAGCGGCCCACAATTATAATAGCAGAAAAAGTATCTATAACTCTTGATAAAGGTGCACTCCTTGTTTATTCAACCAAAGCACCATCATGCTTATCAACAGTAGGATAACACCACACGCAACACAGCCACCTAATAACAATGAGTTCGGGAAATATTTAAGAAGCAAATATGCCGTTCCACAAGTTGCTAATGCTCCGATTAGTGTACTCAATATTGCGGGCAGGCTTTGTTTGATAATATGTGTGACATTTTCCCATTCAAAGTTAGGGAATATTAGATTTATCACACAGCCTGTTATACCGATAAATGATGAATATAGCAGAGGCATGACATATCCCAATATGACTTTAGGCCAAGGCCAATGCAGATTAAATGCCATGATTGTATTCAGAATCAGAATAATCGGTACTGATAATGAAAGATGGAATAATATTTTTGACTTGAAAATACTATTTGGATCAACTGGTAGAGATTTCAGTATTTCTATCTGCTTTCCCTCAATAGAAATACTGAGATAAGTTGTACTGGATAACGTTACCAAAATAGTGATCATATAAATAAAAAGCATATCATAGTCGACAGGAGCAATTTGAAAATATTCGGCCAACTGGTACATATACGGGTTAATCTTATCTGCCATTAACACAACCATCATCACAAATACAGCGGCAAACAGAAAACCACAGACGGTATTTGTTAAATATACAGGCAATGAAAAATAGCGTGTGCGTTCTCTTTCTACAAGTGTAGGCATAAGGCTGTTTTGCTTAAAAATTCGTTCATTCCAATCAGCGTTTTTGTGCTTTGTACGCTGCATAGTGTTGCAGTACCAGTTCTGATACATTTTGCTTAAACCATAGAGCAAGAAACTACCTGTAAAAAGTATGGCTCCAGTATATAGCCCCAATGGCAGACAATTTCCGTGAAGAATTAGACGGATATACCTGCTTATAGGAATAGAAACAGTCGAAATTGAAAAGTTAAAACTAACATCTCCCGCAACTATATCAGGGAACCTGCAAAACATGAATGTCATAAATGTAAACAAAATCAATACCCCTCCAGCTGTTTTTAGACGTGTAATGAAAGTAGACGAACTTTTCAATATATGGTAAATTCTTGTTCCTATAATCGCTCCCAAAAGGCCAGGGACGATAGGAAATAGAAGTACAATTCCTACCATGATTAGATAATAGGAAATCCTCATTCCCGCAGTGAAACCAAATAATGCAGTCATGGGGAACAGTAGGGCCATATCCAGGACTGCTTGAGCCAGATATAAAACACTTAACTTTGAGATTATCAGCGTCACCAAAGGAATAGGAAATGCAAGCAGGGTATCAATATTTGTATTACTAAGGAGCAGACCACTTCCCCAAAAAATACTAATAAAAATATTTAATACCATACAAATCAAGGTCATTGGAAGAATAAGATTTGTGATTATATCGTCCAACATCCACGATAGGGAGAAAATGGTGTTCAAAGAGTAACTTAAATACACAAGCAGCCCCATCAGGACAGCTCCAACAACTATATAAAGATAAATAATTTTTCTGCGTTTGTGATTGTCTGCATACCGCAGTTGGTTAATCCGGCACAGTTGTATAATATTATTTTTCAGTAGGGGTAATAAAAATTTCATCGGCATTCATCTCCATAAAAACTTCTTCCAGCCCCTTTGTTCCAACAATCTCTGCTGTTAGACCAGAATATAGTAAATGTCCTTGTTTTATAACTGATACTTTATTACATACCTTTTCTACCACATCGAGAATGTGACTTGAAAACAAAACAGAGCTACCGCCTGAGCACAGTTCTTTCATTTGTCCTTTTAAGATCACAAACGCTTCGGGGTCTAAGCCAACGAATGGTTCATCCAAAATCAACAACCTTGGCGTGTGAGAAAATGCAGCAATCAGCGCAAGTTTTTGTTTCATCCCGTGTGAGTAAGATGAAATTAAATTGTTTAAATACTGTTGCATCTGAAATACCGAAGCTAACCTTTCAATAATATACTTTCGATCTTTTGACAGACCCTCATAAATGTCATCTATAAAGTTAATATACTGTATTCCTGTCATGTACTCGTCAAGCTGGGGATTATCTGGTACATACGCCATTTTCTTTTTGCAGACTATCGGTTCTTTGAGTATTGAAACACCATCTAAGAGGATTTCTCCCCCGTCAATACCGATTATACCTAAACAAGATTTCAAGGTAGTTGTCTTGCCTGCTCCATTCCTCCCAATGAAACCCATTATGTCGCTATCCTCAACTACTAAGCTAAGGTTAGAGACGGCTTTCTTTGTACCGTAATTTTTTGATAAGTTTCTGATTTCTAACATAGCGTTCTCCGTTCTTATTTAGAAAATTATCGAAATGAAAATCAAAAAAATAAACCATTCCGCTTTCCATTCTCATTTCTTACCCAAATAAATCATAGTGCCAGCCACAACAAACGACACCACCGGCAAGATATAAAACATATACGCTTTTTTATTGTCACGCTTGCTAAGAACCACACTGGCAATCAGGTTGAACAGGGCACAAAAAGCAGGGACACCAAAGACCACGACATTACGAGGCCAAAAAGAGTTCGCATTTCCCTCAGAATCAAAGTGAACGGGAACGGCCTCTGGCAGACTGCCGGAAAAGGCCATAAAAAACGCCAATGTCAACGCACACAGTATGGTACTGATGATAATATGTTTCTTTACAGATTTCATAAATATACCCTCCTTAAATTAAGTATTTCTCTTTCTCTTGAAATACAGAAAGAGTGAGTAGGCCAATGGAACAACACCAACCAATAGAATGATCAGCGGAACGGTTACATAAGTCAATTTGTGCAATGGATGTAGAATAAAAACCAATCCCGAAAGAAGCCATGTATAGCTGCCCAATTTATGTGTTTTGTACCATCCTTCTTCATCGTTGAACAGCCAAGGGAATTTCAATCCGACATAAGGATTTACATGATTTTTGGGGAAGTAATTACCACTAATAATAAACATGATGCCGACGAACACATAGATAAAGGACTCCATAATGTCTTGCGCTGGAAATACCAATGAATAGAGCTGGGGAACTAGATAAGCAATCCCTGTAATCGGCATAATCCATTTGCCGAAAAATACCAAGCTTTTGGCCCCATTGGTCGAAGCAATTTTAATACTTAGTCCGTGGTTCAAGACAATATTAAGCAGGATAGCAATTACATAGTGCAAAATGTGGATGCCGGCATTTTTGCCATTTATCTTTGAAATTGCTAATGTTGCCAAAGCAAAAATGATGCATGCTATTGTTGAAACGATTAAAGTGCGCTTATTTTTCTGGTTCATTTTTATCCTCCTGAAATTGTATAAGCCACATAACGGCATCCTCAAACACAGAAGTGTTGATTTCATAATAAATATACTTTTGATAACGTGTTTCAAAAATCAAATCCGCTTTTTTTAGAGTGGAAAGATGGTATGAAATAGTGGCATTTGATAAATCAAATTCTGCGGCAATTTCACCGGCAGACATCTTCCGTTTTTGTTTTAATTTTAGTAATATGTCCCGTCGAACGGGATCGCTAAGTGCTTTGAATATATTAGGCAAGCTCACAACATTATCACCTTTGAATTTCTCATTTTGATTTTTTTCTAAATGACACTTACATTATATCATGGGTGATATAAAAGTCAACAGTCATTTTGAAAATTTTCTAAATGATTGCCCTGTCATATTTTATCCCACCTTTTCAAAATACTTCTTTATCTATTTTCATAATGTAGTAGAGAAATAGAATAATACTACAACATAAAATTGTATTTCGTTCTCATAATCAGACCCGAAATGTAGGATAATGTAGCAGTCTTTATTGTATATACATGACATACCTTAATACTATAAATAGCTTTTATATTATAAATCATTTAGTATTTATGGAATTTAATGTATAATATTTGTAAATAGCTTTTTAAAGGGAAGGAGATGTGTAAGAATGAAAACAAAAAGTAAAGGTATATTTTTTAATTTACTTTCACTTTTTCTTTCAATCTGTTTAATCCTGCCTGTTGCAGGCTGCAAGGAACAGGAGGAAGACCCTCCTCCAGAACAGCTACA
>JAEZLD010000106.1 GCA_023415335.1 Bacillota bacterium | reverse complement strand
AAACGGTAAAGGCTGGACAGAGAATTGGAATTTCTGGAAGCACAGGATGGTCTACAGGACCACATCTTCATTTTGAAATAAGGAAGGATGGAACTCCAATAGATCCGGCTCCATACTATATTTGTGGGAAATAAGATAATATACAATGTATAACAAATAAAAACTGGAGCATAGCCTTTTATAGGTTATGCTCCGGTTTTTATTTAATAAATTGTTCCAATAAAAACAGCAATACTGTGATATAATGTAAAGATAAGTTACACATAATCTAGTGTAGGTTGGACCTAATTAAATATTATGAGGTGATATACAACATGGAAAATCAGGTCAGCAAAAGGAAAAGCTTAACGTTACTGATTGTTACTAATATAGCCACTGCTGTTATTGTGGCGGCCATAGCAATCTTCGCCCCAAAGCTTGAGCTTAACGGCGGCTTGACAGTTGGGGACTCGGACTATACCTTTTTAAGGAAATTTCAAAAGCTTGAAAGCATTAAGAATCTGCTTCAGGATAAATATGTGGACTACGACCAGGTGGATGAGAGCAAACTGGTTAGTGGAGCTATTTCGGGAATGGTAAACTCCATAGGCGACCCATATACTGTTTATTTAAATGAGGAAGACTATGCAGATCTGATGTCTACAAACTCAGGCTCATATGCGGGAATAGGCATATATGTTTCTGCACTGAATGGAAATCTGGTTGTAGTTGCGCCAATTGAAGACACCCCTGCAGCGCAGGCAGGCTTAAAATCAGGAGATATAATATCCAAGGTGGATGGAACAGATATGACTGCCAGCGACATGGATAAGGCAGTATCCATGATGAAGGGGACTCCGGGTACGGAGGTAACCCTGACCATATACAGGGAAGGTGAGGGCTATAAGAATATTACAATGAAAAGGGCTACAATAACCGTTAAGACTGTCAGGCATGAGATGCTTAAGGATAACATAGGATACATAAGGATTACAAACTTTGACGAGAATACGGCAGATAACTTCAAGTCAGCGCTGAAGGAGCTGAAGTCATCGGGAATGAAGGGGCTTGTAATAGACCTTAGGGATAATCCGGGAGGACTTCTATTAACCTCCACCCAGATAGCTGATATGCTGCTTGGAAAGGGAACCACTGTATATACAATAGATGCTGAGGGGAAAAGAGAAGACTGGACCTCTGATGAAAGCAAGCTTGATATGCCGCTTACACTACTGGTAAACGGCGGATCAGCCAGTGCTTCCGAAATATTATCGGGAGCGGTAAGAGATTTTAAGGCTGGAACACTTATAGGAACCAAGACCTTTGGAAAGGGTATTGTTCAAACCATTCTGGATTTAAAGGATGGAACAGGGCTTAAGGTAACCACTTCAAGGTATTACACTCCTTCAGGGGAGTGTATACAGGGTACAGGAATTACTCCGAATATAGTTGTGGAGTTTAATGAGGAGCAGCAAAGGAAATACGATGAAGGTACGCTGGATTATAATGAAGATCCTCAGATGCTGAAGGCTATTGAAACAATTAAATCAGAATTATAAAGCAAAGGATGTCCTATAAATGGGGCATCCTTTTTTACTATAGTTATCATAATTAATTGCATTCATATGTGGAAAATAGTAACTATGTTACATAAAATAATATATAGTGAAAGAACTGATATGGAGGATTAGTAATGGGTAAAAAAGTCTGTTATTATGTATCGGCAAATACCTCATCTGGATACGTTTCTTTTTTTGATGACTTAATCAAGCAGACCGAAAGGGTATATATAATAAAAGGAGGGCCTGGTTCGGGAAAATCTACATTTATAAAACGGATTGGTGAAGACCTTCTCAGCGTTGGTATGAATGTGGATTTTATATATTCTCCTGATGATAAATATACCCTTGAGGGAGTATTCATAAAAGATATATGTGTCGCTATCATTAATGGAACATATCCCCATTCTATAGATCCTGTGTATCCTGGAGCAATTGAAAGAATACTTGATTTCGGAAACTTCTGGGACATTGATTACCTTAGACTTCATAGAAATACAATAAAACTACTGACAGATACAATACAGGAAAAATATAAAATATTCTTTAAACATATGGGGAAAGCCAGGGAAATACATGACAGGTGGGAGAAGGAATACCTTCTTGGAATGGACTTTACAAAGGCTGACTCAATTACTGATAATATTATTTCAGATATTATTGGCAAGCCTACAGGAAAAGCTCCAAAGCAAACCCATCGCTTCTCTGGTGCCATGACTCCACAAGGACAGGTGTGTTTCTATAATGAGCTTACAGAGGATATAGGAAGAAGATATATTGTAAAAGGAAGACCTGGCTCAGGAAAATCCACTATGACAAAGAAAATATCAGCTGCAGCTTTTGCAAATGGATATGATGTTGAATATTACCACTGTTCGTTTGATGCAGACAGCATAGATATGGTAATTATTCCTGAACTAAGCTTTGCACTGCTGGATGGAACAGCACCCCATGTGCTTGATCCTGCTAATGGAGATATGCTGGTAGACATGTTCGAATGTATTAACACTGAAATAGTAAGAGAGAATGACAACCCCATAAAGAGCATCCAGGAGGAGTATGCACAGGAAATAGGAAAGGCAAAGGAGGTCTATAGTGACATATACTGCCTTCATGAAAAGCTTGAAAACTTCTATATAAACGCTACTGATTTTAATGATGTGAATGCGCTAAGAATAAGGATAACCAAGACTCTTATGGATATGAGGAAGGAACAGCTATAGGGAACAGTTATGTAGTGTGGTTAAGGCTGCTCTGATATTGTCGTACAAGAAGACTAAAGAGCAGCCTTTGATTATAGGTATCAATATCAAATGAGAATACTTATCATGAAAAAGACGTTGTAAATACATAGATTTAGTAGTAGAATTACAGATAATGTATTATCAATTGAAATAAATACTCCACATATGCATATAATATCTTAAGGTAAATATAGGGGGATGTTTTATATGGGGGATAATGACTTAAAAAAAGTAAAAAGGGTTCTGTGGATAATACTATTTGCTAATTTTTTTGTTGCGGTAGTAAAGCTTATAGCAGGTACATTGATAAAAAGTGCAAGCCTTACAGCAGACGGCTTTCATTCACTTACAGATGGCTCGTCAAATATTGTTGGTCTTATAGGTGTGAGGCTTGCAGCCAAGCCCGTAGATGAGGACCATCCCTATGGACACCGTAAGTATGAAACCTTTGCAGGGCTTTTCATAGGTGTTATGCTCACTGCCATTGGGGTGAGAATAGTATATTCTGCAATAATAGGGTTCACCAATACCAAGACACCTAAGGTGTCATTTGAATGCCTTGTGTCACTCATAATAACACTAGTTATAAATATTATTGTTGCGTACACTGAATACAAGCAGGGCAGAAAGCTTAAAAGTCAGGTGTTAATATCTGATTCCATGCATACCAGAAGTGATATATTTGTTTCCTTTGGTGTAATAATTACTCTTGTGGGAATAAAGCTGGGTTTACCGCCAATAATAGACCCAATAGCCTCTCTTATTGTAGGAGGGTTTATATTTGCGGCGGCGTGGGAGATATTTAAATCCTGTTCAGCGGTACTTTTGGATAAAGCTACTGTTGAGGACGAAAGAGTTATATCTGTTGTGTCAGAGTTTCCTGAGGTAAAAGGAGTGCATAAGATAAGAAGCAGGGGAACAGGAAAGGATATATACGTTGACATGCATATACTGACTGAACCTGATATGAGTGTTGAACAATCCCACCAGCTTATACACAGTATAGAAAAAGAAATGCAGAAGGAGATAGACAGCAGCATACAGGTAACGGTGCATATTGAACCCTATTATCAAATGAGGAATTAAAAGCTAAGAATAAAGCATAAAGAGTAAAGAATTATGGAAGGAGTTCCTGGTCTAGAGTAGTCAGGCACTCCTTTAATTATAAGTATTAAAAGTATAGTAGCTTTTACGGGGCATAAATGTATTTTCAGATATTGGGGAATATAAAAAGAATAAATTATTACTTGAATAGTAGTTCTTGACGTTTACACATACAAGTAATATAATCATATTGTTCGAACAAATGTTCTGTATAAAATGGAAAAATTAGTGTATGCTTAAAAAGAAAAAGCTTTTGTGTTTAAAGACTGAGGGATACTTGGGCCTTCCAGGCAGCCCTTTATTATGCTTTTTGGTAGGAGAGAGCTCTATGGATAAATTTAAGATTGTTTCAAGCTTTAAGCCTACAGGAGACCAGCCTGAGGCTATAGATAAGCTGGTAGATGGTATAAGTAAAGGTGATAAATTCCAGACACTGCTGGGAGTAACGGGCTCTGGAAAGACATTCACCATGGCTAACATAATAGAAAGGGTGCAAAAGCCTACGCTGATACTTGCCCATAATAAGACCTTGGCAGCACAACTATGCAGTGAGTTTAAGGATTTCTTTCCAAACAGTGCTGTGGAATATTTTGTGTCCTACTACGACTATTACCAGCCTGAGGCTTATGTTCCATCTTCTGATACTTATATAGAGAAGGATGCCTCCATTAATGATGAGATAGATAAGCTGAGGCATTCTGCTACTTCTGCCTTGTTTGAGAGGCGGGATGTAATCGTTGTGGCCAGCGTATCCTGTATATATGGACTAGGTGACCCCCATGAATACAGAGATTTGGTGCTCTCTCTCAGAAAAGGTATGGAGAGGGATAGAAATGAAATATTAAGGAAGCTCGTTGATATACAATATGAAAGAAATGACATCAACTTTACCAGAGGAACCTTCAGAGTAAGAGGTGATGTGGTGGAGATATTCCCTGCATCCTCTTCTGAGAATGCAATAAGGGTAGAGTTCTTTGGAGATGAGATAGATAGAATCTGTGAAATAGAGGTAATAACCGGTAAGGTGCTGAGCGAGGTGACCCATGCTGCTATATATCCTGCGTCTCACTATGCAGCATCCCGTGAGAGAATAGAGAGGGCAATAGGCTGCATAGAAGAGGAAATGGAGCTTAGGCATAAACAGCTGGAATCTGAGGGGAAGCTGCTTGAAGCCCAGAGAATAAGGCAGAGGACCAACTATGACATGGAAATGCTGAGAGAGGTTGGATACTGTAGCGGTATTGAGAATTATTCAAGACACTTCGATGGCAGAAAGCCTGGGGAGCCACCCTTCACACTTTTTGATTATTTCCCTGATGATTTCCTTATGTTTATAGATGAGTCCCATGTTACGCTGCCTCAGGTAAGGGCAATGTATGCCGGAGACCGATCTCGAAAGGACACCCTTATAAACTATGGCTTCAGGCTACCATCAGCCTATGACAACAGACCTCTTAAGTTTGAGGAGTTTGAAAAAAAGCTAAACCAGCTTATATTTGTAAGTGCTACTCCTGCACAGTATGAGCTACAGCACTCAGCTCAGGTAGCTGAGCAGATAATAAGGCCTACAGGCCTTATAGACCCTGAAATAATAGTAAGGCCTGTAAAGGGACAGGTTGATGATATTATTACGGAAATAAGGCTTACCACTGCCAGAGGCTTCAGGACACTTATAACTACCCTTACCAAGAAGATGGCAGAGGACCTTACAGATTATCTGAAGGAGCTTAATATCAGGGTTAAATATCTCCACTCAGATGTTATTACAATGGAAAGAATGCAGATTATAAGAGATCTAAGGCTTGGAAACTTTGATGTACTGGTTGGAATAAACCTTTTAAGAGAGGGCCTTGATATACCGGAGGTTGCACTGGTAGCTATACTGGATGCGGATAAGGAAGGCTTCCTAAGGTCAGAAACCTCCCTTATACAGACTGTGGGCAGAGCTGCCCGTAACTCCGAAAGCAGGGTTATAATGTACGGGGACACAATAACAGATTCCATGAAGAAGGCTATTGATGAGACTAACAGAAGAAGGAGCATACAGATGGAATATAATGAAGCTCATGGAATAACTCCTACCACCATAATAAAACCTGTGCATGAGATTATAGAAGCTACTAAGGCTGTAAAGGAGCAAGAGGATTACACCTCTGGATTGAGTAGCGAGGAGCTTATAGCCCAGCTGGAGAAGGAAATGAAGGAAGCTGCAAGGAATTTGGACTTCGAGCTTGCAGCACAGCTTAGGGATAGGTTATATGACATAAAAGGTCAGAATAAATAGACACGTATTGTGGGAATGCTATAGTAGAAACTAAAATATTGTAGTGTGAGGACTCCGTACCCGCCCATGGTATAGTAGAACCAGGGACATAGACAAATAATCCTCCCCTCAAGGGGAAGGCTTTGAGCATTTAGGTTTGCGCCTTGAGCAAAGCGAGAGGCATGGTGACAAGAGCAAAAATGAACTATGAACAAGAGAAAAATAAGTGTAAAAAGGTGAAGCTATGATAAAGGATAAGATCATAATAAAAGGAGCAAGAGAGCACAACCTTAAAAACATAGATTTAGAAATACCAAGAAATAAGATGGTGGTATTTACAGGAGTATCAGGTTCGGGAAAGTCTTCCCTGGCTTTTGATACAATTTATGCAGAGGGACAAAGAAGGTATGTAGAATCACTCTCAGCCTATGCAAGGATGTTTCTAGGGCAGATGGACAAGCCGGATGTGGACTATATAGAAGGGTTATCACCAGCTATATCCATTGACCAGAAAACAACCAGTAAAAACCCTCGTTCTACAGTAGGTACCGTAACTGAGATATATGATTATATGAGGCTGCTTTACGCCAGGGTTGGTATACCCCATTGTCCAAACTGCGGTAAGGAAATACATCAGCAGAGCCTGGATCAGATGGTGGATAAAATAATGGCCTTGCCGGAGAGGACTAAGCTTCAAGTGCTGGCTCCTGTTGTAAGAGGAAGAAAAGGAGAGCATGTTAAGCTTCTTGAAGGAATAAAGAAAAATGGCTTTGTCAGGGTAAGAATTGATAATGAAGTAATGGATATAAATGATGAAATAAAGCTGGAAAAGAACAAGAAGCATAACATTGAGGTTATAATAGATAGGCTAGTGGTTAAGGAGGGGATAGAGTCAAGGGTAAGTGACTCCCTCGAAACTGCACTGAAACTGGCTGAAGGCTTGGTAATAGTGGATGTAATAGGTGGCTCAGAGCTGCTATTCAGTGAAAACTTTGCCTGCCCTGACTGTAGCATAAGCATAGGGGAGCTTACTCCAAGGATGTTTTCCTTTAATAATCCTTATGGCAAATGCCCAGCTTGTGATGGCTTAGGAGAGCTTATGGAATTATCCGAGGATTTGGTTATCCCTAACCCTGAGCTTTCCATAAATGAAGGAGCTATAGCTCCTTGGGGGAAGCTGAAGGATGATTCATGGAACAGCTTTGTGGTAAAGTCAATGGCAGAGCACTATGGCTTCAGTCTTGATACGCCAATAAAAGACCTGGATAAGAAGCTTATAGATATGCTGCTTTATGGAACAAAGGGAGAGAAGATAAAAGTATCTATGAGCACCAGCAATACCCTTTATGAAAGAAACAATTCCGTAGAGGGTGTAATTCCTAACCTTGAGAGGAGGTTCAGGGAAACCAGCTCTGATTATATAAGGAATGAAATACAAGGGTTCATGAAGGTGAAAAGGTGCCACACCTGTAAGGGTGCAAGACTGAGGGCTGAGAGCCTGGCCGTTACAGTGGGAGGGCTTCCTATAAATAAGCTCTGCGAGATGCCTATAAGGGATGAAATAAGATTCTTTGATGAGCTTAAGCTTACGGAAAAGCATCTGAGAATAGCAGATCAGATACTGAAGGAGATAAAGTCCAGGCTAAAATTCCTTATGGATGTGGGGCTGGATTATCTTACTCTATCCAGAGAATCAGCAACCCTATCTGGAGGAGAGTCCCAAAGGATAAGACTTGCCACCCAGATAGGTTCAAGCCTTGTGGGAGTGCTTTATATACTTGATGAACCAAGTATAGGTCTGCATCAGAAGGACAATGACAGACTTCTTGCTACACTGAAGAGCCTTAGGGATATAGGAAACACACTAATAGTAGTTGAGCATGACGAGGATACTATTCGTGAGTCAGACTATGTGGTAGATGTGGGTCCTGGAGCGGGAGTGCATGGAGGCTATGTAGTTTCCAAGGGTACACCACAGGAGGTAGAGAGTGACACCAATTCCCTGACGGGAGATTATCTGTCAGGTAGGAAAAAGGTGGAGGTTCCACAGGAGAGAAGGAAGGGTAATGGCAAGTTTATTATTATAAATGGAGCCAGGGAGAACAACCTGAAAAACCTTAAGGTAAGCTTCCCTCTTGGTGAGTTTGTCTGTGTTACAGGAGTCTCCGGATCAGGTAAAAGTACTTTGGTAAATGAAATACTTTATAAGACTATTGCAAAGAAGCTTTACCGTTCAAAGGATCTTGCCGGACAGCATGAATCCGTAGAGGGTATAGAAAACATTGATAAGATTATAGATATTGACCAGTCACCTATAGGAAGAACTCCACGGTCAAACCCTGCTACATACACGGGGGTGTTTGACTATATAAGGGAGTTGTTTGCACAGAGTCCCGAGGCTAAATTGAGGGGCTACAAGTCAAACAGGTTCAGCTTTAACGTTAAGGGTGGAAGATGCGAGGCATGTAGCGGTGATGGGATAGTGAAGATAGAAATGCAATTTCTATCAGATGTTTATATTCCATGTGAGGTATGTAAAGGGAAGAGATATAACAGGGAGACCCTTGAGGTTAAATATAAGGGAAAGAATATTTCTGATGTGCTTGACATGACTGTGGAGCAGGGAGTGGAATTCTTTGAAAACATACCAAGAATAAAGAATAAGCTTCAGACTCTTGCAGATGTAGGACTTGGATATATTAAGCTAGGTCAGCCGTCCACAGAGCTTTCAGGTGGAGAAGCACAGAGGGTAAAGCTGGCAACTGAGCTTTCCAGAAGAAGCACAGGCAGCACCTTATATATCCTTGATGAACCAACTACAGGGCTTCATATGGACGATGTAAAGAAGCTTATAGAGATACTCCAGAGGCTGGCTGATGCAGGTAATACAGTGGTAGTAATAGAACATAACCTTGATGTAATTAAGTGTGCAGACTACATTATTGACCTGGGACCGGATGGAGGAGATCGGGGGGGAATGCTTGTTGCACAGGGAACTCCTGAGCAGATAGCAGAGGCTGAGGAGTCTTATACGGGGCAGTACCTGAAGAGAATACTGGACAAGTGAAGAATACTGTAGGGGCGGGACTTTGTGGCCGCCCGAGTTAAGAAACCCCGTGTTTATAAAGCCTGGCACGGGGTTTCTTATATAAATATCGGTAGTACCCTTAATGAGAACACGGAATGGATACACTAGGAACAAGTCTTAATTAATCTTTAATTAAGCAAAGTAGTGCATTTATGCTATAATATAACTTGTATAAGTATATGCAGGAATATATTAATAGTATAAAAGGTAGGTGGTACAATGATAATTAAGTATCTTACCATGGTACTGAGAATTGTAGTAATCGCAATCATATATTTTGTTATTTATAAAATAATAAAGATAATGTACATGGATATGAAGGGTGTAAAGAAAAAGGAAAAGTTGAAGACCTTTGCTCTTGAGGTGGTTGAATCTCCAGGCTATTCAGAGGTTATGGAAAAAAAGCTCTATCCTATAAGAACCATATCCAACATAGGAAGAGGAAAGGAAAATACCATAATTCTAAATGATCCCTATGTTTCCTCAAAACATGCGGAGGTATTTACAGAGGGCGGCAAGCTATTTTTGAAGGATCTGAACAGTACAAATAAGACATATAAAAATGGGGTTTCGGTAACAGGCATTGAGGAAATAGCGGAGGGAGATTTAATCAAAATAGGGCAGACAATGTTTAGGGTGATATAGCATAGGAGGGAAAATGGAAAAAGCTGAAAAACAAATACTAAAGGGCATTTATGCCATTACAATGCTTATGTTCGCTCTGCTTTCCTTATCCTCGGGAAGCTTTGACTACACGGTACTGCTTTTCGGACTGGCCTCCTGTGTATTGGTAGGTTATGGCCATTTTATAATAAGACATTTCTTCCCTGAAGGAGATAAATTTCTAATAATAATTGCAGCCTTTCTGGTGCAGTTTGGACTTATAATGCTTTACAGGCTTACCCCTTCCCTTGCATGGAAGCAGCTGGTTTGGTTTGCAGTAAGTATGGGGGCATATATAATCATTGTTATGTTCCTGCCTAATGTAAGCAGGTTTGGCAGGTTTAAGTACATATATATTATAATAGCTATATTGATGCTTGCTGCAACATTGCTGCTAGGAACTGAAAAAAAAGGCTCCATAAACTGGATAATTATTGGAGGTTTCAGCATGCAGCCGTCAGAAATTGCAAAGCTGTTTCTGATACTATATTGTGCGTCAGCCTTAAGAAAGGTTGAAAGCTTTAAACAAGTACTTATTGCTGCTATACCGGCATTTATTGCTATAGGCTTGCTGGTTATAGAAAGGGACCTGGGGGCTGCACTGATATTCTTTGGAATATTCATAACAGTGCTATATGTAAGCTCATCAAGGCTTGTGTATGTTGCCATCGGCACAGGAGGCCTGGGAGTAATGGGAGTCATAAGCTATTTCTTATTTTCCCATGTTAGAGTAAGGGTAGCTATTTGGAAAAACCCGTGGAAGTATTCCACAGGCATAGGCTATCAGATATGCCAGAGCTTGTTTGCAATTGCTGCAGGAGGGCTTTTTGGCACTGGAATAGGTATGGGACACCCGGATAAAATACCACTTGCCTACAGTGACCTTATATTTTCAGCCATATGTGAGGAAATGGGAATACTGGGAGCACTGGCAATTATAATATTATACCTTCTGCTGGTATATAGAGGACTGAGGACTGCCATGTATACCAAGAATACCTACTCACGATTAGTGGCAGTTGGAATATCCTCAATGCTGTTTTTCCAGGTGTTTGTAATAATAGGAGGTAGCACTAAGATGATACCTCTTACAGGAATAACCATGCCCTTTGTGAGCTATGGCGGAAGCTCCATGCTACTGAACTTTGCATCCCTTGGAGTGCTGCAGAAAATATCAGAGACATCAGGAGGAAACAGCAATGAGGAATGAAAATGTTAAAAGTGTCAAAAGTATAAAAAGACTTACAGTCTTTTTCTCAGTGTGCCTTTTATCTATAGTCGGCTACCTTACCTACTTTACACTATATAAGGCAGCCCAGGTAGAAAACAACTCCACAAACCCCAGGATTTCAATAGCAGAAAGCGAGGTGCTCAGGGGGGCTATACTTGACAGGGATGGAAATGCTATCGCTTACAGTGAGGGGACACCTGAAAGCCAGAAAAGGCTATACACCAATGGAAAGGCTTTCGCATTTATAACGGGATATATGAGTAAAACATATGGAAAGACTGGAATTGAGAATGCATATAATGAGGCACTTATAGGGAATACCTCCTCCTACGATATATTTGCTACATTTTTCAGGACACTTAAAGAAGATTTAAATGAGAAGGATAAGCTTGGAGCCAATGTGGTAGTGACAATAGACGGCGATGCACAGATTGCAGCCTATAATGCCATGAAGGACTACAAAGGGGCGGTTGCAGCTATTAACCCTTCCACGGGAGAGGTACTCGCACTAGTGTCTACTCCAACCTATGAACCTGGAAGCATAGATGATAGTTTTTCAAAGTATAGCAGTGATGAGGAGAATGCACCCTTGGTTAACAGGGCTACAAGCGGCTATTATCCTCCAGGCTCTGTATTTAAGCTGGTAACAGCCTCTGCAGCACTTGAAGGTATAGGTGACATAGAGCAGCAGCAGTTTGTATGTGATGGGGGACTTAAGATAGGAGACTATGTACTTTGGGATTATGGACATACCTCTCATGGAAAGGTTGATTTAAAGAAGGGTTTTGGAGTTTCCTGTAATTATACATTTGGGAAAATAGGAACAGAGCTTGGCTTTAGCCGCCTTAACTCTTATGCGGAAAAATTTATGTTTAACAAAACCATAAACTCAGCTGATGATATAGATGTGCTTAAAATAAGAAGTGGAAGCTTTACCACAAGTGACAGAACCAGTGATGCACTTATAGCACAAAATGCCATAGGGCAAAATGGGGTAACCACCAACCCCATGCACATGGCTATGATAACAGGGGCTATTGCCAACGGTGGAGTTATGATGGAACCTTACATTATAAAGGGAATAACTGACAGATATGGTGTAGAGCTTATGACTGGCTCCTCAGAAATTCTTTCAAGACCAATAAGTGCTGAGACTGCAGATAAGGTAAGCAATTACATGGTATATACTGTAGAAAGCGGAACAGGAAAGGCTGTACAAATAAGCGGAGTAACTATAGGAGGAAAGACGGGCAGTGCAGAAAACAGCCAGGGAGATGTAACCCACTCCTGGTTTGTGGCATTTGCTCCTGCAGAAAATCCCGAGATAGCGGTAGCTGTGGTTGCAGAAAATGCAGGTACTGGAAGCAAGGCGGCCAAGGTAGCCAGGGCAGTAATAAAGGCATACCTTGGTAAATAGTATAATAAGTCCTTATAAAAGCAAGGAGTGACATATATGTTTGATATACAGCAGGGACTAAAGGATCTTCCTGACCATCCAGGAGTATATATAATGAAGAACCAGCAGGGAGAGATCATATACATTGGCAAGGCAATTTCTCTAAAAAACAGGGTAAGACAATATTTTCAAAGATCCTCCAGCCATACTCCCAAGGTTAAGGCAATGGTTAAGCACATAGCAGAGTTTGAATATATACTTGTTGATAATGAGATGGAGGCACTTATACTTGAGTGTAATCTTATAAAAAAACACAGGCCAAGATATAACATATTGCTTAAGGATGATAAGCACTATCCATACATTAAAATTACAATTAATGAGGAGTATCCCCGGGTTATGGTAACAAGAAGGGTGCTGAAGGATGGTGCAAGGTATTTTGGGCCATATAGCGACGCTGGGGCTGTCAGGGAAACCTTGGAGACCCTTAGGAAGCTATACCCTGTAAGAAGCTGCAGTAAAACTATTGCCTTTGGAAAGCGTGTGGATAGACCTTGCCTGAATTACCACATTGGAAGGTGCATGGCTCCGTGTCAGGGAAATGTAGACAGGGAGAGATATATGGAATCCATAAATAAAATAAGCAGATTCCTATCTGGCAAGGATGATGAAATAATAAACGAGCTAAAGGAAAGTATGGAGAAGGCTGCAGATAATCTCGAGTTTGAAAGAGCCGGGGTCATAAGAGACGAGATAAATGCACTAGAGAGGATATTGGAGAAGCAGAAGATTACAAGTACAGCTAGCGAGGACCAGGATGTAATTGCTTGCCATAGGAGCACCTTCGGTACCTGTGTGACTATATTCTTTGTGCGTGGCGGGAAGCTGCTGGGAAGGGAAAACTTCTTCTTTGATGATGTTGAGGAGGAAGAGGGCGAGCTGCTTCAGCAGTTTATAGCCCAGTTTTATTCTAATGTAGAATATGTTCCAAGGCTTGTGCTTCTCCATTCAGAGGTCCCTGAAATGGAGGTTCTGGAGCAGTACCTTACAGAAAAGAGGGGCTCCAGGGTGGAAATAAGGGTACCTAAACGTGGAGAGAAGAGCGAGCTTATGGAGATGGCTACCCTCAATGCACAGGCAGCCTTTGAACAGATGAGGTTCAGACAAGTGAAGGAAAGGCAGATGACAGAAGGAGCCATAGAAGAGCTGCAGGTAGTGCTGGATTTGGAGAAGCCTCCTGCAAGGATAGAGGCATTTGATATATCTAATATACAGGGTACTGACCCTGTGGCCTCCATGGTGGTGTTTGAAAATGGAAAACCATCAAATAGGGATTACCGAAGGTTTAAGATAAAAACTGTAGAAGGACCAGACGACTATGCCAGCATGAGAGAGGTAATACAAAGAAGATTCCAAAGAGGAGTAGCAGAAAGGGAAAAGCTTCAGCAGGAGGGCAAGGACCCTGATATCGGAAGGTTCTCCAAGCTTCCTGATTTGCTTCTCATAGATGGAGGATTGGGGCAGACAGGAATAGCACTTGAAGTAATTGAGAGCATGGGCCTTGATATACCTGTATGCGGAATGGTAAAGGATGACAGACACAGAACCCGGGGATTAGTGTACAACAGCCAGGAAATAGAGCTGTACAGGGATTCCAATGCCTTTAAGCTGGTTACTAGAATACAGGATGAAGCACACAGGGTAGCCATAGAGTACCACAGGAGTCTTAGGACAAAAGGAGCTATGACCTCTGTATTAGATGAGATAAAGGGTATAGGAAAGAAAAGGAGGCTGGCACTGCTTAACAGCTATAAGAGCATAGAGGATATTAGTAAGGCCTCCATAGATGAGCTAAAGAAGGTGGAGGGTATGAATGAGGGTGCTGCAAAGGCGGTATACAGCTACTTTAACATAGAACCTCTTAGCAGTGATAATGATATAAAAAAATAATAAAAAACAGTTGCATTTTCTTTGGTAAAGCATTATTATATATAAATAAGTTCATAAATACTTTGAAACAATGGCGTTTCGTTAAAGACATGTGAATATCATATGTCCTTGATGAAGCGTCTTTTTTATTATTAAAAAGGAGCTGATAGCATGAGCATGCAGCAGGATTGCGAAAACAAGAGAATAAACATGTCGGATATATTTGGCAGTAATGTTTTTAATGATTCGGTAATGAAAGAGAGGCTTCCTAAGAATACCTATAAGGCATTAAAAAGTACCATCGATTCAGGAGCGCCTCTGGATCCAACCGTGGCAGAGATAGTAGCCAATGCCATAAAGGACTGGGCTATAGAAAAAGGAGCGACCCACTTTACCCATTGGTTCCAGCCACTTACAGGTATAACCGCAGAAAAGCATGAGTCCTTCATATCACCTACATCTGATGGTAAGGCTATAATGGAATTCTCGGGAAAGGAGCTTAAAAAAGGAGAGCCTGATGCATCCTCTTTTCCTTCAGGAGGAATAAGAGCAACCTTTGAGGCAAGGGGATATACTGTGTGGGATTGTACATCCCCTGCCTTCCTGAAGGAGGATGATGGGGGAGTAACATTGTGTATCCCTACAGCCTTCTGTGCCTATACTGGAGAAGCATTGGATTTAAAGACACCACTTCTGAGGTCTATGGAGACACTGTCAAAGGAGGCAGTAAGGATACTGAGGCTGTTCGGCAACACCACATCGAACAGAGTAATACCTACTGTTGGAGCAGAGCAGGAATATTTCCTTATACAGCAGGAGGATTTCAAAAAAAGAAAGGACCTGCTCTTTACAGGAAGGACGTTATTTGGAGCAAAGCCTCCTAAAGGTCAAGAACTGGATGACCACTACTTTGGAATATTGAAGGGTAAGGTAGCATCCTTCATGAAGGATTTGGACGTGGAGCTTTGGAAGCTTGGGGTTTCTGCCAAAACAAAGCATAATGAGGTGGCACCTGCACAGCACGAGCTGGCTTCCATATATGATAATGCCAATAAGGCAGCGGACAATAACCAGCTGACCATGGAGGTTATGAAAAGGGTAGCTGGCAAGCATGGTCTTACCTGTCTGCTCCATGAAAAACCATTTGCAGGGGTAAATGGCTCTGGAAAGCATAACAACTGGTCCTTGTCAACAGATGACGGACAGAACCTGCTTGACCCTGGAAAGACACCTCATGAGAATGCCCAGTTCCTGCTTTTCCTTTGTGCGGTAATTAAATCTATTGATGACTACGCAGACCTGCTGAGGGTGTCGGCAGCAAACCCTGGGAATGATCACAGACTGGGAGCTAATGAGGCACCTCCTGCCATAGTGTCCATATTCCTTGGTGATCAGCTGAAGGATGTTTTGGACCAGCTAGAGAACGGAGAGGCTAAAAGCTGCATGCAGAGAACGGAAATGAAGATAGGGGTGACAACCCTCCCAAGGTTCAGAAAGGATACTACTGATAGGAACAGAACCTCTCCGTTTGCCTTTACAGGAAACAAGTTTGAATTCAGAATGGTTCCGTCATCGGGCTCTATATCTGATGCTAACGTGGTGCTCAATACAATAGTGGCTGAAACGCTGTCACAGATAGGGGATAGGCTGGAGAAGGCAGAGGATTTTGACTGTGAGCTTCATTGTATAATAAAAGAGATTGTTAAGAAGCATAAGAAGATAATATTCGATGGAGATGGTTATTCTGAGGAATGGGTTAAGGAGGCAGAAAGAAGAGGACTACGTAATATAAGGTCAACAGTAGATGCTATACCGGCCCTAATAGAAGAGAAGAACATCAGGCTGTTTGAAAAGCACGGTGTAATGAACTCTGTGGAGCTTCACTCCAGGTATGAGATAATGCTTGAGGCTTATATAAAGCAAATTAATATTGAGGCATTAACAATGATAGAAATGTCAAAAAGAGATATCATGCCCAGTGCAATAAGCTATATTAAACAGGTAGCTGAGGAAATAAATCAAGTGAAAGCAGCATGTGGGGACATTGATGTTTCTTCGGAGCAGGAGATAATAAAGAAGACTTCAGAGGCTCTCAGGGGACTTAAAACCCATACAGCAACCTTAGAGGAGCTGGAGAATAAGGCATCCTCTATAACAGGTAGTAACATGGATAAGGCTGTCTTCTACAAGGATAAGGTGGCCCAGGAAATGAAGCAGGTAAGAATGTATGGTGATATGCTTGAGGAAATGGTAGATTCAAGACTTTGGCCAATGCCAACCTATGGACAGATGCTGTTCTATGTGTAAATAATTAAGAAAAACATGCTTTATAATAAAGCATGTTTTTTTACGGTATATGACACTAATTAAAGGTAAGAAAGTTAAGAAGACTATAGGACTTGAGAAAAAAGTCATATTAGGATATTATATTAAGAGTGAGGTATAATGTAATGAAAAGACCATATGCAAAGCAAGCAGGAATGAATAAAAACGAAAATATCCGTCAAGAATTATATAAATAATTGGATTATGAAAGGAAAGGCAATGTACATTCCAGAGGAATTCAGGCTCCGCATGCAGGATCTGTTAAAGGATGAATACAAGGAATTTATTAATACCTATGAAAAAAGGAGATATCAGGCCATAAGGGTAAATACTTTAAAAATATCCATTGATGATTTTATAAAGCTATGTCCCTTTAAGCTACACGGAGGTGTCCCATGGGAGAAAAGAGGCTTTTATATTGAACATGATAAGCCAGGAAAGCATCCTTACCATGCAGCTGGCCTTTATTATGTTCAGGAGCCCAGTGCCATGTCGGTTGTGCCCTGCCTTGGAATTAAACCTGGACATAAGGTACTGGATTTATGTGCGGCACCTGGTGGAAAGTCAACCCAGGCTGCAGCATATCTGGAAGGTCAGGGATTGCTGGTTTCCAATGAGATTGAGCCTAAAAGAGCCAAGGTGCTGTCGGAGAACATAGAGCGAATGGGAATAAAAAATGCTGTGGTAACCAGCAACAGCCCGAAGCAGCTTCAGCAGGTTTTTGAGGGCTATTTTGACAGAATAATAGTGGATGCCCCATGCTCGGGTGAGGGTATGTTCAAGAAGGAGGAAGCTTCAATACAGGACTGGAGTCGTGAAGCAGTGAATGGCTGTGCTATGAGGCAGAAGGAGATAATTGATTCTGCCGGGGCAATGCTTAAGCCTGGAGGGCTTATGGTATACTCAACCTGCACCTTTTCAACAGAAGAAAATGAAGAAATAATAGGAGGCTTTCTAAATAGAAATCCTGATTTTTCAATAGAAAGCATACCAAAGAACAATGGATTTGCTCCAGGTTTTTCAGAATATGGTGAAGGCTATGATCTGGAGAAGGCTGCAAGGCTGTTCCCACACAGGGTTAAGGGAGAAGGGCATTTTTTGTGCCTTTTAAAGAAGAATCATGGCAATGAAGGTAAACAGGGGGAGATGGACTGTAAAATTAAGAAAGAGCTGCTTTCAGATTATTATAAATTTATGGATTTAGCCCTTAAGGATGAGGTACAGGGAACTCTTTTTCTTAAGGGGGAGGAGCTTTATGCCCTTCCACAAGACCTCTGTCAGGTAAAAGGCTTAAGAATACTAAGGGGAGGACTTCAGCTGGGTACCCTTAAAAAGAACAGGTTTGAGCCCAATCATGCTTTGGCACTGGCGCTAAAGCCGAGTCAGGCTGTACGATGTATTAACCTGAAAACATCTTGTGATGAACTGTTAAAATACCTTATGGGAGAGGTACTTGAGGTACAGGAGGTTGACGGATGGTGCCTTGTTGCTGCTGATGGCTATTCCATAGGCTGGGGGAAAATATCCTCAGGAAAAATGAAAAATCATTATCCCAAAGGGCTTAGATGGTAACAATTAGCTTGCGTTATGCATTATTTAAATATATACTGTTATTTGATTCATTATTAATAGGAGATGAATATATGGGCCTAGATAACTTTAAGAATAATATTTTGGAAATATTGTCCCCCAGCACAGGGATTAAATATAACGAACCAATGAAAAACCACACTTCCTTTAAGGTTGGTGGACCTGCAGATGTACTTGTGGTTCCAGAATGTAGTGAGGATATAGCAAAAATAATAAAGCTGACCAGAGATAATAAAATGGACTGCTTTATAATGGGAAATGGAAGCAACCTTATAGTTAAGGATGCGGGCTACAGGGGTGTCATAATAAAACTTACGTCTCTTAACCACATATATGTAGATGGAACGAACATAGTTGCTGAGGCGGGGGCACTTTTGTCTGCTGTGTCAAATGAAGCGTTGAAATACAGTCTGAAGGGAATGGAGTTTGCTTCAGGAATACCGGGTACCGTAGGCGGAGCAGTAGCAATGAATGCAGGAGCCTATGGGCCGGAAATAAAAGATATTATTTTATGGGCCAGGGTTGTTGATGGAGAAGGTAATGTCATAAAGCTTTCTAAGGATGAGCTGGAGCTTGGTTATAGGGACAGTATCATACAGAGAAAGAAATATGTAGTTCTTCAGGCATGTTTCGGGCTTGAGGAAGGGGAAGCCGATAAAATAAAGGCAAGGATGGATGAGCTGAATAAAAGAAGGGCTGACAGACAGCCGCTGGCATACCCTAGTGCAGGAAGCACATTTAAAAGGCCTAACGGATATTTCGCTGCCCAGCTTATAGATGAGTCCGGACTTAAGGGTACCTCATCAGGAGGGGCTATGGTTTCGGAAAAACATGCAGGCTTTATAATTAATTACGACAATGCTACAGCTACAGATATACTAAGCCTTATTAAAATAGTACAGGATAAGGTAAGGGAAAAATATCATGTGGACATGGAGCCTGAGGTAAAGATTATAGGAGAGGACAAAAAATAAACAGACCCTGAGGGCCTGTTTTTTTCTGTTTTTAAAATCTTTTCGTTTCAATTATAACAAAATAAGGTTGATACCTTTATTTCACTATGATATATATTATCATAGAGAAGTATTTAATAAACTAGGAGGAAATGAAATGCAGATTTTTGCAGATTACCATACACATACTGTATATAGCCATGGAAAGGGAACAATAAAGGAAAATGTGGATGTTGCGGTAAAAAAGGGACTTAAAAAAATTGCCATAACTGATCATGGCCCAGGGCATCTTACCTATGGAGTAAGGTCAGATAAGCTGGTACAAATGAGAAGGGAAATAGATGCCCTTAAGAAGGATTATCAGAACATTGAGATACTACTTGGAGTTGAGGCTAATTTGGTATCATTGGAGGGTGACATAGATGTTACTGACAAAGACATCGAGCTGTTAGATATACTTCTTGTAGGGTTCCATAATGGAGCTGCCCCAAGGAATATTAAAACAGCAGGTAGGTTATACCTAAGAAACTATGTATCAAAGCTGTTTCCTGTCATGAAGAGGAGCTGTGCAGAAATAAATACAGAGGCTATGATAAAGGCAGTTAACAGGTATAATATAGATATAGTAACCCATCCAGGAGCAAAGATACCCTTTAACATACAGCTTCTTGCGGAGGCGGCAGCAAAGAGGGGAACAGCCCTTGAAATAAACTCCAGCCATGGATTTATGTCAGTGGAATATGTTAAAATGGCAATGAAGGAAAATGTAAGCTTCGTAATAGATAGCGATGCTCATACTCCTGGAAGGGTGGGGGATTTTGCTAAAGGAATTCTGATAGCCCAGCAGGCAGGTCTGGATGAGGGTAGAATAATCAATGCAGTTAAATGACCATATATAAACCAGAGGTGATTTCATGAAATTTATAATTGTAAGCGGTCTTTCAGGAGCAGGAAGAACTCAGGCTATAAGATTTTTTGAGGATTATGGCTACTTCTGTGTGGATAACATGCCACCTGCACTAATACCTAAGTTTGCCGAGCTATGTGGAGCTACTGGCAAGAAGATAGACAAGATTGCCATAGTGGTAGATATAAGGGGAAGAGAGTTTTTTAATGATCTCTTCAAAAGCCTTAAGAGCGTTACCGAAATGGGATATAAATATGAAATACTGTTCCTTGAAGCATCTGACCAGGTTCTTATAAAGAGGTACAAGGAAACCAGGAGGAACCATCCTTTGGCTCCTAATGACAGGCTAATAAACGGAATACGGGAGGAGAGAAAGCTTCTTGCGGAGGTGAAGCAGAGGGCAACACATGTAATAGATACCTCTAACCTTCTTACCAGACAGCTGAAGGAGGAGCTGCAGAGGATATATGTGACTGAAGAGGAATTCGAAGGAATGATAATAAATGTGTTATCCTTTGGATTTAAATACGGGCTTCCTATAGATGCGGATTTGGTTTTTGATGTAAGATTCCTTCCAAACCCATATTATATTGATGAGCTTAAAAGATTTTCTGGAAACGACGATGCAGTAAAGAACTATGTAATGAAGTGGGAGGTTACAAAGGAGTTTATAAAGAAAACCTCAGAGCTGCTGGAATTCCTCATTCCAAACTATATAAAGGAAGGAAAGAGCCAGTTGGTTATTGCCATAGGCTGCACAGGGGGACGTCATAGGTCCGTTACCATTGCCAATGCGCTATATGAAAGCCTCAAGGCAAATGGCCACACTACCCTGATTAGCCATAGAGACTTAAATCTTGATGGGGCAGGGGATGCTAAGAGATGAATTTCTTTGATTGGATGAAGCCTGGACTTAACATAAAAAGGTGGATATTCATAGCTATAGTAGGCTTAGTCTTAATGATAGCCAGCATAGGGAGAATAATATACTATGGTATGGAGAATGAGTTCTATGCAATTGTATATATTGCCGTTTCAGCAGTCGGTGCTTTGCTTATAGTGGTTTCAATAAGGTGCGGAATAAGAAGCATGCTTGCAATAGTTTCCGGGGGTATGTCCAATGGAAAAAGCAAGCAAAGCGCACTGAGGAACTTATTTTATGAACAGAAGTTCCTTGTAAGAGGCCCGAGAATAGTTGCAATAGGAGGAGGAACCGGACTTTCTACCATGCTAAGGGGACTTAAGGAATATACCTCTAACATTACGGCAATAGTAACTGTAGCAGACGATGGGGGAGGCTCTGGTGTATTAAGGGAGACCATGGGTATACTTCCTCCAGGAGATATAAGGAACTGTCTTGTGGGGCTTGCACATACTGAACCTGTCATGGAGGACCTAATGCAGTACAGGTTCAAGGAAGGACAGCTGAAGGGACAGAGCTTTGGGAACCTTTTCATCGCAGCCATGAACGATATATCCTCAAGCTTTGAGGAGGCTATAAAAAAAATGAGTGATGTTCTGGCTGTAAAGGGTAAGGTGTATCCTGTAACCTTAAGCAATGTGACATTATGTGCAGAGCTGGAAAATAATATGGTGGTCAAGGGAGAATCTACAGTAGGAAAGGCTTCCATTAAGGAAGGTTCACCTATAAAAAGGGTGTACCTGGAGCCTGAAAATCCTAATCCCTTTGAAGATGCATTATATGCAATAGATAATGCTGACTGTATAATAATAGGCCCTGGAAGCCTTTATACCAGTATACTTCCTAACCTTGTAATTAAGGATGTGACTGATAGAGTCAGGGCATCAAAGGCTATAAAAATATATATTTCAAATATAATGACTCAGCCCGGAGAGACAGACGGGTATATGCTCTCTGACCATATAAATGCCATTGAAAGGCACTGTGGGGAAGGCATGATAGATTTTATCATAGCTAATAACGGTAATATAGAAAAGGAATACTACGAAAAATATAAACAGGATGGCCAGGATATAGTTGGAGTTGACAGGAAGAACATTTCCAAGGAAATAAGCATCATACAGGATGACCTGGTAGATATACGCAATGGGCTTCTCAGGCACGACCACAAGAGGCTTGCCCATGTTATCATGAAGCTTACGCTTAAATATGGAATGCCTGGAAACTTCAGCAGGATAATGGATAAATACTACCTGGGTGAAAGGATAAAGGAGATAAAAAAGGAGGGGAAGTAGGTGTCTTTTTCTTCTACTGCAAAAAATGAAATGTGCAGGGTATCTGATGAAAAGGAATGCTGCCAGATAGCTGAAATAGCTGCAATACTAAGAATGAGTGGAACCATACATCTGATGGGAAAGCAGGGATTAAGCTTTAGGATAGTTACTGA
Organism: Bacillota bacterium; assembly: GCA_023415335.1. GTDB lineage: Bacteria > Bacillota > Clostridia > Clostridiales > Caloramatoraceae > JAEZLD01. The sequence continues at coordinate 9,309 of JAEZLD010000106.1, read as the reverse complement.
AAACCCTGCCATAGCCAGAAGGGTATTCATGCTGCTTAAAAGCTGCTTTAATATACACACGGATATACTCGTCAAGAAAAACAGCTCACTTAAGAAGAATAATATCTATATACTTGTGGTAACCCCTGATATGAAGGCAAAGGAGATACTTATAAGAACAGGACTGCTCAAGGAGCATAGCCAGGGAATGCTTACATTGAGCAATAAAATAGGAAATGATATTATAAAGAAGCCCTGCTGCAAGAAGGCTTACTTAAGAGGAGCGTTTCTAGGAGGGGGCTCCATAAGCAATCCGGAGAAGACGTATCATATTGAGTTTGTAACCAACTCCCTGGAGTTTGCGGAGGATTTAATAAAGCTTATTAATTCCTTTGATCTTAAAGCTAAGCACATACAAAGAAAAAATACTTATGTAGTGTACTTGAAGGAAGGGGAGCAGATAGTTGATCTGCTGAATATAATAGGAGCCCATTCGGCATTGTTGGATTTGGAGAACGTCAGGATATACAAGGAAATGAGGAATAACGTTAACAGGTTGGTAAACTGTGAGACTGCAAACCTGAATAAAACAGTGGATGCTGCAGTAAGGCAGATAGAATGTATCAGACTGATACAGGATAAGGTGGGTTTAAGAAAGCTCCCACATAACCTTAGAGATGTGGCAGAGCTTAGGATTACCTATCCTGACCTTACACTAAAGGAGCTAGGTGAAATGCTAAATCCCCCTATAGGAAAATCAGGGGTGAATCACAGGCTTAGAAAGATTGAAAAAATAGCCGAGGAGCTTCAGGAATAACTTCTGTTTATAAATGGGGGGAGAGAATGTCTAAGCATGAGGAAATACTAAAATATATTGAAGGCTTGTCAATAGGAACCAGGATATCTGTACGTTCAATTGCAACCGTGCTTAACGTAAGCGATGGGACTGCATATAGAGCTATCAAGGAAGCTGAGCTTTTGGAAATAGTAAGCACTATACCAAGGGTGGGAACTGTCAGAATAGAAAAGCTCCATAAGAATAATATTGACCACCTGACCTTTACAGAGGTGGTCAATATAGTAGATGGTGTGGTGCTAGGAGGCAAAAATGGCCTGTACAAGACTTTGAAAAAGTTTGTAATAGGTGCAATGACATTGGATGAGATGACCAAATATATTACTCCGGGAAACATTGTAATAGTAGGCAACCGTGAGAAGGTGCATATGCTTGCACTGGAAAAGGATTGCGGGGTGCTGATTACAGGAGGCTTTTCCTGCAGTGAGGATGTAAGAAGTTATGCAAACGAAAAGAGTCTCCCCATAATATCCTCACCCTATGATACATTTACAACGGCTACTATGATAAACAAGGCAATATCTGAAAGCCTAATTAAGAAGGATATAATAATTGCAGAGGATATAATGAATAAAACTCCTGTATGCATCGATAGGGATGCCACTGTAGGGGAATTAAGGAAATTTTCCAAGGAATTTAAGAAAGGGGCCTTTCCTGTAATTGATGAGCTTAAAAGATTTGCAGGTGTGGTACTTCTTCAGGACGTTCCATTGGACATAACAGACGCAGAACCTATTTTAAGGTTTATTGTGAAGAACCCAATAACAATATCCCCAAGGACTACGATTTCCTATGCTGCCTATATTATGTCATGGGAGAATATGGAGTTCATACCTGTTATTGAAAACAGGCTTCTGATTGGTACGGTAAGCCATCAGGAGGTAGTAAAAACCCTTCAGTTTGCAAGCCGTCAGCCACAGGTGGCAGATACCATAGATGATATGCTGATTAAAAGATTTACCTTCTCCCATAGCGAAAATGGGATTACCTTCTATGGCAATATAACTCCAGACATGCTGGGAAGCTTGGGAACAGCAAGCTGGAATGCTATGAGTCTTTTAATGTCCTCGGCAGCAACTACAACCCTTCTGCAGAAAAACCATTTCAACGTGACAGTAGACTCATTTACAGTCTATTATACCAAGCCTGTACAGGTTGACATGGAGGTTATTATAGGGTGTAATATTATAGATATGGGAAGAAGCTTTGCTAAGGTTGAGATAGAGATGTGGTCGGAGAGAAAAAGGATGCTTTTGGGAAAGGGAATGCTAAGCGCTAAGTTTTTAAGAAGGTAGGTGACAGCGTGAGAGACTTTGTACATTTGCATGTTCATACTGAATACAGTCTTTTGGATGGATCTGCTCGTGTGGGGCAGCTTGTAAAGAGAGCAAAGGAGCTTGGGATGAAGTCGCTGGCTATTACGGACCATGGAGTTATGTATGGAGTCATAGACTTCTACAAGGCATGCCTTGAGGAGGGAATACACCCTGTGATAGGGTGTGAAATATATACTGCTCCAAGGAGACTTTTCAACAAGGATGCAGGAATAGATAATGAGTACTACCATCTGGTTCTTCTTGCTAAAAACAACACGGGCTATAAGAATCTTATGAAGATAGTATCAACAGCCTTCTCAGAAGGCTTTTATTATAAGCCTAGAGCGGATTACGAGCTGCTAAGGGAGAACAGTGAGGGCCTCATTGCTCTAAGTGCTTGTTTAGGTGGAGAGGTGCAGTCGCACCTGTTAAAAAATGACTATGATAAGGCCAGACAGACTGCCCTTTTGTGCAGGAACATATTCGGAGAGGATAACTACTACCTTGAACTCCAGGACCATGGTATAGATGAGCAGAAGAAGGTAAACAATGATTTGAAAAGGCTCTCAAAGGAAACAGGCATACCCCTTATATGTACCAATGACTGCCATTATATTAATCGTGAGGATTCTGATGCCCATGAGATACTTCTCTGTATACAAACTGGAAAGACTATAGATGACAGTGACAGGATGAAATTTGAAGGCAGCGAGTTCTATCTTAAAAGTGGGGATGAGATGGAGGAGATATTTAAGGATACTCCTGAAGCTCTGGACAATACCGTAAAGATAGCAGAAAGGTGTAATGTGGACTTTGAATTCCACAAGACAAAGCTGCCCTATTTTGACACACCTGATGGAATGGATTCAAAGGCGTACCTGAGGAAGCTCTGTACAGAGGGTCTACAAAAGAGATATAACCCTCCTTCAAAGGAGGTTATGGATAGGCTGAATTATGAGCTTTCCATAATTGAACAGATGGGCTATGTGGACTACTTCCTTATTGTATGGGACTTTATAAGGTTTGCAGGGGAGCATAATATTGTAACAGGGCCTGGACGTGGAAGTGGAGCAGGCTCCATCGTGGCTTATTCCTTAGGAATTACCAAAATAGACCCAATAAAGTATAATTTGATATTTGAAAGGTTCCTCAACCCGGAAAGAGTAAGCATGCCTGATATAGATTCGGACTTCTGCTACGAAAGAAGGCAGGAGGTAATAGACTATGTTGTGGAGAAGTATGGAAAGGATAAGGTTGCCCAGATAATAACCTTCGGAACTATGGCAGCAAGGGCAGTAATTAGGGACGTAGGAAGGGCGCTTAATTATACCTATGCAGAGGTTGATGTTATTGCCAAGATGATTCCAATGGAGCTTAACATAACCATAGATAAGGCAATGGATATGAATCCTGAACTCAAGAGGCAGTATGAAGAGGATGAAAGGGTAAAATACCTTATAGATATTTCCAGGTCCTTGGAGGGTATTCCAAGGCACTCCTCAACCCATGCGGCAGGAGTAGTTATTTCCGGAAGACCTCTGGTAGAATACGTTCCATTATCTAAAAATGATGATACTCTGGTTACCCAATTTCCTATGAATACCATAGAGGAGCTTGGGCTGTTAAAGATGGACTTCCTCGGACTCAGGACCCTTACGGTGCTCAGAGATGCCCTGGAGCTGGTGGAGAAGACTGAAGGCGTAAAGCTTGACCTTGACCACATAAACTATGAGGACAGCAGCGTATATGAGCTCATAAGCCAGGGAGATACAGCAGGTATATTTCAGCTGGAGTCTTCTGGTATGACAAGTTTTATGAAGGAGCTTAAGCCTTCCAGCCTTGAGGATATAATAGCAGGAATCTCCCTATACAGGCCAGGTCCTATGGACCAGATTCCCACCTATATAAAGAATAAAAATCATACTGAAAATATAACATACCTGGACCCTAAGCTAGAGCCCATACTTGGCGTTACCTATGGCTGTATGGTTTATCAGGAGCAGGTTATGCAGATAGTGCGTGACATGGCTGGCTATTCCATGGGACGATCTGATTTGGTCAGAAGGGCGATGTCTAAGAAGAAGCACAGTGTTATGGAGCAGGAGCGTAAAAATTTCATATATGGACTAAAGGACGAGAATGGAGACCTTGTAGTTCCAGGAGCTATAAACAATGGCGTAAGCGAGGAGACTGCAAAGACCATATTTAACCAGATGATGGATTTTGCCAGCTATGCCTTCAACAAAAGCCATGCAGCTGCCTATGCAGTAGTGGCATACCAGACCGCATACCTTACGAGGTATTATCCCATACAGTTCATGTGTGCTATGCTTACCAGTGTTATGGGAAACAACAACAAGGTGGCATTCTATATAAATAGCTGCAAGAAGAAGGGAATAGAGGTACTGCCTCCAGACATAAATGAAAGCTATGTAAACTTCTCAGTTGCAGGAAAAAGAATCAGGTTTGGACTTGCAGCTATTAAAAACGTAGGAAGAGGAGCAGTTCTTTCTATTATAAACTCAAGGAAAAAGAAGGGAAGCTTTAAGTGCTTTACAGACTTTTGTGAAAGTGTAGACTTCTCAGAGATAAACAAAAGGGCTGTTGAGAGCATGATAAAGGCAGGTGCATTCGATTCCTTCGGCCTTAAAAGGTCTGTGCTGCTGAGTGTATACGAAAGGGTTATAGACTCTGTAGTCACCCAGAAGAGGAATAACATAGATGGCCAGATGTCCCTTTTTTCCATGGGTCAGGAGGAGAAGGTTAAAAAGGATGACTTCCCCGATTTGAAGGAATTCGATAAGAAGTACCTTCTTGCCATGGAGAAGGAAATGATGGGCCTTTATGTAAGTGGCCATCCACTGGATGAATACAGCGAGGAGCTGGATTTAGCAACAAATACGAAGCTTTCGGATATAATCATTGAGCAGGATGAGAGCACTGGAGGCTATGAATCCAGCATAAAGGACGGCCAGAACGTAATTGTGGGAGGAATTGTATCCTCCGTAAAGATAAAATCCACAAGAAAAAACGATATAATGGCATTTATAACTTTAGAGGATGAGCTGGGAAGCATTGAGGTTCTGGTATTTCCTAAGACATACCAAAAATGTAGCAAGTTCCTTATAGAGGATTCCATAGTAGTCATTAAGGGGAGGATAAGCATAAGGGAAGAGGAGGAGCCAAAGCTGCTTGCAGAAACAATTGAGCCATTAATCAAGGGTTCAGCGGCTTCCTTCATAAAGAAGATTTATTTAAGACTTAATGAGGAAAACTGGCAGGAGAGGATTGAAAGCCTGAAGCCACTTATGGATTCCCATCATGGAGAATGCCCCATTATAATATATATCAGAGGTACGAAGAAACAGTTTATGGTTCCAAGAGAAATGTGGGTAGACCCTCAGGAGGAGCTGTTAAAGGTACTTAAGGATGCAATTGGCCAGGAGAATGTAAAAACTGGGTAAAGTATATATCAAATAATGAATAAGTACTAAATAGTATCATTTAATTATGCTATAATACAGATAAAGACATTATAATTAGTAAAAGAGCATTTGCTTTTACAATGCATGATAGGTTTTAGGGGGACTATGATATGTGGACAGTAGTGTATGTTGCCCAAAGTACACAGGAAGCAGATAAGATATCCGGTGCACTAAGGGACAATGGGATATTGGTAAAACTGAGACAGCTTGGACAAAACAAAGGACAAAGGACAATATACGAGGTAATGGTACCACAGATGGAGGTAGAGGACGCCAGTATGGTGCTTACATCCATGGCCTATTTGTGATGGCTGGGGCGATGCTGTTTATATTTATTATTTTATTTTAGGGAAATAGTCATTATAATGAGGGAGGAGAATGTTATATGAAGACAATAGGAGTGCTCACCAGTGGTGGGGATGCCCCTGGTATGAATGCGGCCATAAGGGCTGTAGTCAGGTATGGAATTGCAAATGGCCTCAGAGTTATGGGCATTGAAAGGGGTTATAACGGCCTTATTAATGGAGAAATTAATGAAATGAACAGACATTCGGTTTCAGATATAATACAAAGAGGTGGGACCATACTTAGAACAGCTAGAAGCGAAGAGTTCAGGGCTCCTGAGGGTAGAAAAAGAGCATATAATGTGCTTAGGGTATTTGGAATAGAGGGGCTTGTGGTAATAGGAGGAGATGGTTCCTTTGCAGGGGCTCAGAAGCTTTCAAAGGAGTTTGGTATAAATACAGTAGGGATTCCAGGAACCATAGATAATGACCTGGCTTATACAGACTATACAATAGGCTTTGATACATCACAGAACACAGTGCTTGAAGCCATAAATAAGATAAGGGATACCTCCACATCCCATGAGAGGGTAAGCATAATAGAAGTAATGGGAAGAAGATGTGGAGACATTGCCCTTTATACAGGGCTTGCAGGAGGAGCGGAAAGTATAATTATTCCTGAAAAGGAATATAATTTTGATGATCTGTGTAAAACTATAATAGAAGGAAAGCAAAGAGGAAAAATGCACAACCTTGTACTCCTAGCAGAAGGTGTGGGAGGAGCTCAGGCTATGGCTAAGGAAATTGAAGAGGTTACAGGTATTGAAACAAGATCAACAATCCTAGGCCATATACAAAGAGGAGGAAGTCCCACAGCCTTTGATAGAATACTTGCTTCAAGGCTTGGAGCTAAGGCAGTAGAGGTACTTATGGAAGGTAAGAGCCAGAGGGTTGTAGGTATAAAGAATAACAAGATAATAGACATGGATATGGATGAGGCAATAGCAATGAAGAGAGTACTTGATGAAGAACTATACAATCTTTCAATGATACTGTCTAAGTAAAGGAGAAATATATGAGGAAAACTAAAATTGTATGCACAATTGGTCCTACAAGTGAATCCGAAGAAACTTTAAGGAGTCTTATGGAATCTGGCATGAACGCTGCAAGGCTGAACTTCTCCCATGGATCCTATGAGGAGCATGGAAAAAGGATAGAGTCCATTAAGAAAATAAGACAGCAGCTAAAAAAATCCATTGCAATAATACTTGATACAAAGGGACCTGAAATAAGGCTAAAGAGCTTTAAGGAAGGCAAGGTAGAGCTTTGTGAGGGGCAGGAGTTTATAATCACCACAGAAGAGGTTACAGGAGACAGCAATATTATTTCAGTAACCTATGATAAGCTCCATGAGGATGTAAAGCCCGGAGACACCATACTTATAGATGACGGACTTGTTGGTATGAGAGTTGAGACTATTGAAGGAAGAAACATAAAATGCAGGGTACTAAACAGTGGTGCACTTGGCAACAACAAGGGAGTAAACATACCAGAAGTTAAGATAAATCTTCCAGCACTTACCCAGAAGGATATTGATGATATAGTATTTGGCGTAAAAAGTGGAGTGGACATGGTAGCCGCATCATTTATAAGAAAGGCTGCAGATGTTATCGCTATACGCAGGGTACTTGAGGAAAATGGTGGAAATAGTGTGAAGATAATATCAAAGATTGAAAACAGGGAAGGGCTTAACAATATAGATGAGATTATTAAATTCTCAGATGCAATAATGGTTGCAAGAGGAGACCTGGGAGTAGAGATACCTGTTGAAGAGGTGCCTGTTGCTCAAAAGACCATAATAGAAAAGTGTAACACAGCAGGGAAGCCTGTAATAACAGCTACACAGATGCTGGATTCCATGATTAGAAATCCAAGGCCAACCAGAGCAGAGGCCAGCGATGTGGCTAATGCCATACTGGACGGTACAGATGCAATAATGCTGAGCGGAGAGACTGCTAACGGAAAATATCCACTGGAGGCAGTAACTACAATGGCAAAGATTGCCTTAAGGACTGAAGCGTCACTTGACTATGTTGCACTCAGGCGAAGGCACGTAAGCAATCCCCTTCATACTGTACCAGATGCAGTAAGCCGTGCAGCCACAACCACAGCTGAGGAACTTGATGCATCAGCAGTAATAACGGTTTCACAGACTGGAAGAGCTGCCAACAGAATATGCAAATACAGGCCAAAGTGTGCCATAATAGCAATGACTCCTAATGAGGATGTAGCAAGGAAACTCTCCATATCCTGGGGAGTATATCCAATAGTAGCAGGAGAGATGAAAACAGTAGACGAGGTTCTGGAGAAATCTGTTGATAGGGCACAGGAACAGGGCTATGTTAAAACCGGCGAACTGGTTGTAGTAGTTACAGGAGTGCCTGTAGGCTATGCTGGAACAACTAACCTGCTTAAGGTACACATAGTAGGACAACTCCTTGTAAGGGGAGTAGGAGTAGGAAACTCCACATATGGGAATGCATTTATAATACCAGAGGATGCCTCAGCCGAAGAAATTGTGGAAATGGTAAACGACGGCGACATAATTGTTGTTAAGAATATAAAAGATGAATACCTGAACCTGGCAGACTGTGTGGGAGGCGTTATTGCAGAGGAAGGTGGTAATACCTCAGATGCAGCCCTTAAGCTCATAAAGGATGGAATACCACTGATTACAGGAGCGGAGAATGCCACCAGTATTATAAAGACAGGGTCTCTTATTACTATGGATACCAGATATGGAATCATTTATAGTGGAAAAGCTCATATTAGCTAATGGTAATATAGAATACATATGTATAATTATATAAAAAATGGTAAATAATCAATAAAGGCGACTTAACTGGTAGCTGATTCTACATTTGCACATCTTCGGATGTGCTTTTTTTATTTAGGTATAATTTTAAGCTCTTTTGTAAACATTAATGGTATGAAACATAAATCATACTCTTACCTTATGAACAAGGAGGAATGAAAATGAGGTATGATGGCATAGACTGGGTAGCAATTGTTCTTACCATAATTGGTGCCTTAAACTGGGGCCTTGTAGGAATATTCAGGTTCAATCTTGTAACCTTCCTATTCGGGGCAAATTCTCTTCTTAGTAGAATAGTATTTACCCTGGTAGGTATAGCAGGAGTATACCTGATTTACACCGTATCAAAGGCACCAGACAGAGAATACAGCAGAGAATAACCTTTAATATCCCTCTTTATGAGGGATATTTTATTTCCTATATACGTTTTTTTTGTTACAATATTATGGATGAATCTAGTAAGTAGGTGTTAAAAATGAAAAGAGAAATACCAGTTGAGAAAAATAAGGATTAT
>JAEZLD010000086.1 GCA_023415335.1 Bacillota bacterium | reverse complement strand
TTGACCTTTAATAGAACCGTACCCATAAAAGAAACCATAATAAGGGTATATAATATTACAAAAATCCTTATTTTCATACCTCTAATATGTACCCAGTACCCCATACTGTTTTAATGTATTTGGGATTATTGGGATCCTCCTCAAGCTTTTCTCGGAGCTTTCTTATATGGACGTTTAAGGTTCCATCACTATAAAACCCATCTCCCCACACAGAGAGAAATACCTGTTCCTTTTTCACGATTTTATTACGGTTCTCAAACAGATACTTAAAAAGCTGAAATTCCCTTGCTTTAAGAGCCGCCTTTTTATCGCCAACAGAAACGCTCATGGTATCCTCATAAATGCATATGTCCTTATAGACCTCAGTCCGATAGGTAGCTTGTACATCACCAGCCCTAACCATACGGCTAAGTACAATCTTAACCTTTGCAAGAAGAATGCTTAAGGCATAGGGCTTTTTAATATAATCATCCCCTCCAATGTTAAGAGCGGTCAGTACGTCGTCGTCACTCTGCCTCGCACTTATAAACAATATTGGAATGTTGATTTCTTCTCTCAGCCTTTTGCAAAGAGCAAAGCCACTTCCATCACCCAGATTTATATCAAGGAGTATCATGTCCACCTGATTATCCTTCAAAAAGTCAATGCAGCCTTTTACAGACTCCGCGTAGGTGCAGCTCACATCAAACATCTGAAAGTACTCACAGGTCATCATTGCAAGCTCCACTTCATCGTCAACAACCAAACAATTGTAATGCATTCCCTTCACCACCATATTGTGTATATAACATAATACAATAATAAGCTTTATTGAAACATATGTCTATAAAAAACAGGAGCCATGGAGGCTCCCTACTATACAATATGCTATAGCAATAATTTATTATGGAAGTATCTTTTTAAAAAAGTCCAGAAATCCATCCTCCACTGCAACCTCATCCAATTCACTGCCTTCAAGGTCATAGTAGTATTTACCTGTCTTTATATCCACCGACAGGCTGTCCAGCGGAAAGCCCTGTTTTATGATTTCATGTGGAACAGAGGTAATTATAAATGGTTCGCTGGCAAGACTATCATCCATAGACTCATAAACATGTCCATTGTCCATTACAAGAACAATTGCATTTTTATATCTGGCTGTCAAATCGCCATATTCTTTTGCAATGCTGCTGTAATAATCAATCATCTCTGCATCACTGAGACATTTTCCCTTCACGTTACGCACATGTACCCCGGGCTGCACTTCATCTGGAACACTGTCAAAATACAGACCAGAGTCACATGAAAATACTGGCTCACCAAATACTTTATAATAAGCCATAGCTTTTTTTCTTGCATTGTCCAAAGGCGTCCTTCCATCCTCAGTGACCTCCGGTATTTCTTTATCTATATCCTTTAGTCCCAAGATTTCAACCTTCAAGCCCCCAAGTCTTCTTCTCATAGAAGCCAATTTTGCCGGATTTCCAGTTCCATAAATCAATTTCATATCAGAACCTCTCCCTGTGGATTTTATCCATAGGCAGGCTGGATAGCTGCTGCATATCCGGGTGGCTTTCAGGCACACCAAGGGACAAAATCGCCTCCAGCTTATAGCTATCTGGATACCCAAGCATTTCACGAAGGTATTCCTCCGTGCTTCTTCCATCTGGTGCTTCGCGAAGACGTCCCTGAATCCAGCAGCTTCCAAGCCCTAAGCTATCTGCCATCAGATGCATGTTTGCCATTACGATTGAGCAGTCCTCAATCCATACGTCGGACAGCTCACTGTTGGCAATCACCACAACCGCCGCATCAGCACCTTCCAGCATTTTGGCTGCACCCGTGCGGCACTGGGACATTTTCTTAAGCATGTCCTTATTTTTAACCACAATCAGTTCCCAAGGTTTAATCCCTCTGCTGGATGCAGAGAGCAGTCCAGCCTGAAGGACCTTCATCAGGTTCTCCTCACTAATCGCTTCGCCTGTGTACTTTCTTACACTACGCCTATTTTGCATTACCTCTAATAAACTCATTCCGGCCTTCTTCCCCTTTCCATGCAGTCAAACAATTTTTCTATTGTTTTGTCTTATTATATTCTCCACCTGGCCCTATGTAAAGGAAAAGCTGCCAGCAAAAATACTCCCTCTGGCAGTTTATTATCATTATTCCCACTTGAAAAACCTTATGGATATTCCGGTACATATAACGGTGACTGCTACCATAACCAAAACAGGCAGCCATGGACTTCCAACAGGCAGCCCCAGGAATGTTGACTTCATAAGCTGGATTCCATGCGTCAGTGGGAAGTTGCTTACCACCTTCTGCATTATCCCCGGCATAACCTCAAGTGGAAGCGTTGCTCCGGAGAATATGAGCATTGGGAAGTACAGAAGGCTTGCAATCATACCTGCAGTTTTAGAATTCTTGGCGATTCCCCCTACAGCCATTCCAATGCTTAAGGTAGATATCATTGTAAGCAGCCAGCTTCCTAAAAATGCAGGCCAGGAGCCTTGTAACCTTACCCTCCAGAACAGCATGGCTGTAGGAATCAGTATAAGCATTGACACAATACAGTAAATCACATAAATCATAAATTCCACTGCAAGCAGCTTTGTTGGGCTCACAGGGGTTACCTTAAAACGCTTAAGTATTTTTCTCTCCCTATAATCAGATACCACAAGAGGCAGTCCCATTAGCCCACTTGCACAAATAGAAATGGTGCAGATTGCCCCAAAGGATTGCTCCATGAATGTGTATTGAGCACCATCTGAAGCAGGCTTAGTTCCGTATATAAATCCCAGGATTACAAGAACAACCATGGGCATTATAACTGCAAATATTACCATGTTCATGTCCCTGACATTAAGCTTCAGCTCATTTTTTAAAAGTGTTC
>JAEZLD010000033.1 GCA_023415335.1 Bacillota bacterium | reverse complement strand
CTTCAACAAAGCACGTTATAAGGCATTAGGAGCAACGGATAAGCAGCTTTCCATAGTTATGTCACCATATAATATAGAGTCCATGTCCATGGATAAATATACTCAGAAGGATGAGGGGCCAGGCATGGGGACCATGTTTGTTGTGCAGTATGCCTACGCTGCGGCTGTGTTCATGCTTTGCATGTTTTCAACCATATATATAATCCAGGCTGTAATAGAGGAGAAGTCCTCCAAGCTGGTGGAGCTTCTTATGGTAAGCATTAAGCCCCTTGCACTTATACTAGGTAAAATTCTGGCAGTTATGATTTACACCATTACAACCACGCTAATGGTGGCAGCTGCCTTTGGGGTATCCTATTTTGCAGGAGGAATGCTTACGGGAACTGAGCAGATAAAAAAGCTTATCGGGAGCTCAGGACTTACAGGTTCATCCATGAATATAAGTCCAATGACCATAGTTATAGCAGCTGTTTCATTAATACTTGCTTATTTTACCTTAGCCATTATTGGAGGTATACTAGGCACCAGCTGTTCATCTATGGAGGATATGCAGTCTGCTAATATGAATGTAACCATGATAGTTATGGCCGGCTATCTGGTATCGGTATTTGCTACACCGCTATATGCGGAAACAGGAAGCACTGCAGTGGCCATAGCAGTGTCGCTAATTCCTATAGTTTCAATCTTCTGTGCACCGGTGCAGTATGTATGCGGAGGTATAAGCATATACATGCTTCTGCTGTCATGGATTATTCAAATAGGGATCATTGTGCTTCTTGCAGTTTTCTGCTCAAGGGTGTATGAAGGACTTATAATACACAAGGGAAGCCCTGTGAAGCTGAAGGAGCTGCTTTCTATGGCAGGCCTCAGAAAGGCTAGGGAGGTGGAGTAGCATGAAAAATGAACTTAAAGGCTTTTCAAAAATATTCAGGTTTACATTCAGGCAGCATGCCCTGGGCAGAAGCTTTAAGAACACAACCATCATTATTGGAATACTGTGCCTTATTGTGCCAATAATCGTTATGGGAATAACAGAGAACAATAGCAGTAAAAACAAAGTCAATATGGGCACAGCTGAAAACGGTGAATATGGTGAATATGGTGAATATGCCACATCGAATATAAAACAGGTATTTGTGGTGGACAACAGTACCACAGATAAGATAGATTTGAGCTTCCTTAACTCGGCAGGAATCAAAGGCTTTGAAAATATAAGCTATGTAAGCTATGACAATATTAAAGAGGCAGAGGCTGAAGCCTTGAAGTCAGATGGCCATGCACTGCTTATGGCAATTGATGAGAAGGACGGCTCCTATAATATAAGCCTCATTAAGCCGGAAGCTACCAAGCTTACAGAGGGTGATGTGGGTGCCTTCCAGGGCTTTATGAACCAGGGCTTTGCATATGTTAAGGTACAGAAATCTGGACTGGATTACAGCCAGCTGACAGAGCTGTCGGTTCCGGTTTCAGTTATTGAGGCAGCTGACAAGGACTCAGAGGATAGAGGATATGATGAGGCAAAGAAGGTAATGGCAATGCTTCTGCCCTATCTTAATATAATGGTGCTGTATTTTATGATACTGGGATATGGTATGGATGTAGCAAATAGTGTCCTTATGGAAAAGAGCTCTAAGCTTATGGATACCTTCCTTATTGCAGTAAAGCCCGGGGCTATGGTTATGGGAAAGGTGCTGGCAATTGCACTTACAGGAATAACCCAGCTGTCTGTATGGATATTATGCCTGGTTGGAGGCTTTGCAGGGGGAACCTACCTTGCAAAATATATAAATCCTGATACTAATATGGGAATAATACAGCTGTTTAAAACCTTTGGAAGCCTCTCCGGAATGTTTACCATACAGGGAGTTATACTTGCAGTATTAATAATACTATCAGGCTTCCTGCTTTACTGCTCCATTGCATCAATCGGAGGGTCCCTGGCAAGCAAGGCCGAGGACTTGTCCACAACCAATATGCTCTTTACCCTGGCGCTGGTAATAAGCTTCATTTGTACCATGTTCGCAGGGGGAATGGGTTCGGGAATGTCCTCCTCTGCAGAGTGGCTTAACTGGTTCCCGCTTACTGCAATACTGGTAACACCAAGCAGGGTGCTTGTAGGCCAGACATCATTATTAACAGGCTTTTGCTCAATGGTAATAGTGCTTATATGTTCAGTACTTATAGTAATCCTGGCAGGAAGGATATATAAGATGATGTCTCTGTATAAGGGCAATCCCCCTAGCATAAAAAAGGTGTTCGTAATGCTCAGGCAGAAAAACTGATTTATAAAAATATATAAAACAAGCAATGGCTGCCCCAACTTGGTGCAGCCATTTGCCATACATCATAATACAAGGAGAATCAGTGGGGAGCTAACACATGCACTGTTCTGGTAGCACAGATGCGTTTCCCTCTGAACATTAAGCTATATTCAACCTTATAGGTTCCTTCCTTTGAAGTATCTACATAGCATATTGTGGTAAGAAGGTTTGTAATATCCATGTTATAAATATAAACACATGCACCAGTATCCTCATATTTCTCATTTACCATCATATTTACAACCTTTGGCCCCTTTATTTCTATCCGTGGCTTTGCAGCAATCACTATTATACCTGTAGCTATGATTACAGCTGAAGTGGCAATAATGCATATGCGCTTGACCGGATCATGCATAAGTAAACACCCCCGATGCCTGAAGGATATAATCAATACATCTATTATATCAACATATATTGCATAATAATAGGGACAAATCTCATGTCGTGCCAATATATGTATTGACTTTTTAGAATTTTCGGGGAGAATGATAATTAGGATTAATTATGCTAGGAGGTATACATATGGATATTATGAAGAATATTGATAAGTCAGAGGTTCTATACCTGAAGGACCTTGTTAACTACCAGCAGGGCCAGGTTGTAAGTAAAACCCTAATACAAAACAGTGCTGTTAGCATAACTATCTTTTCCTTTGACAAGGGAGAGGAGATAAGTACTCATGAGTCTGGTGGAGATGCTTTGGTTACATGCCTTGATGGAGTAGGGGAGATAACTATAGAGGGTGTTAAATATGAGCTTACAGAAGGCCAGTCTATTGTAATGCCTGCAAAACATCCACATGCAGTTTACGGCAAAGAGCAGTTTAAGATGCTTCTGGTGGTTACATTCTAAAAATTAAACAATAGCTGTTTAAAATAAGGTGCTGTCAGGGCACCTTATTTTTTTGCACAATGCTATAAAAGGGTTACCTATACTATTTTAGTGTATTCTACAAATTCAGTATAATAAAAAAAAATTTGCCCAAAATATAACAGATGTAATGACTTATAATTGATTGACAAGCTTAGTGATAAATGTTACTATATTTCAGGAAACAATTTTCGATAATTTTCGAATTTAACCTGTTCGCTTTCGAATGGTTTAAATTAATAAAGAATTAAGGAGAGAGAAGGTAATGAAAAAGGTACTGTCTATTATACTTATAGCAGCAATGTGTTCAGCATTATTTGTAGGATGTGGAAGAAACAACTCTGGTAATGGTACAACAGCAACATCATCAGTATATCTTCTTAACTTTAAGCCTGAAATAGAAAGTGCGTGGAATGACGTTGCGAAGGCTTACAAAGAGGAAAAAGGAGTAGACCTAAAGGTTGTAACTGCAGCTTCAGGCACATATGAAACTACCTTGAAGTCAGAGATGGCAAAGGAAGATGCCCCTGCAATATTTGTTGTAAATGGACCGGTAGGTCTTGAGAGCTGGAAGGATTACTGCGCAGATCTTAAGGACACTGAATTATACAATATACTTTCAGACAAGAGCATGGCTCTTACATCTGATGACAAAGTACTTGCAATCCCATACACAGTTGAGGGCTATGGCATCATATATAACGATGCCATAATGAATAAGTACTTTGCATCCTCAAAAAAGACTACACCTTATAACTCAATGGATGAGATTAAGAATTTTGAAGCGCTTAAGGCTATAGTGGAAGATATGACTAACAACTGCCTTGATGAGCTTGGAATTCAGGGAGTATTCTCCTCAACCTCACTTGCATCTGGAGAGCAGTGGAGATGGCAGTCTCACCTTGCAAACGTGCCTTTCTACTATGAATTCCTAAAGGATAAAAGCTATGACAGCACGATTATTAAGGGACTGAACTCCCCAACAGTAGATTTTTCATATGCAGATAACTTTAAGAACATTTTTGACCTTTACATTAACAACTCCGTATCTAAGCCATCCATGCTTAGCAACGTAACAGTTGAAACCTCCATGTCTGAATTTGCTTTAGGACAGAGTGCTATGGTTCAGAATGGCAATTGGGCAGCGTCCCAGATTCTTGAAGTTCAAGGCAACACAGTTAATGCTGCCGACATAAAGTTCCTTCCAATATATACTGGTATTGAAGGTGAAGAGTCACAGGGTCTTTGTGTAGGAACAGAGAACAACTTTGCAATAAACAGCAAGCTTTCAGAGGAAAAGCAGAAGGCAGCCCTTGACTTCCTGGTATGGCTTTTCTCAAGTGATACTGGAAAGCAGATTGCATTAAAGCAAATGGACTTTATTGCACCATTCAACACCTTTACATCTGATGAACTTCCGGAGGATCCACTTTCCCAGGAGGTTATGAAATGGATGAACAAGGATGGAATTACCTCAATACAGTGGACCTTCAACGCATTCCCATCAGACGCATTCAAGAACTACTTTGGAGATGTTCTTCTTGAGTATGCACAGGGACAGAAAACCTGGGATCAGGTTAAAAAGACTGTAGTTGATGCCTGGGCATCAGAGTACAAAGCTACAAAATAATAAAAAAATTAATTATTTCTTACAACAAGCTGTCCAGCACATTGCTGTGCTGGACAGCTTGTTGAATATAAGGAAAGAGAGGTGGCTATTATGCAGAAATCATTAAGAAAATACTTTATGCTGTTTGTTTTTCCAACGCTGGCAGCATTCCTAATTGCATTTGTGATTCCATTTGTTGTAGGAATATACCTGTCCTTCTGTGAGTTTACCACAGTGTCAGATGCTAAATGGATTGGTTTTTCTAACTATGTAAAAGCATTTACTGTTAATAGTGAGTTTTTGGATGCAATGCTCTTTACAACTAAGTTTGCTGTGGTTGCAGTAATAACGATAAATTTGTTTGCGTTTATATTAGCTATGATGCTTACAAAGAAAATAAAAGGAACGAATATTTTCAGAACAATATTTTTCATGCCCAACCTTATTGGAGGCATAGTATTAGGATGGCTGTGGCAGATGATCCTGAACGGTATACTGTCATACTTCAATGTGACACTTACCTTTGATGCTAAATATGGATTCTGGGGCTTGATTGTTCTTATGAACTGGCAGCTCATAGGATATATGATGATTATATATATTGCTGGAATACAGAGCATTCCAGATGAAATGATGGAAGCGGCTAAAATTGACGGAGCTAACTGGTGGCAGAGACTGAAGAGCATAACTATTCCAATGGTGATGCCGTCTATAACCATTTGCCTGTTCCTTACTATAACAAACTCCTTCAAGCTGTTTGACCAGAACTATGCCCTGACTGCCGGTGCTCCTGGCAAAAGAACTGCAATGGTTGCCTTGGATATATACAATACCTTCTACAGCCGTACAGGATGGGAAGGCGTTGGTCAGGCAAAGGCTGTTATATTCTTTATATTAGTCGGAGCAATTTCCATGCTTTCCATGTATCTATCAAGAAGTAAGGAGGTGGAGTAATAATGGAAAAGAAAAGACATCCTATAGTATTTATCGTTCTGCTTTTACTGGCAGTAGCGTTTATTGCTCCAATAGTAATTCTTGCAATAAACTCCTTTAAGGGAAAGTTGTTTATAAATACCCAGCCATTTGCATTGCCAAGCATTAATAAAGGAACCTTTGCAGGCTGGTCCAACTATATAAACGGAATTGATAAAACAGGCTTCTTTAACTCCTTCGGTTATTCTTTGTTTATTACCGTGGGCTCCACAATACTGATACTTCTTGCAACCTCCATGACAGCATGGTACATTGTAAGAATTAATAGCAGGTTTACCAAGGTATTATACTATTTGCTTGTATTTTCAATGGTTGTGCCTTTCCAGATGGTCATGTTCCCTATGAGCAAAATATCCAACATGCTTCATCTTGGAACTCCCATGGGCATACTCCTGATATATCTTGGATTTGGATCGGGACTTTCAACCTTCATGTTTACAGGCTTTGTAAAAAGCATACCTCTTGAGGTTGAAGAACAGGCTATGATAGACGGATGTGGACCTATAAGAACCTTCTTCTCAATTGTAATACACCTTTTAAAGCCAATAATAATTACCGTTGGTATATTAAATGTAATGTGGATATGGAACGACTACCTGCTCCCATCATTGGTACTGGATACAAAATACAAAACCATTCCTATGGCTGTGCAGTATCTGAAGGGAGGATATGGCTCCGTAGATATGGGTGCCATGATGGCAGTGCTTGTTCTTGCCATAATTCCAGTTGTAATATTCTACCTTCTGTGCCAGAAGTATATTGTTAAGGGCGTAGCTGCAGGCGCAGTTAAGGGATGATGGACGCTATAATAAACAGAATAAATGTATGTTGAGCAGGGGACATTCCCCGAGCTTATATGAACTATAACTGGTTGGCTTATGCCAGCCAGTTTTTTTAAGCTTAAATTTTCTAAAAGCTTTGCTAGGTATTTTGAACCTGAAGTATTTGAGAGTCGTACCATTCATTTTGTTGTCATAAAATACCCAAAGAAGTATAATAAAGTTACTGTTAAAATATAGGCTGAGGGTGTGAGCTTATGGGTAATAAATATGATGAACACAAAAGGGCATTAGAAATAATAAGTGTTTTTAAAAAGCATGAGGTTGTGGGCCATGGCATTACCACTGAGAAGCTGCACATGGAGGTTACCCCTATGCCTGTGGAGCGTGTGTAAGAACAACAGCAGCGAGAAGGGAGTATCCTGCCCTCAGGTTATAGAAAGCCTTTCTACCAGCCCCATGCTGGTGATGGAATATATTCATGGCTTTTCCCATGGGGACCCCCATCCCGTAAATATCAGAATAAGAATGGAGAAGTTGTCTGGATTGAATATTAATGCCAAGCGGCGTTACTATGCTTGCAAGGGGTAAGTAAATAAAATTATATCTTGAAAGGTGGTATACCATGAACAATACAATAAAGGAGCTTTTCAGCAGAAAATCAGTGAGAGCCTATACTGATGAGCCTGTACCTGAGGAGATGAAGCAGCTTATACTGGAAGCTGCTGCCCAGGCACCTACCGCGGGTAACCAGCAGCTTTATACTATTCTTGATATAACCGACCAGCATTTGAAGGACACCCTGGCAGATACCTGCGACCATCAGCCCTTTATTGCCTCTGCACCTGTTGTGCTCATATTCTGCGCAGACTGCCAGAAGTGGTATGATGCTTTCAGCCATGCCCTCTGCAGCCCACGCACACCAGGCACTGGCGACCTGCTTTTAGCTGCAGCTGATGCACTTATCGCTGCACAGAACGCTGTTGTGGCTGCGGAGAGCCTTGGACTTGGCAGCTGCTACATAGGGGACATACTGGAAAGGTGCGAGACTCACAGGGAGCTTCTCAGCCTTCCGGAATATGTCGTTCCTGCAGCCATGCTGGTTATAGGCTGGCCTACGGAGCAGCAGAAAGGCCGCACAAAGCCCCAGCGCTGCAGTATGGAGCATATAGTACATACCAATGTCTACAGGCATATGGATGAGGACGAGCTTAAAGCCATGCTAGGGAAGAATGCAGGGGAGAGAGGATACCAGGAATGGATTGATGCCTTCTGTAAAAGAAAATATAACTCTGATTTTTCCAGGGAGATGTCCCGTTCTGCGGATAAGTATCTTGAGAGCTTCGGAAAATAGCCATATATACTCATACTAAATAAGGGGATGCATTACATGAAAATAAGGGATTTGGAATACTTTGTGACTGTTGCTGAGACTGGCTCCATTAACCGCGCGGCTCAGAGGCTGTATGTGTCACAGCCCCATCTTGGAAAAATAATAGCCAAGCTGGAGGAGGATATGGACACACATCTGCTTTTCAGAACCACTACAGGCGTAAGCTTAACCCCTGAAGGGGAGGAGTTTCTTTTTCGTGCCCATAAGGTTTTAGACGATATCAAGGAGCTTGAGGCAATCAGCAAGCCTGGTACCCGCAGTGAAAGCTCCCTTGAGGTTTCCATGACCAAGTTCTCCCACATCATGGAAGCCTTCATTGAGGTTGTTATAAACCACAAGGATGACAAGACCTTCTCCCACAAGCTCAATGAAGGCAGCATGGAAAGTGTAATGAATGATGTTTACTCCCGCAGGGTAAAAATAGGAGTGCTGGACTTCGGAACACGCCGCAGGGATGAGATTATGGAGGAGTTTGAGGCAAGGGGGCTTGTCTATACCCGCCTTGCAACCATACAGCCCCACATTATAATCTCTGAAAACCATCCTCTTATTAAAAAGGGTATCCCCATAAACCTTGACACACTTAGGGGCTATGGCTTTGTACGCTACGCCGGGCAGTATGAGGATTTCATGTACCGCATATATGAGGATAACATAGAAAGGAACCTGAGCCATTCCTCAAGAATTGTGTATCTGGACAGCCGTGCATCCCTTCTTCATCTCATATCAGCCAGCGACTTTTACAGCATAGGAATATATGACTTCGACTCCCAGGAGTCCTCCTACAAGGTCATATCCGTTCCCATAGAAAGCAGGGACAGTATGCTGGAATTTGGATACATAGTGCTTGAAAATGCCCCCATGACGCCTGTTACAAAGGAATTAATAGAGGTTCTTAAGGAAAACATTCCTGACCTTGAAAGATAAAGATAGGTTTAGCTGTCCCAGCTTTGGGACAGCTTTTTGTATTATAATATTTTGGAATACCCATATTCTTTTTATGGCGTTAATTGTTACAGCTCCCATCATATGATAGAATCATATTGAAAAAATATTGGGAGGTTTTATATATGTTCAAGGATATTCATCAGGCAATGGAATTCATAAAGGAAAACGGCATTGAAATAGTAGATTTCAAAATGACCGACCTCCATGGCAGATGGAAACACCTGTCAATACCTGCTGAAAGGCTTAACGAGGACACTATGGTAAGCGGAATAGGCTTTGATGGCTCCAATTATGGCTATGCCATGGTGGAAAACAGTGACATGGTATTCATACCTGACCTGTCAACAGCTGTTGTTGACCCATTTGTTGAGGTACCAACCTTAACCATGATAGGCGATGTTATGGTTATTGACCATCCTGAGAACCGTCCCTTTGACCAGTATCCCCGCAACGTTGCAAAGAGGGCAGCTGCCTATATGAAGGAGCTTGGGGTTGCTGATGAGATGATAATAGGACCTGAGTACGAGTTCCATGTTTTTGACGGCATGAGCTACAGCATGAGGCCGGACAACATGGGCTACAGGCTCTACAGCAGGGAATCTGTATGGAGCTCAGAGGCTAATGAGTGTAATAATGGATACCATACACCTCCTCATGGAGGATACCACGCAGACAAGCCCCTTGACCTTACCTTTGATTTAAGGAACCGCATGTGCATGGAAATGAAGAAGTGGGGAGTGGATGTAAAATACCACCACCACGAGGTTGGCGGCTCCGGCCAGCTTGAAATAGAGGTCGAGCTTGGTGAGATGACCAGGATGGCAGATAACACCATGGCTGCCAAGTATGTTATAAAGAATACTGCTGCACAGGAGGGCATGACAGCTACCCTTATGCCAAAGCCAGTATATGGCGAGGCAGGCAATGGTATGCATGTACATATGCTTCTTAAGAAGGATGGAAAGCCTGTATTCTACGATGAGAACAACTATGCACAGCTGAGCCAGACAGCCATGTACTTCATAGGAGGACTCCTGAAGCA
The DNA here is from genome assembly GCA_023415335.1 of Bacillota bacterium. Lineage (GTDB taxonomy): Bacteria > Bacillota > Clostridia > Clostridiales > Caloramatoraceae > JAEZLD01. The sequence goes on along the minus strand of JAEZLD010000033.1, from coordinate 5,310 downwards.
TGTGCGCTCACTTTGCGGATTCACCAATCCATCCACCAACTCATATAAGCGCCTTGTTCCTGGCTTTGAGGCTCCTGTTACAATAGGCTATGCCATGGCTAACAGAAGTGCAGTTATCCGTATACCTGCATATGTTAAGTCGCCTGACAAGAAGCGTTTTGAGCTTAGAAACCCAGATGCCATGTGCAACCCATACTATGCCTATGCAGCAATACTCATGGCAGGCTTAGACGGAATCAAAAACAAGATAGACCCTAAGGACCATAACTGGGGACCCTTTGACTTCAACCTGTTTGACCTTCCGCAGCAGGAGAAGGATAAGCTGGGAGCACTTCCGGAAACCCTGGACGAGGCACTGGATGCCCTGGAGGACGACCATGATTATTTAACTGCAGGAGGGGTATTCCCGGAGAAGCTTGTTGAGAACTGGATAAAGACCATCCGCAGGGAAGCAGCTGAAATAAACCGCATTCCAAATGCTGCAGAGTTTGCAAGGTACTACGATCTTTAATATCCATATAATCCTGAGGCGCTGGCAGTCTGCCAGTGCCTTTTGTATATTATCATGTTTTAAATAAAACTTTAAACAGGATACTTGCAATTCTATGAATATGAGTTATAATATAACTACCATATATTGTAAGATTTGTAGTCAGAAATCCTTATAATAAATATCATCATGGAAGTTTATAAAGCAATATATTAATATATAGATTGTTTTGTAAATTGTTAGAATAGTTAGAACATTTAAAACATTTAAAACATGCAGCTGGTTTCAACCTCCACATGATATCAAAAGGCTTTAAAAAGAAACATTCTAATCTTATTGTTTTCATATTTATTAAGCATTTAATTTTTTTCCATTGTCTATTTACAAAAGATTGTATATAATAAATTTAATATCGGTTAAAATTAAATATACAAATACGTTAAAATAATACAATTTTAGATAAGATTATGGATTTATATAGAGTTGTATTTAAGCTTTAAAGAATACTATAATATACTTGTATTGGATGTGGATAATAATGGCATTTAAAGAGAAAAAGAAACTTGGAGATGCGCTTTATGATTCAGGAAAAATAACCAGACAGCAGCTGGATACAGTACTTAAGGAACAGAAAAGGACTGGGAAGCGTATAGGTGAGATACTGACAGATTTTGGTTACGTAACAGAGGAGCAGGTGCTTGATGCGCTTCAAGAGCAGCTGGATATACCAAGAGTAAATCTTGAGGGAATAGCTGTTGATCTTGAGGCGGTAAAGTCAATTTCTGAAAACATTGCGACAAAATACACCCTTTTTCCCTTGGGATTTAAGGGCAACAAAATACTTGTGGCAATGACTGACCCTTTAAACTTCTTTGCCCTAGATGACGTCAAGATATCCTCAGGTAAGGAAGTAGAGCCTCTCCTGGGCTCCAGGGAGGACATAAAAAAGGCCATAGGAAAATATTATTCTACCCAGCTGGTTAAAAAAGCAGCGGACGAGCTGTCTAAGGAGCAGGAAAACTCCGGAGAGGATACGGAGGATAACGAGGAGGATGCAGAGGTAAAAAGCGCCCCTGCGGTTAAGCTTGTTGAAAGTATTATCATAAATGCAATAAAATCAAAGGCATCCGATATACATATAGAGCCCTTTGAAAGGTATGTTAAAATCAGGTTCAGGATAGACGGAGAGCTGCACGAGGTACTAAAGCCCGGAAAGGATACCCAGGGGGCCTTGATTACAAGAATAAAGATACTTGCAAACATGAACATAGCTGAAAAAAGAATCCCACAGGATGGAAGAATAATGATACGCCTTGAGGATAAGGATGTGGACCTGCGTGTATCTGTGCTGCCTACTGTATTTGGTGAAAAGGTGGTAATCAGGGTGCTGTCCAGGGACGGCTTCCTTATAGGAAAAGAAAAGCTGGGCTTTCCACCTGAGGACCTGGAAAAGCTTGAAAACATAACCAGGAGCCCTTATGGCATATTCCTTGTAACAGGACCTACAGGAAGTGGAAAATCTACAACACTTTACACCTTCCTTAACGATATAAACTCCCCGGAGGTAAACATTATTACAGTAGAGGACCCTGTGGAGTTCCTGCTTGAAGGCATAAACCAGGTAAACGTAAACCCTAAGGCAGGGCTTACCTTTGCATCAGGCTTAAGGTCAATACTCCGTCAGGACCCTGACGTTATAATGATAGGAGAGATTCGTGACGGTGAAACTGCTGAAATAGCTGTAAGGGCTGCAATAACAGGACATCTTGTTATGAGCACCATTCATACAAACGACGCCCCATCAGCCATTGTGAGGCTTGTGGACATGGGCATAGAGCCCTACCTGGTTGCTACATCTCTTTGTGGAGTAATGAGCCAGAGGCTTGTAAGAAAAATATGCCCACACTGTAAAAAAGCATACCAGGCAGATTCCTATGAGAAGAAGATGCTTGGCATAGAGGACTATCAGAACATAACCCTGTACAAGGGAGAGGGCTGTACCTTCTGCAATGGCAGCGGATACATTGGAAGAACCGGAGTATATGAGGTTATGGAAATAACAAGGGAGCTTAGGGAAGCAATAATTAGCGGAAGAAGCACAGATGAAATAAGGGATATGAGCATAGAAAAAGGAATGAAAACCCTTAAGATGGCTTCAACTGACCTGGTTATGAAGGGCATTACCACTGTTGATGAGATGGTTAAGATAGCCTTTCTGAAGGAATAAGGGGGAAATGCAATGTTAAGTCACAGCATGGATGAGCTATTATACAAGTGTATAGAATCCGAGGCATCAGACCTGCATATAACCGTTGGTCTGCCACCAATGCTCAGGATATATGGAGAGCTGACACCAATAGGAGAGGAAAAGCTGGATGCTAAGGATACCCTTAAGATAGTTAAGGGGATAACAACCGAAGAGCAGTATAACAAGTTTGAGGAAATAGGAGAGCTGGACTTTTCTTACTCGCTGGAGGGTGTAGGACGCTTCAGGGTAAATGCATACCACCAAAGAGGAAGCTGTGCACTTGCATTAAGGTCAGTAGGGCTTAAGATACCTACCCTTGATGACCTTAACATGCCTCCCGTTTTGAAATCCCTGTGCGTAAAGCAGAGGGGGCTGGTTCTGGTAACAGGGCCAACTGGAAGCGGTAAATCAACAACCCTTGCCGCAATGATAAACGAGATAAACAATACCCAGAAGAGACATATAATTACCCTGGAGGACCCTATAGAATACATGCACAGACATAAAAAGAGCATTGTAAACCAAAGGGAGGTGGGAGATGATACCCAGTCCTTCTCCAACGCCTTAAGGGCAGCCCTCCGTGAGGACCCGGATGTAATACTGGTAGGAGAGATGAGAGACTTAGAGACCATATCCATTGCCATAACGGCCGCAGAAACAGGCCACCTTGTATTTTCAACCCTCCATACCATCGGAGCCTCCAAAACGATAGACAGGGTAATTGACGTTTTCCCACCCTCCCAGCAGCAGCAGATCAGGGTACAGCTTGCAGCAGTAATGGAGGGAGTAATATCACAGCATCTGCTTCAGCTATCGGGAGGACATGGAAGAACAGCAGCCCTTGAGATAATGACCTCAACTCCTGCCATAAGAAATATAATCCGCGAAGGCAAGACCCATCAGATAGACAGCATAGTGCAGACCAGTGGGAAGATGGGCATGGTAACAATGGACATGAGCCTGGCAGACCTATATAGAAGGGGAATAGTAGAATACAGTGAAGCAGAATCCTACTGTGTTGATCTAGGAGTGTTCAAGCGACTTGCAGGAATGAGCACAATAATCTAAACATATATATGACTAAAGCTACAAGACTGATGGAGGTGGTAATTTGCCAGTATATAATTATGAAGCCAAGGCCACAAATGGCCAGATAATAAAGGGACAGCTGGATGCCAATGATGAAGCTGCAGTAGTAGCCCACTTAAGAGGCAGGGATTTCTACCCCATTAACATAAAACGCCAGGGGATTAATACTGATATATCCTCTGCATCCCTAAAGAAGGTTAAAATAAAGGATGTATCCCTGTTTGCAAGACAGTTTGCAGCCCTTATAACCTCAGGCATAACCATTATGAGGGGGCTTGAAATAGTAGCCAGGCAGACCGAAAACCCAAAGCTTAAGGCTATATTAGAGGATGTAGCCCAGGATGTACAGAAGGGAAAATCACTGTCATCTTCCATGGGCAAGCATAACGAATTTCCTGATATGTTCATAAGCATGGTAGAGGTAGGGGAGGCCAGTGGTACCCTGGACACCATAATGGAAAGAACAGCCATATACTATGAGAAGCAGTATAAGCTGCAGCAGAAGATAAAGCAGGCAACCACCTATCCTAAGATACTTGTAATAGTGGCCATACTTGCAGTGGCATTCCTTGTCATAAAGGTTGTGCCAACCTTCTCAGGCCTTATATCCTCAGCAGGAGGCACAATGCCCCTGCCCACCAAGATACTTATGGGCATGAGCTCGTTTATGGGTGAATTCTGGTACCTTATAGTAGGCATGGTAATACTTTTAATATTCCTTTATAAATCCTATTATAAAACACAGGATGGAAGAAGGAACATAGACAGGATAAAGATAACCATGCCCATGTTTGGCAAGATAAACAAAAAGATAATCACCTCCAACTTTGCCAGCACCTTCGGAATACTTCTATCCAGTGGTGTGCAGCTTATGGAGAGCATAACCATATGCAGCCAGGTGGTTGGAAACACGATTGTAAAGGAAGCCTTAGAGGACACCAGGGAACAGATAAAGAAGGGCTACAGCCTTGGGGACACATTGGAGTCCAAGGACATATTCCCGCCCATGCTTACCCAGATGGTTAAGATAGGCGAGGAGTCAGGAACCTTGGACCAGGTGCTTGCCAAAACCTCCGACTTCTATGACAGCGAGGTGGATACCGCAACAGCCCAATTGACATCACTGATTGAACCTGTAATAATAGTAGTACTGGGCGGAGTAATAGCCTTTATAATACTTTCAATAATGCTTCCAATGTTCGAGGTTTACAACACCATTGCATAGTCATCAGCTGCCATGGGCAGCTCATATATAAATTTAATTATAAATATATTAATGCCTCACACTTAAACGATAAGGCAGCAGATATAAAAATTACGAAATACCCTCCATAAAGGACCGCTACGAAATAGTGGTCGGAGGATTTGAAGCAGCCAACATAACAACATTTTTACTCCCAAGTCAGAGGCAACTAATACCAATATTACGGTATTAGCTGCAAAGCAGTTAATATAAATTTATTTATCAAAAGGGAGGATATAA
>JAEZLD010000093.1 GCA_023415335.1 Bacillota bacterium | reverse complement strand
CCTGGCTTTTCAAGGGCACCATCATGGAAAACATCCGCTATGGAAGGCTTGACGCTACAGATGAGGAGGTCATTGCAGCAGCAAAGGCTGCCCATGCAGACCACTTTATAAGGTCCCTTCCCGGAGGCTACAGCATGGTTCTTAATGAAGAGGCCAACAACGTATCTCAGGGCCAGAAGCAGCTGCTTACCATTGCAAGGGCAATCCTTGCTAACAGCCCTGTGTTAATACTTGACGAGGCAACCTCCTCAGTAGACACCAGGACTGAAATACTCATACAAAAGGCTATGGATAACCTTATGAAGGGAAGAACAAGCTTCATAATAGCCCACAGGCTCTCCACCATAAAGGATGCAGATTTGATACTGGTGCTCCGTGAGGGAGACATAGTCGAACAGGGAACCCACCAGGAGTTGCTGGAGAAGGGCGGCTTCTATGCTGAGCTTTACAACAGCCAGTTTGAAGAGGTCTCAGCTTAAAAGCTGCACATAACATATTAAAACCACAAAAAGAAGTCAGGGACTATGTTAATAGCTATAGTCCCTGACTTTTATTTTCAATACATTATATTTAAGCTCTATTTACTAAAATACCTGAAATCACAGAAGTCTCCTCCAGCATCCAGCGTTTTTGTACGTTCAAGCCTGAAGCTCATGTGCTTTGCAAAGAAATAGTCCATAGCGCACATTGGTACCTGCAGCTCCTACACCTTTTCTCTTATTACCATGTCAACAATTGGGCACTTAAGATAATCCACACCGAAGTATTCTGTAACATTTCCTTCAATAAAGCGAAGCTGGAATCCATTAGGATTATTTAAACTCCTCAAGGTCTGTTCCTTTCTGTCTTCCTGCCATTCCTTTGTAAACATTGCTTTTCCTACCTTTCTGCAATTAATGTCATACTGTTCGTTTGACATCATTGTTTCTTCAAACAGCTTAACTGTCCCTTCAGCACCAAATACACGGTCTGACGCAATATAGAAAGCTATAACTGCTGCTTCAGGAATGTTATGATGGTTGGAACAGGGACCCCTCCAGGAACTGCTTGAGAAGAAGCGCTTATACGCTAATCTTTAAAACAGCCGGTTTGAAAAGATATGAGCATAGGTAAGAGCAATTAAAATTCAAGCCTCGTGTTTAAAATCCGGACGCGAGGCTTGTTATATATGGTATTATTTAATACGGTTTTAGTATGTATATGCTATTGTTTTTATAATTATATTATGTAACCACTCTATAGGTTCAAAATGATTATTTCTCCACTATTAATGACTCAATATATATTGAATCGCTGCTTCCTTTAATTCATCACGCCCATCTCTAATACCAGCAATGGTCGGTTCCACATATATATCCGGGCTGAGACCTATTCTCTGGGTTTGTCCGCCATCTGGTGTAAAAATACCCAGTCCAGTAAAGACTAGCGAATTTCCATCAGGCAGTGGCAAAGTAGTATAAGTTCCATCTGAGCCAACGGAATTTCGCCCCATAACAATTACATTTTTCCCCTGGCGCAGAGCCATAACGGAATACTCACCACTGCTTTGGGTTGTCTCATCCATCAGAATAACAACTGGTTTATCATAGTACTTTATATTATTGCTGCCATCATTACCCGCATAACTTATATAATTTTTTATGAATACTCCAGGCATTACCTTTGAAGGATACTGCCACAGGCAGAAGGGTTTTTTATCTTCAACAAGAAATTTATCAAGAGTGTATGAAAAATTGGAACTTCCACGTATATCAACAATAAGACCACGTGTATCAGCAAATGTGCGCATGGTTTGATCAATTTTCTCGTCTGCATATGGCATTGAATTAATCAGTCCAATATTTCCATCCAGCAATTCATGAGTCTGGTTATAAGTTAAATAAGAATGAAAAACAGACTCAACTCCTTTTATTGTAACAGTCGATTCCTCATTCCCCCTCAGAACCTTAAATGTCATCTCTGGTTTCTGTGCTCTTAAAAGCCAAATGGCCATTGCATTCAATAGCTTATCGTCCGTGGTTACTGACAAATACTGTTTACGGTCATTAACAATATCCCAGATTCCTTTCCCGTTTAGCTCTAATAATACATCCCCGGGCTGCAGGCCGCATTCCTCATATATACTGTGTATAACAAGCTGATTCTCTGCTTTGATAATACTTACCGGTGCAGCATATTTACCAAATTCGTCCAGTAAAAACTCCGATTGCGTAAAGCCCGCATGAGCATCATGAAGCTTTGCTGCCAATTGGGCAAGTATCAACTGATAGCTATGCTTATCAGTTCCTGCCAGCATTTTAGGAATTAACTCCAATAGCACCCTATCCCAGTCATCGTCCAGAATATCCCGGTAAGGATAATAGTATTCTATGGCATTCCACACCCTGAACAATCCAAGCAGTCTATATCTTATATCACTAAAACTCATATCCACATATGTTTTCTCATTGGTAAATGTACTATTACTAATTCCTCCTTGTTCGGTAAAGCATACAGGGGATTTTCCACGGTAAACAGTAGGAATTTCTTGAATCTGTGACAATGCATCAGAAAGTGGTTTCCCTAAGTAGTCTGTATCTGTTAGCCAGTCTGTTTTGGCCAGATATACTTTTTCATTGTCTGGAGTATCATCCCAATTCTGGTCAATGAAATTCGTTCCATAGTCAACTTTCCCCAAACTGACAAACCATTCGTAGAGAATTTTGTTGACCTTATCATCACTTCCTTCTGTGTATACCGACTCCGCCAGATTTAGAAGTTCTTCATCCCAGTCCTTCTTACCTAGCAGGAATGCAGGATGAGTGTACTTAGTATATCCCCAGACCTTGCATAGCTTTTGCAGGTTACGGGCTTGCAGGTCAGTAGTAACATTACCTCTTGCAGCCTCCGTACTGGCATTCTTCACTTTAGCATAATATGCTACAAAAAACAGAGTCACAAGAAACAATAATATTAAGCATACTTTAGTCACAATAGCTCTTGTTTTATTCATAAAAACAATCCTCCTTAGCCAGCGATTAAATGATCATTACTTTGCTTTTGTATATATAGGTATTTACGTTTTCTATAAATAAGTCATTCACATATTGAAAAAGTAGAATTGATATTTTTATCTTATGGCATTCATATCTGTAAATATCTGTAATAAATATTATATCATTAATATAATAGAAAAACACCTCCCAGGCAGACTTTGGTTATTTACCTTGTCTACTTAGGAGGTATCATATCATTCTGCATAGGCCTCTATATACTTATCTGCCGATTCTCTTAGGTCCTTTGGAATTTTTTCTGGTATTTTTCCCTCGGCTCTTCCCCTTTGGACCTGCTGCCCTGGGATTTCTTTTGTTTCTTCCTTCTGTGGGTCTTCCACCCTTAGCTTCCTTTTCGCCCTGCCTTCCATTCCTTGGTCTTATAAGGCACTTTGGACCAAAGCCTATAAGGTCCTCCCGCCCAGCAGATACTAACGCCTTGTAAACAAGGTCATAGTTCTTAGGATTCTTAAACTGCAGAAGTGCCCTTTGTGTTGCCTTCTCAGCGTTGCTCTTAGGCACATAAACCTTCTTCATGGTCCTTGGGTCTAATCCTGTATAGAACATGGTGGTGGATAAGGTTCCAGGGGTTGGGTAGAAATCCTGCACCTGCTCAGGCTGATAGCCAATATCCCTTAAATACTCTGCCAGCCTTATGGCAGATTTTATGGTGCTGCCTGGATGGCTGGACATAAGGTATGGTATAAGGTACTGCTTCTTGCCTGCCTTTTCAGTAAGTGCGAAGAACTTCTTCCTGAACCTTTCATAGGTGTCCCCTGCAGGCTTTCCCATGTAATGGAGAACCTCAGGGTCCACATGCTCCGGGGCCACCTTAAGCTGGCCGCTTACATGGTTTTCTATAAGCTCCTTAAGGAAGGTGTCGTCCTTGTCTGCCATAATATAGTCATATCTCAGACCAGATCTCACGAATACCTTCTTGACTCCTTTTATCTTCCTGAGCTTTCTAAGCAGCTCTAAGTATTCGCTGTGGTCAACCTGAAGGTTCCCGCATGGATTAGGCCAAAGGCACTGCTTACCCTTGCAGGCTCCTACTGTCAGCTGTCTTTCACAGGCAGGCTTTCTGAAGTCTGCAGTAGGCCCTCCCACGTCGTGTATATAGCCCTTAAAATCCTTCATGTGCGTCATTTCCTCAGCCTCAGAAACTATGGATTCCTGGCTCCTGCTCTGCACTGCCCTTCCTTCGTGGAAGGTTATTGCACAGAAGCTGCAGCTTCCAAAGCAGCCACGGGAGCTTACAAGGCTGAACTTTACCTCATCAATTGCAGGTATTCCTCCCAACCCATCATACATTGGATGCCACCTTTTCTGGTAAGGAAGTGCATATACCCTGTCAAGCTCCTCCCTGCTTAGAGGCAGCTCAGGTGGGTTCTGCACCACATACTTAATTCCATGCTGCTGGACAAGAGTCTTCCCCCTTACAGGGTCCTGCTGGTCGTACTGCTCCTTAAAGGCCTCAGCATACTTTCTCTTATCATCCCTGACCTCCTCAAAGGAGGGAAGAAGCACATAGTCATATACCTCATCCAAGCTGTCTACCACATAGCAGGTACCAGGCAGCTGCCTTATATACTTGGCTTCAAGCCCATCCCTAAGGTTGTCTGCCACTCCTACAATCTGCTTTTCTCCCATTCCGAATATAAGCAGGTCCGCGCTGGAATCTATAAGTATGGAGTTTCTTACCTTATCACTCCAGTAATCATAATGGGCAAACCTTCTTAAGCTTGCCTCAATACCACCTATAACAATTGGCACACTTCCATATGCCTCTCTTATTCTATTACAATACACAATGCCTGCCCTGTCCGGCCTGTGTCCCATTTCTCCACCTGGAGAATACAAGTCCTTGCTCCTGGGCTTTCTTGCTACAGTATAGTGGTTCACCATGGAATCCATATTGCCCGGAGATACAAGGAACGCCAGCCTGGGGCGTCCTAACCTCATAAAATCGTCCTTGGTCTTCCAATCTGGCTGGGCGATTATTCCCACCTTATAGCCGTGGTCCTCCAATACCCTTGAGATAATGGCATGGGCAAAGCTGTGGTGGTCCACATAAGCGTCCCCTGTAACAAGCACAAAGTCCAGCTCATCCCAGCCTCTCTGCAACATATCCTCTCTGGTGACTGGCAGAAATGCATTTTTCTCCATGCTATCACCTTCCTTAGTACTATTATATTTTCTCTAAAGGCAGTTCTTTACTATACTACATTTTGTCACATAATCCAACGTACGTCTACTATTATATTTAATATTGACTTTTATAAGTCAAAGGTGTAATATAATGGTAGATTTTAAAGAAAGAGGAGGCTGTAACATGCGTAAAAACAATTTGATTGAGAACACCTTACTTAATATGCAATCAGCCGGCCTTGGTATTCGTGCATAAGCCTATAATGTAATTATTGTCAGGCTTTATATATGAATGTTTAACCACAGCCTTCGACTGTGGTTTTTTTACGCCCTTTTTACATGATTACCACGCCAGGCAGCCCGCCCGTTCTCATAAGGGAAGCCGCTGATTACCTAAAATAAATGATGTTTTAAGGAGCGGGTAATCACAATGAAAATAATAAATCTTGGCATTATGGCACATGTAGATGCAGGAAAAACAACAGTAACAGAGAGCTTTCTATACCACAGCGGTATAAAGCCCTCCATGGGAAACGTAGACGAGGGTACTACCACCACTGATTCCATGGAGCTTGAGAAAAAGAGGGGCATGACCATACGCTCTGCTACTGTATCCTTCATGATAAAGGACACCAAAATAAATCTTATAGACACCCCTGGGCATATGGACTTCATTGCAGAGGTTGAAAGGTCACTGTCGGTACTTGATGGGGTTATACTTGTTATCTCTGCAAAGGAGGGAGTGCAGCCCCAGACCCGGGCCATCTTCCGAAAGCTTCGGCAGATGAGCATTCCAACAATAATATTCATCAATAAGATAGACCGGTCAGGGGTAAACTTAAGTGAAGTCTACTCACAGATAAGGTCTGAGCTTACCTCAAAGTTCATACTGATGCAGAAGGCTATATGCCATGAATCCATAGATAACAGGGCCTTTCTCATAGAGGATAGGTGTTTATCTGATAATGGCTTTAAAGATCAGCTTTTGGATTTATCAGATGAGCTGCTGGAAAAGTACCTTAAGGATGAGGAAATAACCTCTACAGACTGTGAGGATGCCATAAAAAGCAGCGTAAACAGCTGCAGTCTCTACCCCATATATCATGGAACTGCGCTTAAGGATTGTGGTATAGAGAATCTTATGGAGGCTATAGACAGGTGGTTTATTCCAAAGACTAGTGAAAACAATGAGCTTTCAGCATATGTATACAAGGTTCAGTGCACCTCCTATAGGCACAGGCTATATTATATAAGGGTTTTCTCTGGTAATCTG
>JAEZLD010000074.1 GCA_023415335.1 Bacillota bacterium | reverse complement strand
AGTAAGAGGATATGTATGTGATGTAACAAAAGAAGAACAGGTAAATGAAATGGTTGCGCAGATTGAAAAGCATGAGGGCATTATAGACATTCTGGTAAATAATGCAGGAATCATTAAGCGTATACCAATGTGCGACATGACTGCAGAGGAATTCAGGCAGGTAATCGATGTGGATTTGAATGCCCCATTTATCGTATCAAAGGCAGTCATTCCAGGCATCAGATGCATCAAACTTCGTAAACGGCCATATTCTTTATGTTGATGTCGGAATACTTGCCTATATAGGCAGACTGCCGGAGTAAGGCATAATATGTCACTTATAAGTAAGATAATAGAGTAATAATATTACTTATAATAAAAGAGGTTGGCACCAATGCATTTATGCATTGTCGCCAGCCTCTTTTTAAAAATATTATATATTTTTTGCTTTCAAACATATACTTGCGGCAGGCTGACCTATAACACCAGCGAAAATTGTGGCTGCAGTACATGCAACTCGGGTATAGGAACCTATGCCCCAATAAATACTAAACCAGCGGTATGCACCGCCGATGACACCGGAAATAATTCTGGCAGCGCCGCTAAACAATAAGCCGGTAGTGAGCGGGGCTGCACCTCGAACGTTCATCACATAGCCGTCATACAAAATGCCATGTTGTGTGGCAAGTCAGGCGATACCACCTATAAGCTGTCTTGGAATATTTAAAATATGGGGAGATTTTGTCCATTTTTTAATCAAATAAAGGAAAGTTGCAAACATCATCGGAAAAAGGGATAATGTAGCCAGTCTGAAATAATCCATATGTTCATCTACTTACAACTTAGAGCATTGTTATAACACACAACAATTAGAGTAACGTTTGTAATAACATGATGTATCAGCTTGCCATTGATATATTACATGCATATAATTTAAAATTTAATTACACATGATAAATATAGCATAGTTTTGTCTATGTTAATATAATTTGTTAGCCCCATCCTATGCCTTTCCCTGCTGCCTGCACCATATCTTCATTATAAGCCTGTGGGGCAGCAGCTTGGTTGCCAGTACCTGGGCTCTTATGGATGCCCCGCAGATTGACACATCCTTTCCCTTTCCCATATCCTTTATTGCACGCACAACCACCTCATTGGCTGTAAAATACTTATTATAGTATTTAATAGTGTCATCCGATACAGCCCTGTCAAAGAACTCCGTCTTGACCCATCCTGGTGATACGGCTATTACCCTTATGCCCTTATCCTTCAGCTCAACGTTCAGTGCCCTTGAAAAGCTCAGCACGAATGCCTTTGTTGCCCCATATACTCCGATGTAGGGCACCGGCTGGAAGGACGATAAGGAGCACAACTGGTATATCTGGGAGCCTTCCTTCATATATGGCAATGTTACATAGGTTATGCCTACCATTGCTTTATCGTTAAGGTCAATCATTCCATAGCAGTCCTCAAGCTTTGTTTCTGTAAATGCAGAAAACTTCCCGAAACCACTGGCATTTACCAGAACCTTTACCTCCGGTTTTTCAGTTTCCAGAAGCCTTTTGTATTCCTCTATGCTTTCCTCAGCGGTAAGGTCCAGAGCCATAGCCCTTATCCTAGCCCTAACATCCTTCTGGAGTTCCAAAAGCCTATCCTCTCTGCGGGCTATTACCCATATTTCATCAAAGCCATGAACCTTGTCCAGTTCGAGTACAAATTCCCTTCCCATACCGGATGAGGCTCCGGTTATGACTGCAATTTTCATATTTAATACCACCTTTTATGATATATTAGCTCTTAAGTGCATTTATCTTTTCGTTATACGCAATTATATCATACATGCTTTTTATAGGCATTGACAAGCATCATATGGTACTATTTAAAGAGACAATTATATAGCAGCAGGTTAATGAAGCTTTAGGGGGATGAGGAAATGGTAAAGGTGTATTTCGTAAGGCATGCACAGCCAGACCATGTCTGGGAGGATGACAGGACAAGACCTTTGACAGATGAAGGAAGGGAAGATTCCAAGAAGGTGCTGGAATTCCTGAAGGATAAAAAAATATATAAGTTCTACTGCAGCCCTTATGTGAGAAGCAAGGATACTATTGCAGATGCTGCCAGGTATTTCGGTAAAGAGATTGCAACAGATGAGAGGCTCCGTGAAAGGGAAGCAGGCAGGGCAGGAAATGCGCAGGGGATGTTCCAGAAACGCTGGGCAGACCTGGAATTCCATGAGGACAGTGGAGAATCCATTGGTATGGTCCAGAGAAGGAACATTGCAGCACTTAAGGACATCCTTAAAGACTGCGGTGATGCAGAAGATATTGAAATTGTAATTGGAACCCATGGAACTGCCCTAAGCAGCATATTGAACTATTATGAGCCATCCTATAACTGCGACTCCTTTTTAAGGATAATCGACTGGATGCCATACATCATAGAGCTGGATTTTGAAGGGGACAGGTGCGTGGGCAAAAGGGAGCACCTTTATGTGAAAAAGGAGTACAGGGGAAAGTAGCTATATAAACGGGGCTGCTGCATTAGCACTAATGCAGCAGCCCCTATTTCACTATCTCTTTTCAAAACTGATTATTACCTTGAACAAATCCCCGTCTATTTTAACCTCAAGCTTTCCACCCTGGAGCTCTGTAAAGCTTTTAGCTATTGCAAGGCCCAGGCCTGAGCCATCGGTATTCCTGGATTTATCGCCTCTTACAAACCTTTCTGTTATTTCTGAAGCATCCACACCTATTTCAGCAGCTGACATGTTCTTCATGGTTATCTGTACCATGTCTAGGTTATCCTCTATGTCGATGTATACCCTTGAATCCCTCATAGCGTATTTGGAGATGTTCACCAGAAGATTTTCAAAGACCCTATAGGTCCTCATGCTGTCAAGGGGAAGTATTACCTTGCCCTCAGGGAAGCTTGTTTTGAGCTTAAGTCCTGCTGCATTTAGCTTATCCTCAGCTTCAATTATTGTCTGCTTCATGAGGGACACCACATCCACATCCATTATGTCAAGCTTAATGTTTCCGCTGGTTACCTTGCTCATTTCAAACAGGTCTTCTATAAGCTCCTTGAGCCTCTGGGATTTCCTGTCCAGTATGTCAAGGTACTCCCTGCGCTTTTCAATGGGCAGCTCCTCATCCTTCAGCAGGTCAATATAGGTGATTATTGATGTAAGGGGGGTTTTCAGATCGTGGGAAACGTTGCTTATAAGCTCCGTTTTCATGCTCTGGCTTTTTACCTCCTCCTCAACGGCGTTTTTAAAGCCCTCCTGTATGCTCTTTATCTCCTTTTTAAAGGGATTGAAAAGCCCCAGGTCCTCGTCTATTGTAACGTTTAGGTTGCCGTCAGCTATTTTTCCTGTGGCCTTAAGGAGTATCATGTATTTCTCCCTTACATCCCCGGCATATTTCATAAGGATTACGAACAGTATCACAGAGTATACGATTATTGCAAAAATGCCCCAATACCATATTCTGCAGGCAATAGCAAGTATTATCAGATTCATTGCTACTACTTTGACAATTGTTGCTGTAGGCTTATCCTTAAGGTCTATGTTTATTAGAAAGCCATAGGCCTTTGCAAAGGGGAGCTTAATATACTTCCAAATAACCCTTATAAGCTTTACTGCTGTCCTGGTTACCCATACTACAATAGACCTAGATGAGAAATAGCTTTTAAGTCCAGCCTTGAATATATGCTTAAGGAGTATTATACATAAAAGCAGCACGTATAGGAGTATGAACCAGAAGGAAATGTTTGCAGCATAGGTATATATTTTAGCAGCTGAGGCTGATACCTGGAATGTGGATTCTATTGAAGAGCCAAGGCTGCCGTCAGCTGTATAAATTATAATTGACTGTGGTCCCATAAATAAAAGCATTATGCCTAAAACTGAGGCTGTGGCAGCTATTTCAAATGGAAGTCTTGAGAAAAACTCAAATCCCGCTGTGGTCTTTGAAAGCCTGTAGGGAATCATAAGCCCCATCAGCAGCGTAATTATCAGTATGACCCCCAGGAAGGGAAGGGATGCCTGGCTCCATGAGGAATAGTCTGTACCGTTTAACACATCATAAATATTATCATGATATGCCAAGTCTTTCCTGATCCCGAATACAAAGGTCATGTCCTTTATAGGTTCAAGCTCTGTATTCACGTAGGACCCTGGGTCAAATTCCCTCCAGTCAGAAACCAGGTTCCGGCTGGTCTTATGGAGGCTTTTTACAGTAAGGCTTCCGTTTTTATCAAAATTCAAAACAGTATAAAAAGCATATACGCTGTTTAGCTCATCCAGGTTGGATTGGTTTATACTTTCTGAGGCCAGGAGGCTAAGGATATCTGACGAACGCTGTCTTTTTATGCCTGAGGTGTTTTCCTGGCAGTAGTACTCCAGGTTGGTAAGGGAGTCTTGAAGCGCTGTCCTCCAGCTATTTACCAGCTCATTGACGGAGGTTTTTATATTAAGTATTTCGCCGGTACCATAGTTTTGAGACATTTTCTCTGTATCAACCAGCGCCTGGGAGGGAGTAAACTCACTTCCATACTTCTCCCCCAGAGCCTCTACGTAAAGCCCATAGCTGCTTTCAAAAACAGTCCTTGATATCCAGTAGCTTTCATAGGGCCGGAACTCATAATGCCTTCTGTTATTTTCAATTCTGGTATAGCAGCCTACCATCCATATGGACAGCAGCAGCAGTGCCGGTATTATTACTGCATTTATTATTAGTTTGGTTTTATTGCTTTTCAATTTTATATCCAACTCCCCATACTACCTTTAAATATTTTGGGTTTTTAGGGTTAATCTCAATCTTTTCCCTTATGTTCCTTATATGCACCATTATGGTGTCAGTGTTTATTGCCTGTTCGTTCCATACCCTTTCATATATCTCCTCAGAGGAAAAGACCCTTCCCGGGTTCTTCATAAGAAGCTGGAGTATTTTAAACTCTATTGGAGTGGTTTTTACAGGCTTTCCATCCACGCTTACCTCCTTGGTATCGTCATCAAGCTCAAGCCCCCCTATGACAAACAGGTTTCTGTCAGGAGCCTGCTCTTTTATAATGTTAAGGAACTTTGAATACCTTCTTAGCTGGGAGTTTACCCTTGCAAGCAGCTCCAAAGGACGGAAGGGCTTTGTTACATAATCGTCTGCCCCAATATTGAGCCCCATTATCTTGTCAACCTCCTCGCTCTTTGCAGAAAGCATTATAACAGGGAAGCTGCATGTTTCCCTAAGCTTCATTGTCATTGTGATTCCGTCCATCTGTGGCATCATCACATCCACAATGGCCAGATGTATCTGCTCTTTTTCTATTATCTCAAGGCCTTCTATTCCGTTTGCGGCTTTAAACACCTTATAGCCCTGATTTGCCAGATAAACCTCAATGGCATCCCTTATTTCCTTCTCATCCTCAACAACAAGTATATTATATGGATTCATACCGATACCCCGCATTCATTCAATAACTAATATTAATAATACCATTAGGGGATTTAAATTAATACATCCAATTCCTCATATCACTGGTACTGGCATTAACTGTGCCATAGCGCCCTTCCAACCTTCCTTCTTTAATCCTTAGAAGTTCCAGGTAGTTTCCCTCAGCTTTAGCAGCTATTTCAAGCCCACTATAGCACCTTGCAGTGTCAAATGCCACGGCACCTAAGGCTTTGATTTCATAAGGATTGTTCATAAGGCTGAGCACCTTATCAGACCATTCCTCCTCATCCTCCTCAGTTATGTAACCGTTTGAACCATTCTTAACCACGTCCGTCACTCCGCTTGCCCTCACTGCAACCACAGGATTCCTGGCTGCCATAGCTTCAAGGAGCACTATTCCCTGGGTCTCTGATTTTGAGGCAAAAAGGAAGGCGTCGCAGGCGTTATAGTAGTCAGCTATTTCGCTGTTTAAAATGCTGTTGATGAAGACAACATTATTGGTGATTCCAAGCTGTCTGGCTAAAACCTCAAGGTGATCCTTCTCAGGTCCGTCCCCGATGAGAAGCATCCTGAAGCAGTCTCCTGCCTTATCCTTAAGAAGCCTTATACACCTGAACAGGAAATCCAGGTTTTTCTCCTTAGAAAGTCTTGAAACGCTGCAGAACAGGAAGGGTAGGCTTCCCTTATACCTGGCTCTGATTCTTCCTGAGGCATCCTGATCCCTCACATATACAGATTCCTTAAGTCCTGTTGGAAGCACCCTTATATGGGAGGTGATTCCACGCTCCTGAAGCTGGCTTTTTATGGACCCGGTTGGAGAGAATATCATGTTACATCTGTTGCAGAAGCCCCTTGTGTATCCGGGAACAAGCCTGTCTTTTATGAAATGGACTGCAGAGCCCTCTGCCTTCCGGAGCAGGCGGACTTGCTCCTTTTCATACCTGTCAGATATAAGCTTGTAGGGCTTTATATAATGAAGGTATTGCTCATAGTTGGTATGGTAGGTGAATACCAGGGGAATGTTATACCTATGGCTTAAAACCATGCCTGCATTTCCCGTAAGGAATGGGTGGTGTACATGTATTATGTCAGGGTTGAAGCTTTCAACCTCCCTCCGTATCCTGTTATCAAAGGGATTGGGCACGGCATAGGTTCTGTTCTGGGATTTAATATGAAATGTCTTAATCCGCAGGGTATTTTCATCATTCCACTGGTTTTCATATTCAGGGGCCATAACCAAAACGCTGTTTCCACGGGCCTTGAGGTCCTGGGATAGCCTCTCTACGGATATGGATACCCCTCCGATAAATGGCATATAATTGTTCGTCATCATTAAAATCCTCATTTTTATCCTCCTAACCTAACAGCTGAAAAGCCTTTTCACCTAAAAAATATCCAGCAGCAATAAAGCCTCCGTTCCACACCAGTATTCCGAGAGTAGAATAGAGGATGTATTCCTTAATATCCATTCTCATGAGCCCGGCAGGGATTGAGATGATGGTCCTTGCCATGGGTATCAGTTTGCCGATAAATATTCCCGCCTTCCCTTTACTTCTGATAAAATCAAAAGTCTTGTCTATGGAAGCCTTTTGCTTTGGAAAACGTTTTATGTATTTATCAACCAAGAATTCACCTCCAAACCGTCCTGCCAGGTACAGCAGCAGGCTCCCTATAAGACCTGCGGCAACTGAAACTAAAAGCGCCATAAGAAGGCTGGCCTTTGTTGCTGAGGTCCACATGCCTGCTGCAGGAAGTATTATCCCTGCGGGGAACCCTGGAAGGTTCATATATTCTAAAAGTACAATTACAAAGATGCAAAGCAGTCCGTACTGGGCTAAAAATGAGTTAATTGTCTGAGGTGTCATTTTTAATACTCCTTTTCAAATGTTCTATGGTAATTATGATAAAGACTTAATATAAAGAAACCGTCCAAATAAATCTAAAGAGTTTCTAAAGAAAAAGCACTAAATCCAAAGAGGGCTATAGTGAAAGCGGGTCCTATATAATTTGTTGAACTTAAAGGTAAAATAGGGTTATCATATAGTTGAGCAATATGGATGGAAAGGAAGTAAACAGTATGGAAAAAAATACCAAGGGCGTGCGCACCTTAAAGCCTGGCAAGAGATACAGGCATTTTAAGGGGAATTATTATCTTGTTTTATATGAGGCAAAGCATTCAGAAACCCTGGAGGACATGGTGGTATACCAGGCCCTATATGGAGAGCGTGGCATATGGGTAAGGCCCCTTTCCATGTTCTTAGAGCAGGTAGAGAAGGACGGGAAGCTGATTAACAGGTTTGAGGAGTGCGAGGACTGATTCATACATAATAAATACAATGTACAAGGAGGATGAAACCAGTGGATTTAAACGAGAGAAAGCACCTATATGCAAGGGTTATTGTTGAAATAGGAGTGGGCTTAAAGCCAGGGCAGATTTTATGCGCGGAGGCATCAGTTGACCAGAAGGACTTTATGGAGATACTGGCAGAGGAGGCATACAAGGCAGGCTGCAGCCAGTTCGTGGCCATATGGGATGACAATAAAATAGATAGGCTATCTGCTGAAAACATGAAAGAAAACTACACGAACACCAGCCAGCCCCTGACTGATTATTATGCAGAAAAGGGAGCCGCCTTTGTACGCTTTGACTGCCCTGACCTTGAGGCCTTTGCAGGGCTTGATGCCGAGATTTTGAAATATAAGGCCAAGGGTGACAGGAATATGAGGAAGGTATTCCGGGAGAAGGCCAAAAGTGGGCACTCCATCGCCTGCCTGCCGGGGAAGAGCTGGGCAAAGCTGGTTTTCCCGGAGCTCCCTGAACAGGAGGCTATGGAGAAGCTTTGGGATGCAGTGCTTGCATGTACCCGCTGCAAGGAACAGGACCCGGTGGCAGCCTGGAGGAGGTTCATGAAGGATACCGAGGAGAGGAAGAAGGTTTTGGATGAGAAGAAATTCACCTGCTTCCACTATTATGGAGGGAACACTGACTTTACCTTCAGCCCTGCAGTAGATGAGATCTGGAAGGGCGGCTGTGTTGAGGCAAACGGAACTGTATGGGCTCCAAACGTTCCAACCGAGGAGGTATTCATATCCCCCCATAAGAACAAGGTTAACGGGGTTATTGCCTCCACAATGCCCCTTGTATATTCAGGCCAGCTGATAGACGGCATAAGGTTTGTGGTTAAGGACGGAAGGATAGTTGAGAGCCATGCGGAAAAGGGAGAGGAGCTTTTAAGAACAATAATAGACACTGACGAAGGCAGCCACTACCTTGGAGAAATGGCGCTTATAGACCAGTCATC
>JAEZLD010000063.1 GCA_023415335.1 Bacillota bacterium | reverse complement strand
TATATGAGGTTGTGGAGCTTCTGCTGCAGTACGGATTAGACCCTAATGCAGTATACGATGATACCAATATCATGTATGAGCTAAAATACGTTGACAATGAATATATCGGTGCAGATACTCTTGCATTGCTTTTTGAGAACGGAGGAAGGGTTGACCTTGTGGTTGATGGGGAAGCTATCTTTGATAATATCGATTTTGATGTTATATTTGACTCCATAGAGCAGTACGACAGGAGAAGGTACGACGCATTAGTCCATTGCTGGCTTGTATATCTTGGATACGGAGCAGCTCATGGTAATAGAATTCCTGCTATAGATGTGTTCAAGGTATATGACTCAGAGGAATTGTTCGACCTGAAGGAGCTTAAAAATCACCGTAATTTTACCTTCGGGCTTTCTTATGTTGACGGTCGCGGGGAAAAATGGTCTTTGCATATTTTCGATAGGCGAACTCGTTGGGAGGTTGCAAGACTATAGTATTGTTAAAGCTATTTCACGTATACAATGTGCTTTGAGCACTGTTTCTGACTTCATTTAGCAAGATGCATTGAATGGAAAATGATGTTTGAAATGTGGATAAGTGTATGATACTATTAAAATGTTTGTGAAAATTTCTGTGGTTGTAAATACTAATTTTATTATTGCGTAACATGAAGAAGGAGACAAGGCTTATGATTTATTTGTTGCTAGCCATTGCCAGCAGTGCAATGGTGTCGGTATGTATGAGAATAAGTGAAAAACATATAGGAAACCAAATGGGTATGTTCATGGCAAATTATGCTGTGTGCATCCTGTTCTCTTTTCTTTTTATGGATAGACCAGTTGATTATCTGGTTAATAACTCATCAGGCCTAGTTATTGGCCTGGGAGTAATCAGCGGTATTTTATATTTAGCCAATTTTATATTTTTGAAATTGAATATGAAGCATAACGGAATTGTACTGGCTTCAACTTTTATGAAGCTTGGGGTTATAATCCCAACAATTATGGCTGTAATAGTGTTTCATGAAATACCAAGATGGACACAAATTGGTGGAATCATTATTTCATTGGTTGCAATTGTTATAATTCATTTTGAAAAGGAAGCGCTGCATGGAGGGGATAAAAAAAGCTGGCTGCTGGCTTTACTCGTAGTAAGTGGTTTTACAGACTCAATGGCAAATATATTTGAGCAGGTTGGAAATGCAAATGGTAAGGATGGATATCTATTTGTGACGTTCCTTACGGCCCTTTTAATATCGATGGTGCCTGCATTGCTTGGAAAAACTAAGACATCAAATAAAGATTTGCTCTTTGGAATGATGATTGGGATACCAAATTATTTTTCAGCAAGGTTTTTGCTGCTGGCATTGGGAAGTGTACATGCCGTGCTGGCATATCCTATGTACAGCGTTGCAACAATCATTACCATTACACTTGCAGGAATAATAGTATTTAAGGAGCCTATAAGCAAAAAGAAGCTAGTTGCCTTGGGATTGATTGTTCTGGCACTGTGCTTTTTGAATATCTAAATAAGCTATCATGCTTATATAAGCTGCTCCCAGAGGTTTCATTATGTTATATTAAATCAAACAATTCAGGTATATACTAACAAGAAATTTCTAAACGCTTGTCTATTTTAAAATAGCTAGTGTAAATGAATTAAGGAATGAAAAAAGCTAACTGATTTATACTGTCAGCTAGCTTTTATTATTTCCACTGAATATCCTGGTAACTCCAGTGTGTTATGGCCTTTTGAATAGAGGCAGCATCAAGCATTAAGCGAATGGCACCTATCTACTACTTCCTCTAATGACACGCAAATACCATAGTCCAATGGAAGGCCTGTTTCCCACATATTGTTTATGTAAAGCTGAGGGTCGGTGTTCCTGCAATCCTGATGGAGCAGGCTTATGTAGGTGGAAAGCTGTGAAACATCAAACTTGTCCTTGTCATAGAAGTTCTGTGCTGCAATTTCTCCTGAAACGATATAGGACAAAACAACCAGACGGGAGGTCATAGAAAGGCATACGTATGGCGACTTCCAATCTGCCAGGAGGGTACACTGCTTTGAGGCAGTTACTTTTTTGGCTCCTATCCTTAAAAAGAATTCAACAATAACTTTTTTATCTGTTTCTAATGCATCATCAGGGAGAAGTACATAAAAGCTGGTGCCTATGATGCCGCCTGTTTCCACGCCAGAGGGAAGAAGGCTTTTCATATCGTTATCATCCATTTCCCATATGTAATGGTAGAAGGGTATGTTAGGAGCAGGGGTATAGGGAAGCTTTAAATCGTATGCTTCCCAGGTTTTCATATCGTAAATTATAAACCTGTCAAGAGACGTAATTACTAAGTAATCCTTTTTAAACATGGACAACACTCCTTTTAATAATAAGTACTTAATAAAAAAGCATCCAATAATGATTAAGGTCTATGATGAAATACAGCTTATAATAGCTAAAATATTATAATCTGAGTATACCTTAGCTGATGTGGAATTTAAAGAGGGAAGCATGTGTATAGAAGCTATTATGGAGTCGGAAATTCTTCTTTACATAACAAATACTGGAATATATAATTAGTCAATAGCCTTTATTAAGAGTATGTATAAACCTAAAATGTGATTATCACACATTTAGAAGAGGACTGGGGAAAGTCCTATGACGATTATCTAGAATTGGAAAAGCAATATGAGGGAATAAAATTAGCTTATGATGGAATGGAGGTTATACTATGATGGTACGCCAAATGACAATAGGAGATTATGAGGCTGTATACGATTTGTGGATTAATACTCCAGGAATGGGACTTAATGATTTGGATGATTCAAAAGCAGGGATTGAAAAGTATCTAAAGAGAAATCCAACCACATGTTTCGTAGCCGAGGAGCAAGGGAAGATTGTTGGAGTAATTATGAGCGGACACGATGGGCGCAGGGGGATTATTCATCATACAACAGTCCACTTGGATTATAGAAAGCGTGGTATCGGAAGGCTTCTGGTGGAAAATGCAATTCAGGCATTGGATCATGAAGGAATTAACAAGGTAATGCTTGTTGTATTTA
>JAEZLD010000054.1 GCA_023415335.1 Bacillota bacterium | reverse complement strand
AGGCGATAAATCTTTGTTGACTTCAGCATGCGCTGAAGGCACATTATGCGGTATTAGCACCAGTTTCCTGGTGTTATCCCTCTCCTTAGGGCAGGTTGCCCACGTGTTACTCACCCGTCCGCCGCTAGGAAGAAAGCGAACCTTCTTCCCCGCTCGACTTGCATGTGTTAGGCACGCCGCCAGCGTTCGTCCTGAGCCAGGATCAAACTCTTCGTTAAAAATCCTGTAACTCAAATTCACTGTCGGAATCGCCATGTTTCCATGGCTCATGGTATTACCATGTTCATACTTGATGTATGATGCTTTTGCTTTTCCACTGTTCAATTTTCAAGGACCAGCTTTGCTGTCTCATCGGGACAGCTTACTTAGTATATCACCTATTTTTCAAAGTGTCAACTACTTTTTTTCTTGTTTTCTGTTCCTTTTTAACTGTCATGTCTGGGCAGTTAAAAGAATCACAGAATTCAAATTCCGCTTGTTCAGCAGCTTCTTTTAAGAAACTCTCTCACAAGGGACTCGATTATTCTATCATCCTTTATTATATACAGCTTTTTGAAATCTATCCATTATACCTGATTATTATATTTATTCTTGCATATACTCAGTTTTTCTCCTGATATTTACTATAGATATACCAGGAGCAGTTGCAGTGCTTTTGCCTCTTTACTTCTTTATTGCTTCTTAGATTTCTTTCTATTTATCTTTCTATTAATATTGTACTTTTCCTCCCAAGCCTTATTGCCTATACATGGGCACCCCTACCCCTGCATCTATACCGGAGTTATTAGTATTCCCTGTTTTATGCCTCTTTATCATATTGCAGCCATATATACAAGGCTAGGAAATTTTAAGGCTGCCTGAAAAAAGCCTCGGCAGCCTTAAAACATTATTTATTACTCCATGTGATTTTCTTTATTAATAGGCCTCTTTGGATTCCTCTCCGTTTCCATCGCATATAGCAGGAGTTGAGCCATATCCATTTCCCAGCCTGTCACAGCCCATATCCACAAACCTCTTGGCCTGCTCGTAATTCCTTATGCCACCAGATGCCTTTACCTTAATCCTTCCTTCTGCTGCCTTTACCATAGCCTCAACAGCCTCTACAGTAGCACCCGGACCATTAAAGCCTGTTGAGGTCTTAATATAATCGGCTCCTGCCTTTATTGCTATTACAGTAGCCTTGGCAATCTCCTCTGTATTAAGGGTATTTGCTTCAAGTATTACCTTGAGCAGTATTCCTGCAGCTTTCGTAACCATTGATACAGCCTTTATGTCCTTCTCCACCAGATCCCATAGGCCCGACCTGATGTAGCCATAGTTTGCAACCATATCTATTTCGTTTGTTCCCTTTTCTATATATAGCCTGGCCTCCACTGCTTTCACCTCTGAGAGGGTATCTCCATGAGGAAATGCCAGTACACAGGATACCTGGGTTTCAGTACCCTTGCACAGCTCAGAAGCCATTTCTATATCACAAGGCCTTACGCACACTGTCCTTACCTTATATTTTATTCCAAGCTTTATAGCATCAGCTGCCTCCTGTCTTGTAAGCTCAGGCTTTAAAACTGCATGATCAAGATATCTATTAATTGTATTCTCAGCCATCAAATATCATCCTTTCTTATATATACTACGTCTACATTATATCAGATTTTTCCAATATATAATGCAAGGATATTTTTATTTTACTTTCTTAACTTCTTAACATATATTATACTATATGTAAAAATACGCGAAATTAATAAAGTAATATTATAGGAGTGATTTTATGTGGCTTGAGGTAATTGCAAGGCTTCTTCTGGCATTTGTACTGGGTGGTGCCATTGGCTTTGAAAGAGAACACGTGGGACGTCCTGCAGGCCTTAGAACACACGTGCTTGTATGCGTCGGTGCAGCCCTTGTGCAGATAACAGTTCTGGACTTTCATACTCTCAATCCTGGCTACAGCTCTGACCCCTTCAGAATGGGAGCTCAGGTCATTAGCGGAATAGGCTTCCTGGGTGCAGGAACGATTATAAAGGAGGGTTCCTCGGTAAAAGGGCTTACAACCGCAGCAACATTATGGGTGGTAGCGTGTGTAGGTCTTGCTGCAGGCACCGGCATGTATATTGAAGCAATAGCCGCAACCATGCTTCTATATATAGGACTTAGAGGCTTGAAAAGGGTTGAGCAGAAAATAACCAAGGCTGTAGATACCATTAGCCTACAGCTGCTTATGCTTGATGCCCCGGGGAAAATAGGGGAGATAGGGAGTATCCTGGGAGCCCTTGAAATCAACATCCTGGGAATGGATGTGCAGCAGATGGACAAAGACATACTTATTGAGCTTTCCCTTAAGCCGGTCAAAACGGTATCCCAAGCCGTTATAACAGAGGAGCTTTATAAGATTCCTCATATTAAAAGCATAAAGATTATCTAAGGTCTCTTATATGTAGGCCTTTTTTATATGTTTATAATTTTTAATACTTAAAGTGCATAATTTTGTAGGCGATACATGTTATTATATATGTATAAATATTCCATAAGGAAGGTGTTGTTATGAAAGTACTTTTTACATTTGACTATGGCAAGGAGAGAATGCAAGCAATAAAGGATTTAGGCTTTGACTACATATATGTGCATGAGAAATCTGTTACATACTCCCCAGTTCTGGATGATGTGGAGATACTATGCTGCTACACCCCATTCCATACATTGGACATATCAAAGCTTCCGAACCTTAAATGGATACAGCTGTCAAGTACAGGCTTTGACCAGGTTCCAAGGGACGCAGTTAAGGAAAAAAACATTACCGTGACCAACAACAAATATGGCTATGCTATCCCCATAGGGGAGTGGATAGTCCTTAAGACCCTTGAGCTTTTGAAAAGGACAAGGGATATATATAGAAATCAGGATAACAAGCGCTGGCATATGAATATGTCCGTGGAAGAGCTTTATGGAAGAACCCTTCTATTCATAGGCACAGGAGGGATTCCATCTGAGGCTGCAAAGCGTCTCCAGGGGTTTGATGTGAATATAATAGGTGTAAATACCGACGGAAGGCCCGTACCTCATTTCCACCAGTGTTATCCAATATCCCAGCTAGATAAGCTTCTTCCAGAGGCAGACTTTGTAATAATGACGCTGCCATCAACACCCCAGACCTATCATATGATGGATTCAAAGCATCTTGGACTCATGAAGCCCTCCTCCTACCTGATAAACGTATCAAGGGGAAGTGTCATCGACCAGGCCGCCCTTTATGATGCTTTAAAAGGCCATAGGATTGCCGGCGCAGCGCTAGATGTATTTGAGCAGGAGCCCCTTCCTAAGGATAGCCCCCTTTGGGATTTAGACAACCTTCTGATATCCTCCCACAACTCCTGGGTATCAGAAAGGATGGACGACAGGAGGTTCCAGATTATATACGAAAACCTTAAGCTTTATAAGGAAGGCCTTCCGCTTAAAAACATAGTAAATCTTAACAGAGGGTATTGATTATTATTCATGGCAGGATAACCACTGAAAGACTATTCCTCCGGATAAAAGAGCATGCTGATATGCCTGTTGTTTTATCCGGTTTTTTATGAAAGTATGACATAGAGGCTGTTCCATAACCTGTCCATTCAGTGTGATATAATATCCTTAAATTGAGCTTAAGAGGTGTTATATTTGCTTCAAAAAATAAAATCAGGAATTCTGGGGCTTACTATAGGAGACGCAGCAGGCGTTCCTGTGGAGTTTAAAAGCAGAGAAAGCCTTAAGGCTTTTCCCATAACGGACATGACCGAATACGGTACCTATAACCTGCCTGCAGCCTTCTACATAAAAGCAACAGGGCATGACAGTCCCTTTGATATGGACGGGCTTGTGGGACTTGTTAACAACCTTTCAGGTCTGACCCATGCCATGACCGCAGCAAAATAGCCTGCAACGTGTATATATCCTGTGCCCTGGCACTTATGGATGACCCCTCAATGGCAGGCCTTATGTATGGACTTGATGGAATCCCTGGGGAATGGAAGAATACCCTTGTAAAAAGACACTATATAGAAAAGCTTTGTGAGAAATTTTATGGCGGCCTGATATAGGCCGCCATTTCTTACATGGACCAAAGCTCCTGCTTGGTGGTGGATACCCCATGGGCTCCCGCTTTAAGGGCAAGCACCATGTCCTCCTTGTCGGTAATAAGCCCTCCTGCAATTACAGGCACCCGGGAGGAGTCAGCTATCTTCTTTATAACCTTGGGTATAACCCCAGGAAGCACCTCTATTATGTCAG
>JAEZLD010000032.1 GCA_023415335.1 Bacillota bacterium | reverse complement strand
GGGAGGAAAAAGCAAAGCAGGGTTTGATAAAAAGCGATAGTACCCTGCAGAGCCTGCTATCTGATATGAGGATGGCCTTTTACTCTCAAGTGAGTGGAAGCAGCATAAGTCTATCTGATATTGGAATTGACACATTCTCAGATTATACTAAAAACGGGCAATTGAAGATAGATGAGGATAAGCTAAAAAATGCCTTGGATAATAATAAAGATAAAATAATAAAGCTTTTCACCAATGTATCCGAGTCCCAGCCAGCCTACAATGCGTCTGCAACCTCCGAAGATAGAACAATCAGGTATAATGAAAGTGGCATATTCCAGAGAATTAGCGACATACTTCAGGATAACATAAGAACAACAAGGGATTCTAGGGGTTATAAGGGAAGCCTTTTAGAAAAGGCTGGCTTAAAGGGAGATGTAAGCGAGTATTCCAATGCAATTTCAAAGCTGATTGCAACACAGAATGAAAGAATAGACCTGATTTCAAGGCAGCTTGAGGATAAGGAGACCTACTATTACACTATATACTCCAGATTAGAATCTACCATGACCAAGCTTAACTCCCAGTCAAGCTGGCTTAGCTCCATGTTAGGAAACGGCATTAGTTAAATAAAATAAATACAAATAATTATTATTATAGATATAAAGTTGAAATATGGCAGGACGATAAATAAAGTATAAGAGATAAGGCTCCTCCCAAGTGGCCATGAGGGAGGACTTCTCTTAAATAAAGGTGACAGGGAAGTTCACCAATTAATTTCTACGGAGGGAATAAAATGAGAATTAACCACAATTTAAATTCACTTAATGCACAGAGAAACATGAGAATCAATACAGATTCTACAGCAAAGGCATCAGAAAAGCTCTCATCAGGTTTAAGAATAAACAGGGCTGGAGATGATGCTGCAGGACTTGCAATATCTGAAAAGATGAGGGGCCAGATTAGAGGACTTAACCAGGCTTCAAGAAATGCACAGGATGGAATATCCCTTATACAGACTGCAGAGGGTGCTCTTAATGAAACCCACAGCATACTTCAGAGAATGAGGGAGTTGGCTAATCAGGCTGCCAGTGACACTAATAAAGATGAAGACAGAACTAAGATTCAGACAGAGGTTAGCCAGCTTATAGAGGAACTTGGTACTATAGCAGAAAATACTAAGTTTAATACTCAGGCTCTTCTAAGTGGTGCTGCTGACTTAGAAATTCAGACGGGCGCTAACAAGGATGAGAAAATGACTATATCCTTAGAAAGTGTAACTGCATCTAGCTTAGGAGTTAGTGCCTTAACAGTTGCAACAAAAGCTGGTGCAACTAGTGCATTAACTACTTTGGATACTGCAATTTCAACAGTTTCTACGTTAAGAGCAAAGTTTGGTGCTTACCAGAACAGGCTTGAGCATACAATAAACAATCTGGGAACATCCTCTGAAAACCTGACAGCTGCTGAGTCCAGAATCAGGGATGTTGACATGGCAGAGGAAATGAGCAATTTCACTAAGAATAATGTGCTCACCCAGGCAGCACAGGCAATGGTTGCTCAGGCTAATTCACAGCCACAGAGCGTTCTCCAGCTGCTGCAGTAGTAATAACGTCCATATACAAAATAAAGGAGGCCTGCAGGCCTCCTTTATTGTAATATACCATAGGTTATAAGAGGTGGTGCAATGAAAATCCAAGGCACACATACCGACGGAATAAAAATAAGGGCAATCTCCAGGAGCCAGTATAACCCATTATCAAATGAAATATTGGACAAGAAGCTTGAGAAGGATAGTTTCCACCCTTCAGTAAAGGAGACCTCATCCTTAGTAGAAAAAGCAAACAGTATACTTTTTAAAAATAACACCCACCTGAAGTTTGACATTAATAGCGAATCCGAGAAGGTAATTGTCAGGATAATCGATGATGAAACAGGAGAGGTGCTGAAGGAAATACCAGACGAGGACTTCGTTGAGATGATGCATAAGCTTTGCGAAATAGCCGGCATATTCGTTGACGAAAGGTGCTGATGGTATGGCCATAAATCCCATTACCTTAAGTAAGCTTGAGCCTTTAGTAATCAGAAACATTGAATATGATACTGTAGACAGGATCATCCACCAGGTAAGGGAAAGCAGCCTTCAAAAGCAAGGTGGAGGGGATAAAAGCTTTTCTCCGGAGGCCCAGGAGCGTGCCCTAAAGGAGCTTCAGGAATTCTTATCAAGCTATGGACTTAAGGTAGATTACAAGCTTGAGAAGAAGAGGGCTAAAATAAAATTAAAGCTTAAAGACGGAAAATACGTAGCAGAAACAGAATGTGAGGACGTTCAGGAGCTGCTGGATAAAGTAAAAGGCTCCAAGGGAACCATTATAGACGTAAAAAGGTAGAGGTGAAATCATGGTAAGCGGAAGTGCTATAAATATTTATCAGCAAAACAGTATCAAAACTGCATCAAGAGAAAAGCTTCTTCTGATGTTGTATGAGGGACTTGTAAGATTTCTTAAGATTGCTATTGTATCCATAGAGGAGAAGAATATTCAAAAATCGAATACATACCTGAAGAAGGCCCAGTCAATCATAGAAGAGCTTATGAGCAGCCTTAACATGGAGGATGGGGGAGAGGTAGCTAAATCCCTTATGCTTATGTATGATTATCTTTTCAGAAGAACAGTGGAGGCAAACATTAAGAAGGATAAGGAAATTGCTGAGGAGGTACTCCGCTTTTCTGAGGATCTGAAGGGAGCCTTTGAACAGGCATATTTATTAGCAAAAAAGCAGCCCAGCAGCAGTAGTAAATGAGTTTTTCCAGGAAGTCGCTATACAAAGCGTTTTCCTGGATATTTTTTCGCCATTATATTACTATTGTTGTCATATGAATGCTATATTTACAGATAATAAGTGTAAAAGTAACTTTTATCAATTTATTTGTTGACATTTGTTATATAGTGGTATAAATTAGATATAACAATGTTAAATTATTCTATATAAAGGAGAATTTAATGCTATATGATTAATTTGGATGATTTAACTAGTAATATGTTGAAACTCTCTCTTACAGCTACAGCAAAAAGAACAAATGTGATAGCCCATAACATTGCAAATGCTGAAACAGCCGGCTTTAAGGCTTCAAGTGTGGTATTTGAGGATAATCTTAAAAAAGCTCTGAAAAACCACTCTACCACACTTAAAACAACTAATGATAAGCACATTAGTACCACTGCATCACAAAGCTTAATAGAAGTAAAGACAGATACCTCCACATCTATGAATGAGGATGGAAATAATGTGGACCCGGATTTACAAATGACCAACCTTGCTGCAAACTACATCCTTTATTCAACCCTTATTTCTCAAATCAACAGCAGGCTGTCAATGACAAACTATGTTATAACAGGAGGTAGTAGATAATGGAAGTGTTTTCTTCTCTTAGAATCAGCGCCAGCGGGCTATCTGCCCAGAGAATGCGTCTTGATGTAATTGCCAGCAATATTGCGAATGCTGAGACAACAAGGACTGAAAACGGAGGACCATATGTCCGTAAGGTGGTTTCCTTTAAGGAGAATCTTGAAACAGTACTAAGTGGTGAAGGAGCTTCAAAAAAGCTTAATGGTGTAAAGGTTTCGAAGATATCGGAGGATAAATCATCTGAATTTACAACGGTTTACGACCCTTCAAACCCTGATGCAGATGAAAATGGAAACGTAACCTATCCTAACGTGAATATACTAAATGAAATGGTTGACCTCATTGCTGCATCAAGAGCATATGAGGCTAATGTAACTGTAATGGAATCAGAAAAGCAGATGGCCATGAAGGCCCTTCAGATTGGAGTGTAGTTAAATGGATATAAATGCCGTATCATTGCTTAATAATATATCTTTACAGAATTCTAAAAGTGCAAATAAAACTGATGTGGATTTCTCACAGTACATAAAAAATGCCCTTGACAAAGTAAATTCAAAGTATCTTGAAGCAGATGAACTCACAAACAGCCTCGTTACAGGAGATGCTGAGGACATTCACACAGTAGTTCTTGCTACAGAGGAAGCCAAGCTTTCACTTCAATTGGCAACAGAAATAAGAAATAAATTTGTTGATGCTTATAAAGAGCTCATGAATGTTCAAGTATAATAGACTGCCAAAGGAGTATCTACAATGAAAAAGCTTATGGATTTACTTAAGTCCCTGGGGAGTAAGTGGAAGGCCTTCAGTGCTGTCAAGAAAATAACTGCAATTTCAGGTATTACTTTACTATTAGCTGTAATAATACTTGTAATATTCTATTCCAACAGGGTTACCTACAAGGCCTTGTTTTATAACCTTGATAGCAGTGAATCAGCTGGTATACTTGAAATACTAGAAAATCAGGGCGTCAGCTATAAGGTGGTTGGGGATACCATATATGTACCAGAGGATAAGGTTGATAAGCTAAGGCTAACCGTATACTCAAATGATTATTCATCATCAAAGGGGTATGAGATTTTTGATGAGAGCTCCTTCGGGCTTACAGACACTGAAGCTAGTGTAATGTACCAAAGAGCACTTGAAACGGAGCTTTCAAGAACCATAGCAAGCATAGATGGTATAAAAAGGGCAAGGGTCCACCTGGTACTTCCACAGGACAGTGTATTTGTATCAAATACTCAGGAAGCAACAGCCTCTATCACCCTTAAGCTCCAATCAGGTAATTCTTTGAATGAGGAGCAGGTGAAGGCTATTATATCCATGGTGTCAGGAAGTGTTGAGAACCTGCCCAAGAAAAATATACAGGTTATAGACAGCAACCTTAACCTGTTAAGTGATGGTTTGTATGATAATACTCTGGAGACAGGTGTATCATCCCCTAGTAACCAGCATGAGATGACATCCGCCTTTGAAAAAAAGCTGGAAAAAGAGGTCGTAGAAACATTAGAGGCTATATTTGGCAAGGGGAATATTAAATCATCGGTAAATGCTGATATGAACTTTGATTCCACAAAGATAACAGAGATTACATATGACCCTAATAGTGTTATAAGAAGCCAGACAACCTCAAAGGATTCTTCTAAAAATTCATCCGGTGGAGGAAACACTGATACCAGTCCAGTTGATAATAATATGCAGAATCCTACAGATGATGAAAATGCCGGAGGCGATGCTCAAAGTGACAGCGAATCAACCACAATAAACTATGAAATACCACAGACTGAGACGGTTACCATAAAAGCTCCAGGAGAGGTTAAAAGGATGACTGTATCAGTAGTTGTTGATGGAACATTGAGCCAGGATGAAAAAACCTCTATACAGGATATTGTAGCTGCATGTACAGGATATAAAGAGAGCCGTGGGGATATTATAAACGTTGCTGCTTATACCTTTAATACTGACCTTGAGGATAAGGCTCAGCAGGATTTAGAGGAAATGAAGAAGGAAGAGGAAAAGAGGGCACAAATTAGAATGTATACATATATTGGAGCAGGTGCCCTAACGTTGATAATCCTTATAATAGTCTTATCAATTTTAGCAAGTAAAAGGATGAAGAAAAATATGCAGAAGAAAATGAAGGTTGCAACAGGTATTCCTGGAGGAAGCTTCGATGCTGTTATTGGAGATGACCAAATTATTACATCACAGGTTGTACCTCAACAGCCGACGGTATATAATCCTGTACTGGAGGATTCAGAGGTAAACATGACTTTGGATAAAGAGATAAAAGCATATGCTAGTAGAAAGCCCGACCAGGCTATTGATGTTATCAAATCCTGGCTGGCTGAGGACGAGAGGTAGATAAATGGGTAAGGATAAAACTAAACTAACAGGCGTACAGAAGGCTGCTATCTTCTTTATGACCTTGGGACCTGAAGCATCTGCCTCAATATTAAAGAAGCTGCCAGACTCTGAAATACAGAAGGTAACCTTTGAAATAGCAAACATGCCAAGGGTGAAAAATGAACTTAAGGAAGAAGTGCTTAAAGAGTTTGTTGATATTAATAAGGCAAAGGATTTCCTCCTTGAAGGAGGCTTTGATTATGCTAAAACCCTTCTAAGCAAGGCGTTGGGCTCACAAAGAGCCATGGAGATAATTGAAAAGGTTTCTGAAATAACTCAGCAGTATAGGCCCTTTGGCATAGCAAGAAAGGCTGAGGCAACCCAGCTGCTAAATGTTATAAGGAATGAGCACCCTCAGACAATAGCTCTTATTCTCTGTTACATACAGCCAGAAAAATCTGCACAGGTTTTATCAGGCCTTTCTGAAAATATGAGGTCTGATGTTGCAAGAAGAATTGCTCAAATGAGCAATACTTCTCCTCTTGTAATAGAGGAGGTAGAAACCATACTGCAAAGCAAGCTCTCAAATGTCATACGCTCTGATATATCTACTATTGGAGGTATAAAGTCTTTGGTAGACATTTTGAACAATGCTGACAGAAGTACAGAAAAATCAATTATTGAAGAGTTTGAGCAGCAGGATCCTGAATTAGCAGACAAGCTTAAGGAGAGCTTATTTGTATTTGAAGATATTATTACTCTTGACAATATATCTATACAGAAGATATTGCGTGAAGTGGATATGAAGGATATGGCGCTTGCACTTAAGGCTTCTTCAGATGAGGTTGCAAATATAATATATACCAACCTTTCTAAGAGGGCCGGACAGACTCTGAAGGAGGATATAGAGTTCTTAGGACCTGTCAGGCTTATTGATGTTGAAAAAGCCCAGCAAAGTATTGTGGCAATTATCAGGAGGCTTGACGATTCTGGAGAAATAATAATCGGAAGAGGTGGAGATAATGCGCTCATCCTGTAACGTAATAAAGGGAAGCATCATATCGGGACATGAAACCATTATTACACCAGTATTAAGTTGTCCAGTGAATGGGTGCATGGAACAGGACGCCGATGGGTTAATTGGGATAACTGATGATTCAAAAAAGCAGCTCTTTGAAGAGCTGCAGCTTATGAAACAGCAGCTGATGAAAAAGGCTCAAAATGAGGCTG
Organism: Bacillota bacterium; assembly: GCA_023415335.1. Taxonomy (GTDB): domain Bacteria; phylum Bacillota; class Clostridia; order Clostridiales; family Caloramatoraceae; genus JAEZLD01. The sequence goes on along the minus strand of JAEZLD010000032.1, from coordinate 35,565 downwards.
ATGAGATTATTAAGAGCGCAGATATTAAGGCCAAAGAGCTTATGGAAAGCTCTATTGAAGAAGGATATCAAAAGGGCTATAAGGAAGGATACCAGCAGGGTTATTCTTATGGAATCGATGAAAGTGAGAAGGAATGTAAAGGGCTTAAGGACGATGCTGACAAGTATCTTTCCCAATGCCAGGAAGCAGCAAAAGCCTATATTAAAGCTAAGGAAGAGAGCATTATAGATCTTTCTATTGAGATTGCAAAACACATAATACATAATGAGCTTACCTTGAACCCTGATGCTATATGTAAAATGGCGCAACAGGCAATATCAAAGGTTGCAGATAAGCAGCAGGTTATATTAAAGGTATCCCCCCAGGACCTTCCATTCATAAAAAACAAAAGGGATGAATTGGCTGTTTTTATAAATAATCCGTCAGATATAATTATTGTTTCTGATGCATCAATAAAGCAGGGCTGTGTTACTGCAGAAACCTCCTCAGGCTTTGCGGATACAGATATTGATAGCCAGCTGCTGACTATAAAAAGGCTGTTAACAGGTGATTAGCAATGCTTAATGTAGATTTTGAAGCATTAAAGAATAAGCTTAAGGCCTCCAGTACAATACGACTCACTGGAAAGGTAAAAACTGTTGTAGGCCTGACAATAGAGGTGGAAGGGCTTCAAGCCTCTGTTGGAGAGGTATGTAATGTTATAACTCGTCATGATATGGTTCCCTGTGAGGTTGTGGGATTTAGAGACAATGCTCTATTGCTTATGCCTCTTGATGAAATATCAGGGGTTGCATCAGGCTGCCAGGTAGAAGCAACAGGTAAAAGCCTTGCGGTTAAGGTTGGTGATGAGCTCTTAGGCTGTGTATTGGATGGACTTGGCAATACATTAGATGGCAGGCAACTAAAGGAAAATGAAGAGTATCCCCTACAGAAAAAGCCTCCCAATCCGTTAAATAGAAAAAGAATCACAAAAATACTCTCTACTGGAGTGAGAGCCATTGATGGATTTCTAACCTGTGGAGAGGGTCAGAGGCTAGGCATCTTTGCAGGAAGTGGTGTTGGGAAGAGCACACTCCTAGGAATGATTGCAAGATACTCTGATGCAGATGTAAACGTAATAGGACTTATTGGCGAAAGAGGTAGAGAGGTTAAGGAATTCATAGAAAAGGACTTAGGCAAGGATGGACTGAAAAAGTCAGTTGTTGTAGTTGCCACCTCAGACCAGTCAGCACTGCTAAGACTCAAGGGTGCCTTTACTGCAACCTCCATTGCTGAGTACTTCAGAGATAAAGGCTTAAAGGTGCTGCTTATGATGGACTCTGTAACAAGATTTGCAATGGCACAGCGTGAGGTAGGTCTTACAATTGGAGAGCCTCCAGCTACAAAAGGCTATACTCCTTCAGTTTTTGCCATGCTGCCTAAGCTTATGGAAAGGTCGGGCACCTCAGATAAAGGCTCTATTACAGCATTTTATACAGTTCTTGTTGATGGAGACGATATGAATGAGCCCATAGCAGATGCTGCAAGAGGAATACTGGATGGACATATAGTTCTCACCAGAAAGCTGGCTGAAAAAAACCACTACCCAGCAATTGATATACTTGCCAGCATATCCAGGCTTATGTCAGAAATAGCTGACGATAAGCTAAAAATAAAAGCAGGAGAGCTTAGGGACATATTGGCAACCTATAATGAATCAGAGGACCTGATTAATATAGGTGCCTATAAAAAGGGGTCAAACACTAAAATAGATAGGTCCATTAATCTCATTGAGCCCCTTAACAGTTTTCTTAAACAGGGAATGATGGAACATTGTCCCTATAATGAGATGTATAACAGAATATTGTCTATAGAATAGCAGCTAAATAATTGTTCGGGAGATGATAGCTTGGAAAATTTCAACTTCAATCTTCAGAAGGTACTTGATTACAGGGTTGGAATTGAAGAAAAGAAGAAACAGGAGTATGTTGAGGCTCAAAAACACATGCTTAAGCAGGAGAGCCTTTTAAAATATCTTGCAGAAAAAAGAACAATGGCAGAGAATTATATGACCTTTGAAATGACCGGATATGAATGTCAAGCTCTTACAAGATATCTGGAGCATCTGGATATTAAAATAGCAAGCCAGAAAATTGCATTAAATGAAAGCATAAAGTTATTGGAATTAAAAACAAGAGAGCTTACACAATGCATGTCAGACAGAAAGGTTATGGAAAAACTGAGAGAAAAGGCATATAAGGAATTTCAAGAGGAGTCCAATAAAAATGAACAGAAGCTCAATGATGATTTTGCACTTCATGCCTTTATTAGAGCAGATAGGAGGTAGATTATGGCAGTAAACATAATCAATACTAGCCAGTCCCCTTTAATAGAAGATGTTAGCATAAAGAAGACAAGTGGAAGTAGAGAAGAAGAGCTTTTTGCCGGACTTTTTTCATCCCTGCTCCAGCAGATAAATAACTATATATCTGATAACCAGGAGAAAGAGGGTTCCTCATCCAACCAGCAGTTAAAAAGTATCCTTCAGTCTGCAGCTATACCTTCTTTATTAAGGGATAGTTTAACAAGCTTTTTTCGTGGCATGGAATTGCCCGCTGAAAAAAATTCTTCTCCAATATCTATAAATATGGAAAATGACTTCCCTACGGAAGTCCTGGGAAACGTCCCATCATTAATGGACATTGGAAACATACCATCCATAGAAGGAATACAGAAAAATATCATAGAAGACATAGATGAATTAATACAGAAAAATATGGAGTTATCCGCACAGCCTGAAATCAATTCTGAAGGGATTGATATCATTAAGAGCTTTCTCGAGAAGCACTCAGCTGCAGAGCATGCCAGCATGGAAGGCGGCATTGAGACCAAGTCAGATACCATGAGGGCTAATGATATTCAGCTGACGGAAGCCGTTAATAATATAGAAGCCCTGCCTTCAAATATAAAAATAGGAGGCAAAACAAGTAATTCATCCAATGAAAGTATGGAAAAGCACCAGATGGAAAGTACCATCCCAGAGGAAAAGCTTTCGGCGGCCAATACTGATACCGCTTCCATTTTTAAAGTACCGGAGTCAGGCAGAGATAATTTAAACATACAGGAGTCATACCCTGGTGAAGTATCGGAAGGATCACCGAAACCTTCCGAGCTTTCACAGGTAAACATAGATAATATAGCCAAAAGCTTTAAAACGCTTAGGCTTCCTGATTCCACAGAGCTTCGGGTAAAGCTCACTCCAGAGGAGCTTGGAGAGGTTACTGTTAAGGTGATTCTGGAGAAGGGCCATATTACAGGACATATAACCGCTGAAAGCAGGGATGCAGCTGTGATGCTGCAAAGCAAGCTCGACATCCTTAAACATGAAATTGCCTTAAGAAATGTTAACCTAACTGATATATCGGTTAGCGTATTTACAGGACATGAGGAAGGAGCTGGCCGCCACTCATCTAGAGAGTTTCAAAATAAGCATGGACAAAGATCACAAGGTATCCATGGATATATTGAAGAGACGAATACAACTGATGGTGATGGACAGGATAATGGCCTCAATATAATAGCTTAGGAGGTTAAAAATGAACATTAACGGTATTTCAAATAATGATACCAAAACGGCTGCTTCGGTAAAAAGCCTTGCCGATACAAGTGTATTTCTCAGGCTTCTTACAACTGAATTATGCAACCAGGATCCAACAAATCCAACTGACAGTACACAATATATATCACAGCTGGCACAGTTTACTTCATTACAGCAGACTGAGGAGATTAACGACAGCATAAAAACACTGCTTCTATCAAAGGATTTATCAAGCGGTACATCAATGATAGGGCAGGAAGTATTAATAAGGCTGGATGATGCAACAGCAATAAGTGAAACTGTTAAGAGTGTACGTATTTACCAGGGAAATGTTTATTTATCAACAGACAGTGGTTATTATTCAATTGACGATGTTATAGGAGTAGGACCAACACAAATAGAGGAGGGTGAATAGCAATGTTAAAATCATTATACTCCGCTGTAAGCGGGCTTAAAAACCAGCAAACAAAAATGGACGTAACCGGTAACAATATTGCTAATGTGAGTACAGTAGCTTTTAAGACTTCAAGAGTGACCTTCAAGGATATGCTTAGCCAGACTCTTCAAGATGCTACAGCTCCTACAGAAGGGCTTGGGGGATCAAATGCTAAGCAGGTTGGACTAGGTGTTACTGTTGGCAGCATAGATACAGACATGTCTCAGGGCTCACTGGATCCAACAGGAGTGTATTCGGATTTAGCATTAGATGGAAATGGTTTCTTTATTGTTGCCCAAACAGATAACAATGATTCAACTAAAGCAATCAATGTAAAATATACACGCGATGGAGCATTTACATTAGACAGCAAGGGAAACCTTGTAACCTCTGATGGCTATCATGTGAGGATTCAAAGGCCATTAGGAAATACTGGTGGTGAAATCCAATACCTGCAGGATAACCTTATACTTCCCCCAGAGATGCATGCTCCTGTAAGTGCTGCAGGCTTTAACTTTGGAGTAGCAGTAGACTCTACAGGAAACCCTGTGAAAAGTATAGTACTTGAGAGTGATACCACTCTAACACAGCCAACAGCTACATTTACTGATGGGGTACTGACCATAAAAGCTAATTTTACTAATGCCAACAATCTTGTTACCAGTGATCAGCTGCAGGCAGCAATAAATTCCTGTGAGAATCTAGGAGACAAGGTGGTTTTTGTGGGAGGCTCTGCTGACATAGAAAAGGCTAAAAAGATTCCAGCAGATGGTGTTATTGGAAAAGATATTGATACTAGCACTGTTGAAAAGATGAAAAGTTTTTCTATAGAAGCTACAGGAAATATAAAGGCTATATATGGAAGCAGCATAGTAAATATGGGTCAGGTAATACTTGCTAACTTTCAGAATCCAGCTGGACTTAACAAAATAGGTAACAATGCATATACAGAGTCTTCTAACTCTGGACAGGCTCAGATTACAACTACGGACAAACTAGGAACAAGCATAAGGCAGGGTTATCTGGAGGCCTCTAAGGTTGACCTTGCAACAGAGTTTACCAATATAATTATAACCAGTAAGGCATACCAGGCCAACTCAAAGGTGATAACTGCATCAGATGAGCTACTAGACAGCCTTTTAAGCACAATAAGATAGAGGTATAGCTTATGATTCGAGTTACAACACTAAACAATGTTGATTTTTTTATCAATTGTGACTATTTTGAAAAAATCGAATCCACTCCTGACACAGTAATAACCCTGACTAATGGTAAGAAATATGTAGTAAAAACCTCACCTGAGGAGATTATAAACAGGATTATTGAATTCAGGAGAGGATATAGCTGCAGAATGCCGGAGGTGGTGACAAATGAAGAAGAATGATGCCTCTACTAGCTTAGGATTGATTTTAGGAGCTGTCTGTATCATCTTTGGAATGATTTTAAATGATGGAAAGATGGATATCGGAGGAGTAAAATTATTCTTTAATCTTCCTTCAGTGTTTATTACAATTGGAGGTTCCTTCTTTTCTGTGCTTATTTGCTACCCTATGTCAACAATAAAGGGACTTCCAAGAGCAATGAAAAATGTTTTTCTTGAAAAACAGATACCTCCTATGGAAATCATAGATTCCTTTGTAGAGCTTTCAAAGCAAGCCAGAAAAGAAGGACTTCTTTCACTGGAGAATAGCACTGAGAATTTAAAGGACAATTTCATGAAATCTGGAGTTCAGATGATAATCGATGGCATGGAACCTGATACCATACGTGATATATTAGAGCTTGATATAAGCGAGATGGAAAAGAGGCACTCTTACTATATAAACCTGATGAAAGCCTGGGCAGGCTATGGACCTGCCTATGGAATGATTGGAACACTTATAGGACTTGTTCAGATGCTTTCCAACCTAAGTGATCCATCATCTCTGGGGCCAGGAATGTCAAAGGCAATAATCACCTCATTTTATGGTTCAGTATTAGCCAACTTTGTATTTGGTCCACTTGCAGGAAAGCTTGAATTCAAAAATGAGGAAGAGGTAGGAAGAAGGGAAATGATGCTGGAGGGCATTCTTTCTCTCCAATCAGGAGTAAACCCAAGGATAATCGAGGAAAAGCTCAAAGCATACTTAACTCCTGAAGAGAGAGTAAAGATGGAAAAGAGAGCCCCAGGAGCAAACCCGGTGGCTGTAAATGAGTAGAAAAAAACCAGAAAAAAAGAGTATAAGCCAGGAATGGCTTGTTACCTATTCTGATATGGTGACACTGGTTCTAACATTCTTTGTACTGCTTTATTCCTACTCTTTGGTGGATACACGAAAGTTTAAACAGCTTGCGGAATCCTTAAGTATTGCCTTTGGAGGTACTTCGGGGGTAGTAACCAATGGCGGGAATATAGGCAAGGTTCCTAGTGAGGATGGTCCTGGAGAGGAAAAAACTGATGGCAACTCCAACATCGATAAAGATACATCAAAGGACCAAACTAAAACCGAAAAAATGTACCAACAGGTACTGGCCTTTGTTAATTCCCATAACCTGAATGCAGAGGTAACAATAAGGGAGGAGACAAGAGGAGTGCTCATTGAGCTTCAGGAAAGTATCCTTTTTGACTCGGGTAAAGCAGAAATAAAAAGTCAGAGCTTAGGAATTCTCAACACCATATATGAGCTTCTTAGCTCTTTTGAAAACAATGTCTTAGTAGAAGGACACACAGACAACAGACCTATATCCAGTGGATATTATAAATCCAACTGGGAGCTTTCAGCTGACAGAGCAGTAAAGGTAGTCAGATACTTTACTGAAGCGAAGGGCATGGATGGAAGAAGGTTTCAATCTGTTGGCTGTGGTGAATTTAGTCCTATAGACACTAATAATACTGAGGAAGGTATGCAGAAAAACAGGCGTGTAAACATACTTATATTATCCTCTTACGATTAATGGAAAGACGGGGAAAATAAATAATGAGTGAACAAAATTTGACCAAAAAGAAACCAAATAAGCTTTTAATTATAGTAGTAATAATATTGCTAGCTGCATGCTGCACCTTGGGATTTCTTCTCTTTTCAGGCACCCTTTCCTCTGGTGCTGCAAAGCCAACAAAAGAATACTCCACAAACCTAGGTGAGTTTGTTGTAAATCTTGCAGACCCTTCTCCAACATACATTAAAACAACCATCACCCTCAGCTATAACGATAAAAATGGTGCCAAAACCTTGGAGAAAAAGCTCCCTCAGGTAAAGGATTGTGTAAATAAATTTATGCTGAGCAAGTCCTCTAATGATTTTAAAAGCAACACCATTGATGCTTCAGGTGACCAGCTTATAGGTAAAATAAATGAAGCTATCGGAAACGAGCTGGTTAAGGACATTTATTTTGAACAGATAATCATTCAATAGAATGTAGGTGCGATGTAGGTGGATGGGATCAAAATACTATTTGTATTTTTACCAATTGTTATTATATGTATATATATCAGCCTGAAGCTTGGCGGTAAATACATAGTAAAAATGAACAGTGGTGCGCTAATAAAAATTGTAGAAAAAGTATCATTAAGCCAAAATGCTTTTATTGCTATAGTTACAATAGATGGAAAGCCATATGTGCTATCCTGTACTGATAAGCATATTGAGCTTCTTAAGGAGCTTGATGAGGAAGTGTTGCTAAGGGCCAGGAAGCCTATAGGCTGGAATGACCAGAGCAAATATAATAGCATACTGGCAGAAGCATTGAACAAGATTAAAGGCAGGTTTGAAAATGAAAAAAATAATTAAAATAATTTCCATGGTATTCATACTTACATTAGCAATCAGTGTAGCCGCTTATGCGGAGCCGGGAGCAACTATAGGACCCTCGGGAATAACCATTACCACAGGGACGGACACAACTAGTGCGCAGTATGTTGATAATATTAAGTTGCTTATACTTCTTACCTTCCTTTCTTTTCTACCTGCCGTAATACTTCTTATGACAAGCTTTACACGCATTATAATTGTGCTTGGATTTGTAAGGAACGCACTTTCAACCTCTCAGTCTCCTCCAAACCAGGTGCTGGTAGGACTTGCAATATTCATGACTATTTTTATTATGTCACCTATATACTCAAAAATTAATGCCAATGCTATACAGCCCTACATTAAAGGTGAAATAACGCAAGAAGAGGCAATTGAAAAAGGAGGTCAGCCCTTAAAGGAATTCATGCTTAAACAGACCTATGAAAAGGATCTGGCTTTGTTTATTGATGCTGCAGGTGAAGACAAGCCACAGGATGCAAGTCAGGTTTCATTTACGGCACTGATTCCAGCTTTTGCTATAAGCGAGCTGAAAACAGCCTTTCAAATGGGTTTCCTTATATTTGTACCTTTTATCGTTATAGATATAGTTGTAGCAAGCATACTCATGTCCATGGGAATGTTCATGCTTTCACCAGTTACCATATCATTGCCCTTTAAAATTCTACTATTTGTAATGGCTGATGGATGGCACCTGGTAGTTAAATCATTGCTTGACAGCTTTGTTTAGGAGGGGATTAGCTTGTCTGAAACATATATAGCTGCAATTGGAACACAGGCTATTAAGACAGCCCTGATGGTGGCCGCACCAGTTCTTCTGGTATCCATGGCAGTAGGTTTAATAATAAGTATATTCCAAGCTCTTACCCAGATTCAGGAACAGACCCTTACATTTGTACCGAAGGTAGTTGCCATTGTACTAGTTTTTCTGCTTCTTGGCTCCTGGATGACAAACAGTCTGGTAAAGTTCACTGAAAGCATGCTTAAATCAATAGCTACTATTGTCAAGTAGGTGAAGCATGGAAGCAGGCATTATTACATTTATACTGATTACAATAAGAATAATGGCTATGCTTATGTCAGCGCCCGTTTTCTCAATGAAGATGATACCCTCCCTTGCAAAGGTAGGAATAGCTGTTGTTATATCTTACATCATCTTCACCTTTACTGATATATCAGCAGTTATTATTCCTGAAAGCTCTATAGAGCTTGTATTAACATGCTTAAAGGAGATACTTGTTGGACTGTCCATAGGAGTTATTGCTAATATTATATTTGTATCTGTAAGGCTTTCAGGCCATCTTATGGACATTTCAATGGGCTTTTCAATGTCACAATACTATGATCCTGCTTCTGGAAGCCCAGCAACCCCAACGGAAAAGTTTTGTAACTGGCTGGCAGTTGTAATATTCTTTAGCTGTAATTTCCAACAGGTGATTATTTCAGCTGTGATGAAAAGCTTTACTATAGTACCACCAGGAGTATATTCAATTAGCAATGATTCTTTTTATGCAGTAGTGGATATATTTGCAAAGAACTTTCACATAGCAGTACAGCTGGCTGTACCTATAATATTAGTATTATTTATATGTGACTTTGCCATGGGCATATTGTCCAGAGCAGTGCCTCAGTTCCACATATTCATGCTCAGTATGCCATTAAAAATACTTGTTGGCATGGCTGCATTTGCAGCAATACTACCCGGAATCGTACATATGTATGTTAAATGCTTTGAAGGTATTTCGGGAGGGCTTATACAATACTTTAAAACACTGCCTGTGCTTTTCATGCTTGGTGGACTGGATGACAAGACAGAGGATCCAACTCCTAAAAAGCTGCAGGATGCCAGAAAAAAAGGACAGGTAGCAAAGAGTACGGATTTAAACTCTGCATTAATACTTATTGCACTGACACTGCTACTTACGTTTTTCGGGGATTATTACTACACTAATGGACGGCTTTTTGTTATTGAAGGATTCAGCTATATTACAAGCTTCAAAACATTTAATACTGAAAGCGTTTTAGTGATATTTAAATTTGCGCTAAAGAATGCTGTGCTGGGAGCCGCTCCTATTGCACTTACCTCTATGCTTACAGGTATTATAGGAAACGTTGTTCAAATTGGATTTTTATTTTCAGGAGAGGGTCTGAAGCTTAAGCTGGAAAAGCTGAACCCAATAGAGGGTTTTAAACGTTTCTTCTCTAAAAGAACCTTTGTAGAATTTGGGAAAACCATATTAAAGCTGGTTGTTATAGGCTATGGAGGATATACATATGTAGAAAGCAGGCTTATGCAGATACTTACAACATCTGACTTAAACTCTGCAGGAGTGTATCCATTTGCAAAATCACTGATAGATTCCTTTCTCATAAAAATGTGTGGACTTGTATTCTTAATTGGAGCAGCGGATTACATATTCCAGAAGAGACAATATAAAAAAGATATGAGAATGACCAAACAGGAGGTCAAAGAGGAGTTCAAGCAAGCAGAGGGAAATCCTGAAATAAAGTCAAAGCTAAGACAGAAGCAAAGACAGCTGGCATCAAAGCGTATGCTGCGCCAGGTACCTACAGCAACAGTAGTAATAACTAATCCGACTCATCTGGCCGTAGCAGTAAGATATGATAAAGCAATTTCCAGCGCTCCAATTGTGGTAGCAAAGGGTGCAGACATAACTGCGCAGAGAATAAAGGATATTGCTAAGGAAAATAATGTACCAATTGTAGAAAATAAGACAGTTGCAAGAATGCTTTTTGCTAAGGTTGAAATTGACGAGGCTATACCTATAGAGCTTTATCAGGCTGTAGCTGAGATAATCGCATATGTTTATACTTTAAATAAAATATGAGGGTGATTGAATGACATCAACTAATCCTGCAGTGGGTGCGAAAAAGAATACAGACATGCTCGTAGCCCTTGCAATAATATTTATCATACTTATTATTATAATTCCATTGCCTCCTATTATACTGGATGTGCTTATTGCATTCAATCTGGCCTTTTCACTTATAATAGTTCTGCTTACAATGTTTACAAAAGAAGTGCTGGACTTTTCCGTTTTTCCAACACTTTTGCTGATAACTACACTGTTCAGGCTTGGGATTAATGTATCAGCAACAATATTGATTCTCTCAAAGGGAACTGGCACTACAATAATCAAGGCCTTCGGTAACTTCGTTGTAGATGGTAATTATGTAGTAGGCTTTATTACATTTGTAATAATTATTGTTATACAGTTTGTAGTAATAACCAGCGGAGCTGGAAGGGTATCTGAGGTAACTGCAAGGTTTACACTCGATGCAATGCCTGGAAAACAGATGAGTATAGATGCTGATATGAATGCAGGAATAATTTCAGAGGCAGAGGCAAAGATAAGAAGGCGAAAGCTGCAGCAAGAGGCTGACTTCTATGGTTCAATGGATGGTGCCAGCAAATTTGTAAAAGGTGATGCCATAGCAGGAATAATTATTGTGATTGTAAACCTCCTGGGAGGAATATTAATGGGGCTCCTTTTCTTGGGAAAGGGTATAATGGACTCACTGTCAACCTATGCACTGCTTACCATCGGTCAAGGACTAGTAACACAGATACCAGCCCTCCTTATATCAACAGCCTCCGGCATAATAGTTACCCGCTCAGACGATGATTTAACTCTAGGCCAATCCTTAGCAGGACAGCTTACAGCATATCCTAAGGTTCTGGCCAGTGCAGCAATTGTACTTGCTGTTTTAGGGGTAATTCCACAGCTTCCTCATTTGGTATTTTTTTTACTGGCAGGAATGTGTGGCTTAGGAGCTTATTTCAGTTCGAAGAAGAATAAAGCCCAGGAGATTAGTGAGGAAGCTGTTCCAAATGAAGCCGGCGATTTAAGGAAGGAACCAGAAAATGTACTTAACCTTCTGAATATAGAAGCATTGGAAATAGAAATAGGTTATGGACTCATTCCCCTTGCCGATGTCTCCTCAGGAGGAGACCTGCTAGACAGGATAGCAGCTGTAAGAAGACAGTGTGCAGTAGACATGGGTATAATTGTTCAACCAATTAGGATAAGGGATAACCTCCAGCTTGCTACAAACGAATACAGTATAAAGCTAAAAGGTACAGTAGTAGCCAGTGGAGAGATACTTTGCAACCATTATCTGGCCATTGACTCCTGCGGAGAAGGACTTCCATTAGATGGTATTAAGGCAATTGAGCCTACCTTCGGGCTTCCAGCCTTATGGATACCAGATTCAAGAAAGGAAGAGGCTGAGCTTCTTGGAATAACAGTAGTAGATCCTACAACAGTAATGATTACCCATCTTGCTGAAACCATAAAGAAATATGCCCATGAGCTTCTTGGAAGGCAGGAAGTTAAAATGCTGATAGATAATCTTAAGGATAGCTATGGTGCTGTTGTAGAAGAACTGATTCCAAACCTTATGAGTATTGGAGAGCTGCAAAAGGTACTGCAGAACCTTCTCAAGGAGAGAGTACCTGTTAAAGATATGGTAACTATATTGGAAAGCTTAGCGGATAATGCTTCAACCACAAAGGATATTGAACTCCTTACAGAGTTTGTGAGATTTTCACTGGCAAGAACTATATGTAAAGGTCTTGTAGATGAAAACAGGGTGATAAGTATTATAGCAATACATCCTCAGCTTGAAAAGCTATTATCTGAAAACATACAGAAATCCTTCCAGGGTTCATATCCAGCACTTGACCCTGATACTACAAAAAAGATTTTTGAAGCAATTAAGAACAATATAGAGGCCAGCACATTTAATAATGGACAACCTGTAATACTATGTTCTCCAAGAATAAGGCCGGCTTTCCGCAGGATGATTGAAATTGTATTTCCGGATATTACGGTATTATCTATGAACGAAATACCAACTGATATACAAATAGAAACTGTTGGGGTGGTACAGATAGAATGATTATAAAGCGTTATATAGTGGATAACATGAATGAGGCAATGGTAAAAATACGCTATGAGCTTGGAAGTGATGCAGTTATTGTAAGCCAAAGAAAGCTTCCTGCAAAGGGAATAAAAGGTCTTTTTAAGCCAAGAAAGCTGGAGGTAACAGCGGCTTCTGATGATCATAGGAAGAAAAAGTCAGAAAATCAATCTGATGTGGAGATTACCTCTATGCAAAATGAGCTGTCAGAGTTAAAATCCATGCTCAAAGAATTTATTAACACCAGAGAAACCAAAGCCGAAACTACCTCAAACAAACGCCTTACGAAAAACAATATAAAACAGTCCATGCTTGACAGGGACATTCCACCTGAAATACTTGAAAGGATATGCCAGGAAATTTCAAAAGAAAGTGGAGATAAAAAATTAACTGCAAAGTACCTTGAAAAAGAAATATGTTCTTATTTTGCAAACATGATACACGTTTCTAAAGGAGATGAAGGCCGTATACAGGCGCTGGTCGGACCCACAGGAGTTGGTAAAACAACAACTATTGCAAAGCTTGCAAGCATAAACAAGCTATACAACAATAAAAAAGTAGGCCTCATCACTTTAGATACATATAGAATAGGTGCAGTAGACCAGCTTAAAGCTTATGCTGAAATATTGGATGTTCCTTTCGAGGTAGTGCTTTCTCCAAAGGATATACCTGAGGTAAAAAGTAAAATGGCCGATTGTGACATTATATTTATTGACACTACAGGAAGAAACAGTAAAAGTATAATGCAGCTTTCAGAACTAAAAAGATACCTTCAGGAGTTTGAAGTGGACGTAACCCATCTAGTACTTAGTATGACCACAAAGCATAGTGATATAAAACAGATTATCGAAAACTTCAGCGTGCTTGATTTTAATAGTATGATTCTTACTAAAAATGATGAGACCACTTTATATGGTTCACTTGCTACCGCAATATACTATGGAAAAACTCCTATAGCATATATAACAACAGGACAAAATGTTCCTGAGGATATTGAGGAAGCTGAGGTAAATAAGATTCTTCATTCAATAATGGGAGCTGAGAGCTGATATGGACCAGGCAGAAAAATTAAGGCAGATTATTACATCAAAGACATACAATAACCCCCAGCCATTCTTTGTTATAACCATATCCAGTGGCAAAGGTGGGGTAGGTAAAACCAATGTGGCTGTAAATATTGGCCTAGGTCTTATGAAAAAGGGATTCAAGGTTGCTATATTGGATGGAGACCTTGGAATGGCCAATGTAAATGTGCTTCTTGGGCTAAATTGTAAAAATACTATATATGATGTACTTTATGAAAATAAGCATATTGAGGATGTAATATATACTTACCAGGATGGCTTAAAGATTATACCAGGAGGCTCTGGCATAAGCGAGCTTGTAAATCTTACACCAAACATAGCTTCAAAGATTGTTAATGAGTTTTCTAATCTCAAGGATATAGATATTCTTATTATTGATACGGGTGCAGGAGCTTCTCAGCTTGTCTTGGATTTCATTAAGGCATCTGACAGGGCAATAATAGTTACTAATCCAGAGCCTACTGCTATAACTGATGCATATGGACTTATGAAAATAATTGTAAAAAGTGGAATATCAACCAGGCTTAGCCTGATTATAAATAAAGCAGTAAATATTAAAGATGCCAGAGAGGCATTCAATAAATTATCATACCCAGTAGAATTCTTTTTAGGTGCAAAAGCGGATTATCTAGGATATATATGCGATGATTCAAGAGTAATGCATTCAGTAAGAAATCAGGTTCCATTTATTATGGGGTATCCGAACTGTGAGGCAAGTCTTTGTATAAAAAGAATATGCAGTGAACTGGTAGGAGAGAAAGTAAAAAGTAAAAATTCTTCCATTGGGGATTTTATGAACAGACTATTAAAAGCGATGGTGAAGTATTGATGGATTTAAAGGACTTTCTAATAAATAGTCGCATTGAAATAGTAGAAAATAATATATGCTATACAAGCATAATTCAAGATAAGGATGATTTATCCATTAATATAAACATACCCTACTCAGGAAACAAATATTATCCATTACACCCAAATATGAAAGTATTCTTTCAGAGGATAAATAAAACCTGTATTTTGAAGTATTCCGGAATTGTATCTGAGGTAAAAAATGAAGGGTCACTGCAGCTTTTTAAAATATGTGATATATGCTTCATAGAAAAAGTACAACGAAGAAACTACTACAGATACCCCATAGCCCTTCCAATTGAGTATTGTATTATTCCAAAGCAGTTAGAAGCCTTAAATATATCTCAAATTTCACATGTCTTGGAAGGGGACATGGTACACTCTGTTACCAAGGATATAAGTGGAGGGGGCCTCTGCATTATATTGAAAAAATCCTGCAGTATAAATGATAAGCTTCTTATCTCCCTTACAGTAAGGAATAATCATATACACACAATATGTTCTATTGCACGCTTATGGAAGGATAACGAAACCGCCCTTGACGTTGCGGGGCTTAAATTTATAGATATAAGTGAAAGCACCAGAGATAAAATAATAAAATTTATATTCGAAAAGCTTATTGCTAACAGAAAAATGTTCAGTTGAGATCAAGGGGGGGTTATATGAAATGCTATCAGAGGTCTGATGAAAGAGAAGAAATGATTCTTAAATACCTTCCATATGTAAAGTACATAGCATCCAGACTTATATCAGGCAAGCCACCTGGTATAGAATTTGAAGATCTTGTTAGCTATGGAATAATAGGACTTATTGATGCTATTGAAAAATTTGAACCTTCCAAGGGAATTAAATTTGAGACCTATGCTACATTAAGGATAAAGGGTTCAATAATAGATGAGCTTAGAAAAATTAGCTGGATCCCCAAAAGTGCTTTTTCAAAACTCTCCAGCCTAAACCAATCCAGAGATACATTAGAAGCATCACTCAACAGGGAACCTACAGATAAGGAGTTAGCGGAGGAAATGAACATCTCCGTTGATGAGCTGCGTTCCATACAGCTTTATGTTAATTATATAGCTCTTATATCATTAGATGAGGTGCTTTTCAAATCGGATGAAGAGGATATGTATTTCAAGAATGTAATAGTTGACGAAAACAGCCCTCAGCCTGATACCCTGCTTGAAGAAAAAGAAAAACTACATTTCCTTCAGGAAGGCATAAATATGATGTCTGATAAGGATAAGCTCTTGCTTAACCTGTATTATTATGAGAAGCTAACATTGAAAGAGATTGGAGCCATACTTAGTGTATCTGAATCAAGGGTTTCACAGCTTCATAGTAGAGCTATTATCCGATTAAGGGAAAACCTGAAAAAGCTTAAGTACATTTAAAGGAAGTGGTTATATGTATCTTGTAATGGCTGCAGTAGGAATAGTGCTTATAATTACAGGATTATTGATGCCGTATAGAGAGCAGGATAATACCTATCATTCAGCTCACAAATCAGGAACTGAAACCATGGACCAACCAGAGGGTAATATGTTCAGCATGGAGCTTTTAGAAAAGCAGGTAGATATGAATAATAAACGCATAAACACCCTCACCGACAAGCTTTCAGAGCTTGAAAATAAATTAAATACAAATATATATACTTATGGTACTGATGAATTAAATGACACAAATAAAGCAGCTTCTGATGATAATTTATTATCAGAAGGTATCCCTCCAACATTTCAGGAGGAAGAAAAAGGCAGCATTAATGATATTAACTCTATTATATATAATATGTATGATAATGGTTCCAGCATGGATGAAATTTCGTCTGCTTTGCGCATAGGAAGGGGTGAGCTTCAATTAAGGCTTGGATTAAGAAAAACTCAAAGAAAATAACACTATATTGTAATAATCGTAGCTTTATTATAGGGCTCGGGGTTGGAATACTCCTTTGTACTATCATTCTTTATTTTTATGCAAGGCCTAAGATGTCTAGCTACTATATTGAAACAAAAGCAAGGGGAATGGGAATGATTTACCCTGAAGAAGTTAAAGTATACTTTGACAATAAATAAAAAGGAGTGTGTCAAATGATCAGAGGACTTTACACGGCTGCATCAGGAATGATTGCACGTCAGGCACAGATGGATAACCTCACTAACAATCTGGCTAATACAAATACCCCAGGATACAAGCTTCAAAATATGACCTTCAAATCCTTTGATGAGGCTGTTATTTTTAATATGGATAATAAAGTAGGCTCTACTGCTTTCAAAAATGTAATTGGAAGTATAGAAATGGGAGTTGCCATAGACCAGACAAATACTGATTTTACCCAAGGAACATTGCAGGATTCAGATAGAAATCTAGACTTTTCTCTAAGTGGAGATGGCTTTTTCACAACCGTTGCACCAGATGGAACTGAAAGGTATACCCGTTCGGGAAGATTCCTTGTAGCCGCAGATGGAAGATTGGTTACCCCTAATGGATATTCAGTGCTTGGAGTAGACGAGAATGGTAATAAAACACCTATTATATTATCTGACCAATCAATTACGCTTGAATCAGATGGCAGCTTTACATCAGGTAACAGAAAATATAGCTTTGCAATAAGCCAATTCCAAAACACAAATAGCCTTGAAAGAAATGCAGATAACATGTATGTAAGCAATGGAAATGAAAACCCCACACTTACACAAAATACAGGGGTAAAGCAGTATTCCATTGAGGCCTCTAATGTTGATATTATAAAATCCATAACAGATATGATTTCAATAATGAGGAGCTACGAATCAAACCAGAAGGTTATTGATTACATAGACGATACCTTAGATAAAGCTGTAAATCAGGTTGGTAAGGTTTAAAGGAGGGAATTCATTATGATAAAAACCCTATATAATGGCAGGGCAGGGCTTGCATCAAACCAGAATAAGCTTAATGCAATAAGCAACAACATTTCTAACATAAGCACAACCGGCTATAAAAAAATAGATGTAGTTTTTGAGGATGTTTATAATGAAAAAATTAATAAAAGAGGACTTCCAGTAACAGATACTAATCCCGATGCACTAAGCAGGGGAAGTGGTTCAAAAGCAAATACAATAGTGAGAACCTTCACTGAAGGGACACCTACTGAAACCCTTAAGCAGACCGATATTGCTATTGTAGGCAATGGATACTTTAAGCTTAAGGATGACAATGGAAATATCTATTATACCAGAGATGGCAACTTCAAATTGGAAAGCTATAATGACCAGCAGGGAAATACAGTTACCAGATTTGTACATAACACTGGACTTTTATTGACTGATGAAATACGGTTTCCAGAGGACTTTGATGGTACCATATCAATATCAGCGGATGGTAATGTTACATCTAAAGGAGAGTATTTAGGAACATTGTCCGTGTATGACTTTACCTCAAGGGATTCATTAATTGCCCAGGGTAACAACCTTTTTTCGGCTATTGGTACGGATAATAAGCTTAATATAAGTGATTTCTCACTAAAGCAGGGATATCTTGAGAGTTCTAATGCGGAACTTTCCGACGAACTTACAGACATGATGCTTACTCAGAGGATATATCAGATGAACTCAAAAACTCTTGAAACTGCAAACGATATGTGGAAGATGGCAAATAATTTAACTAGAAGGTAAGAATAAAGGTTACAAAGAGATGACTGCTGAACTATTGCAGCCATCTCTTTTTTATATTTATATGTATTTTTATATAAATATTGTAATAAAAAGTAAAAATAATTGAGTTCATCAGTATAGGCTTATATTCTATAATTTAATAAAGGAACAGATTAACACTGATATTCTTAGACGTCGAGAACATCAGCGTTATATTAAAAGGGAGGTAGGAAAATGAAAAAGCTCATATCTCTAATGCTAGTGCTAACATTACTTTGTACATCATTATTAACTGCATGTGGAGAGAAAAAGCCCGCAGGGGATTCAGACGAGGTAAAAACTACCACACTGAACTTCTGGACATTTCAAGAGCTCCATAAGGGTTTTATGGATGACGCAGTGGCCTCATGGAATAAAGCTAATCCCAAAAGGCCTATAGAGCTTAAGGTAGATGTATATCCGGTTGATGAACTCCATGATAAGCTTTTAATAGCACTGCAGGCAGGTACTGGAGCCCCAGACATTGTGGACATTGAAATAGGGAAGTTTGCTAATTTCCTAAAGGGTAGCAACATAGGGCTAGCTGAGTTAAATGATATAGTTGAACCTGTAAAGGACAAGCTCATAATGGGAAGACTTGATAACTATGCAAAGAACGGTAAATATTATGGGATAGATTACCATGTAGGAGCCCAGGTAATGTACTATAACAAGGAAATATTAGATGCTGCCGGAGTCAATGCTGATGATATAAAGACATGGGATGACTATATAGCTGCCGGGAAAAAGGTAGTAGAAAAAACCGGTAAGCCTATGACTTCTATTGAAACAACAGACCATTGGTCCTATTATCCGCTGATAGCAATGCAAGGTTCTGATTACCTTGATAAGGACGGCAATCCTCAGCTTGATAATGATATTAATATAAAAACTCTCCAGATGGAAAAGGACATGTTATATAAGGACAAGATAGCTGTTTTAACACCTGGTGGAAGCCATCATGCCGAGGAATACTGGGCATGGATGAATAAAGGAAATGCTGCTTCAGTATGGATGCCTATGTGGTATATGGGAAGGTTCACTAGTTACATGCCAGACCTTAAGGGGAAAATTATTATCCGTCCTATGCCTGAATTCACATCTGGTAAAAAATCTGTAGGTATGGGAGGAACCGGTACTGCTGTTACAAAGCAGTGTAAGAACCTGGATTTAGCAAAGGAATTCCTCGCATTTGCAAAGCTTACAAAGGAAGGCAGTATTAAAACATGGACAATACTTGGCTTCGATCCTATAAGGAAAGATGCTTGGACAGACCCAGCAATGACAGCCCAAAATCAATATACTGATTATTTCGGTACTCAGATATTCAACACTCTTAGCTCAATAGTAAGTGATATAGGCTCCATCAATCTTGGAGATAAATATCCATCAGCAATTACACTCGTATCAAAGAATGTACTATTCAAGGTATTGAAGGAACAGAGCCAGACTCCTGAGGAGGCATTAAAGGCCGCAAACGAAGAGCTTAAGAACAAATAAAACAGTAAAATATGAGGACTGCTGCAAACGCAGCAGTCCTCAGCTAAGTCAGGGGGGAAAAATATGTACTCATATAACTATAATAGTAAGAAAGTAGGGCTCTTGGGATATTTACGTAAAGGGTTCTATTCAAAAAAGGCTGCACCATATATATTTATTGCTCCATTCATAATATCCTTTTTATTGTTTTTTCTGTATCCTGTAATATCCACCATCATTATGAGCTTTCAAGAAATACTAGGACCAGGAGATGTATCATTTATCGGACTTAAAAACTATAAAAATTTATGGAATGAGCACTTTTTCAATGCCTTAAGGGTAAGCGGAACTTATACCTTCTGGACAATCCTTGTACTAATCCCATTACCGCTTTTACTTGCTGTTATATTAAATAACCGTACAACCATAGGTAAGAATTTTTTTCGGTCTGCATTTTTCATACCATCCCTTACATCTGTTGTTATTGCAGGTATCTTCTTCAGATATGCCTTTGGAGAACAGGAAACAACCCTGGCAAATTATATTTTAGGCTTGTTTGGAGTTGCCCCCTCCGTATGGCTTCAGGACAGAAGCAAAGCCATGTTTGTCATGGTACTTTACTGTACATGGAGATGGTTTGGTGTAAATGTGGTGTATTTTCTTTCAGGTCTTCAAGGAATACCAGAGGATCAATATGAGTCTGCTGAAATAGATGGTGCCAATGCATGGCAAAGGTTTATTAATATAACCGTACCGAACCTTAAACCAGTAATAATATACGTGTTAACCATAAGCATATATGGAGGCTTTTCAATGTTTGCAGAATCATGGACGCTGTTTAATGGTCCAAGATCCCCAGGAGACATAGGATTAACGCTTGTAAATTATATTTATCAGCAGGGCATCAATGAAAATAATTTTGGCT
Organism: Bacillota bacterium; assembly: GCA_023415335.1. Taxonomy (GTDB): domain Bacteria; phylum Bacillota; class Clostridia; order Clostridiales; family Caloramatoraceae; genus JAEZLD01. The sequence continues at coordinate 14,817 of JAEZLD010000032.1, read as the reverse complement.
TCGGTTCAGCAATAGGAATTGTACTTCTTCTTATTGTAATGGTTGTAAACATTATTCAGCTTTCATTAATGGGATTTTTCAAAAGGGAGAGTGATTAGCATGAAAAAACGTAAAAGAATACAGCCTTCAAGATACATCTCCTTAATTATCCTTATAATATTTACTATATTTGCTCTTCTTCCTTTCTTTTTCTTTGTTGAGTTGTCTCTAAAGCCAGGAGTTGAGTTAATTAGAAATGGAATTAATCTAAACTTCCAGTTTGACCTCATGAGCTTTGACAACTATAAGATGCTTTTTACCGGCAAGGACGGGATATACCTTTATTGGTATAGAAACAGCGTAATCATTACGCTTTTATATACGGTAATGGCATTATTTTTAACATCACTTGTAGGCTATGGTATGGCTGTGTATGAGTTTAAAGGGAAAAATCTTATTTTCATTATTGTACTTATTGTAATGATGCTTCCTTTAGAGATATTAATCCTTCCTTTGTTTAAGCTTTCGGTAAAACTTGTCCTTATAAATAAATATATGGGTGTAATACTTCCTTTTGTAGTATCACCATTTTCGATTTTCTTCTTCAGGCAGTATGCCCTTGGAATACCAAAGGATTTCATGGATGCAGCAAGAATAGACGGTTGCAGCGAATATGGTATATTTTTTAAAATAATGATGCCTCTTATGCTGCCTGCCTTTGGAGCTATGACAATACTTCTTGCTATGAACAGCTGGAACGGCTTTATATGGCCCCTTATGGTTCTACGGGATAATGCCATGCTTACTCTTCCAATAGGTCTTGCATCCCTTATAACTCCATATGGGAACAACTATGATATGCTGATAGCAGGAGCGGTTATATCTGTTATACCTATAGTTGCAATATTCCTTCTAAATCAGAAGGCATTTATATCAGGAATGACTGTAGGTGGTGTTAAGGGATAATATTGCATTGCATTTATGTTAATTTATTACATTATATACAAAATATATATAAATACAATAAAAATACATATATAATTAAAGTATATGTATTTTTATTTTCTTATTCTTTAAGGGATGTGTTTGGAATTGAAACCAATAGTCCGAAATATTAAAATTCAAATGAGACTCATTATTCTATTTATTACACTGGTGTTTATTACATTGCTTGTAACTGGATATTTTTCATTCAAGCAATCAACCAATGCCATAAGAAAAAAAATAAGTACTTATTCCGTACAACTGGTAGATCAAATCGGAAGCAGCTTAGAAACTGAGCTTGTGAGGCTTGAAAATGATAGTATAGAGATACAGTTTTCTGACCTGGTACAAAACACGCTTATTGACTATAAAAGCTTAAGTGAGTGGGATCTTGAAAACACGCAAAACCGTATAAAAGAAACATTAGTAAAGAAGTTTTCTTTTTTACATGATATTTCAGACGTTCTTATTTATACAAATGAAAGAGATAAAATAATAGCTTATGGAGACGTTAGCTTTAAGTTTAATATACATGATGACTTCCTTGATACGTACTTTAGCAAAATAAAGGCAAATGAAGGCAAAACATTATGGACTGCTGTAAATCGCAGTATACAATATAAGAAAATACCTCATGCTTTGATAAAAGATAGTATGAATACAGAAAACGGTGTGCTTCTGGGAAGGGGAATACGATCACTGGAAAGCGGTGAAATAATCGGCTCCATTATCATCCGAATAAACGAAAGATATTTTTCAAATATATATAAGAATGCAGACACAGGGATAGGCTCAGATATATTTATTATGGATGGTACAGGAGTAGTTGTTTCCAGTATAAATCCTGATATAACTATTACAAAACACTATATGGAGCCAAAATTAATTGACACAATTAAAAATTTAAGGGTCAGAGGAGGTCAAGCCTTCAATTATTTTATAAATGGCAAAAAATATCTCATAGCCTATTCATATATTGAAACCGCTAACTGGTATGTAATTTGTACAATACCATATACATATCTACAGTCAGATGCAATGGATAGCCTTTACAGCATAATTTTAATTGGCTTAGGATGCTTTATTTTTGCAGTTGCCATGTCCTATGTTTTTACACGAAGTATATCAAAGCCTTTGGGAAACCTTGTTAATGCAATGAATCAGGTTAAGGAAGGCAACCTTTCTTTAAATATAATTGATAACAGCTATGATGAAATAGGAGAGGCCACAAGGAACTTCAATTTAATGCTCGATAACATAAAAAAACTTATGGAAAGCGTTAAGAAAGAGGAAACCCAGAAGAGAAATGCAGAGTTAAAAGCATTACAATCACAGATAAATCCTCACTTTCTTTCCAATACATTAAATACAGTAAAATGGCTTGCAGATATTCAAAATGCGGAAAACATAAAGAGCCTTACCTCTTCTCTTATAGACCTTCTTCATTTGAGCATGTCAAATAGAGATGATTATATTACTATAGAACAGGAGCTTGAATATTTAAAAAGCTATATAAATATACAGGAATACAGATACTTTAACAAGTTTACTGTAGATTTTGAAATTGAAGAGGATATACTGGAAAAGAAAATCTTACGGTTCCTGCTGCAGCCTGTTGTAGAAAATGCCCTTATTCATGGTATTGAGCCTATGGATGGACAAGGACTTATAGTTGTAAAAGGATATAGGGAGGAAAACAATCTTATAATTACTATCACCGATAACGGAGTAGGAATCTGTGAGGAGAAGCTTAACCAAATTCTTAACCAGAAGGGCAACATGAGCTCGTCGAGATTTAATGGAATGGGCATTGCAAATGTGAATGAAAGGATAAAAATGAGCTTTGGAGAGGACTACGGTCTTAAAATACAAAGCATACCAGGGTTATATACATCTGTAGAAATTATACTTCCAATAATTTAATCAATAGGAGGTCAAAATGCTAAAGGTGTTTATTGTAGATGATGATTCCATATCAAGAATGAATATAAAGTCACTTATCTCCTGGGAAAAGCATGGCTATGAAATATGTGGTGAGGCCGCAAATGGAGCTTCCGCAATACAGATGTTAGAGGAAGTATGCCCGGCAATAATCATTACAGATATGAACATGCCTGTTATGAACGGAGTTGAGCTTATTGAATATGTATATAGAAAGCATCCTAACATAAAAATTATTGCCTTAAGCGGGTATGATGATTTTGAATATGTAAGGCAAAGCATGAGAAAAGGAGCCATTGACTATATTTTAAAGCATCGGCTTAACCAGGAGGTTCTTTTAAAAACACTTGAAAATGCAAAAGAGATAATATATAAGGAAATGGATATAACCACTCTCAGCAATACCTTTAATGAACAGAATAATGAAAGCCTGATGATATTAAGAAGAAACTTTTTTAAAAAATTAGTACAAGGGACTGTAACAGATAGGAAAGAAATAGAAAAGATGCTTTATGAACTAAAAATAAATATAGATACCAAAAACCTTGCCTTAGCTGTAGCTGAAATTGATGATTATCACATACTAACAAATAAGATAGCTACATCAGATATGGATAGGATAATCATGTCATTTGAGGACATATCCAATGAAATTCTAAGAGATACCTGCAGAGGAGTTGTTGTACATATTGATGAAGGAAGATTTTTGTATGTTTTTTCTTTAGGCACAATGAGAAGTGATGCATTAATAAACCGTTGCCTTACAGATACTATAGAAAGAATTAAAAATTCCATAAAAAGATATCTGAATATCACTGCCTGTTTTAGTATAAGCGATTCGTTCAATGACATATGTGGGTTAAGCAGATACCATCTACTTACACAAAATGCCCTTCAGCAAAAATTTTATAACGGAAAGAATAAAATAATCAAGGATTCCAGTTCGCATAAATCCCAAACCTCAGTTATATTAAGTCTTGATATAAGGGAGGAAAAGGCAATTACCTCTGCTATAAAATCAGGGGATAGAACAAGTCTTGGGAAAGCCTTGGCAGATATATTTAACAGATTGACAGCTACAAGGGCAGGAAGCAAATCTATACGTATGATATGCGCGGAGCTTATTGATATAATAAACAGAGTATGCAGAGAGTTTGGAATAAATATGGGGCTCATATATTCAGATGAAGAGATTCCCTATGATGAGATGAAAAAAATGGACACTGTTGAGGATGTACGGCAATGGATATATGATACGTTTGATATGCTCATGGAAATAATGGAAAGGCTGAAGCTGAACTTAAATTATTCCGATACAACAAAGATGGCAATTGAGTTTATATATAAGCATTATTCTAAGGGAATTTCATTATCTGATGCTGCTGAACGCATAGGAGTAAACAGTTCATATTTAAGCCGGATTTTTAAAAAGGAATGTAGTATGGGATTTGTAGAATATCTTAACATGGTACGGATAAATCAGGCTAAGCATCTGATGCAGGGTGGTCATATTAAGCTTAAGGATATAGTACAAAGAGTGGGATTTAATAACTATACATATTTCTTTAAGGTTTTTAAGGAAATTGAAAACATGACACCCTCTGAGTATGAACAGACATATCATATTAGCATGTAGATATATTAACTTCCATAAAAATGTAACTGCCACTCCGCTTTTTATAGAATATATAAGAATAAAATTCCCCTTTAAAGTATATAATTTATGTAAATGGTATATTATACCTTACTGCATAAGATTTTACTAAAAAGGGGTTTTTCTATGTCAGGAATAAATAGTATTCTGGACTGTATAAAAACAGGGAAGACGGCTATAGCTAGAAAAATGATTGAAGAGGGGTTGCAGAGCAACCCTGAAGAATACTTTTATTGTCTTGCACTTTGCTGCTGTATGGAAAAAAGCTATAGCAGCTCCATTTACTATTTCAAATGCTCTATTTCCTCAGGACTGAAGCATTACCTTGTTTATTATAACATGGGTATTGCATACATGGAGCTTGGAGACAATATAAAAGCCGAGGAGTGCTTTAAGCAGAGTATTTCTTTGAATAAAAGCTTTACTAAGAACTATATGAGTTTATCTAGAATATATCTGATTGCCGGTAATAAGCAAAAGGCATACCGTGTAATCAAAACAGCTTTATCTATAACAGATGATCCTGAGCTTTCAGAGGTTGAAAATAAGCTGCTGTGCATGTTATAGCATCTTATATTATCCTGCTGAACATCCTTTCCCCCTGCTGCATAAAAAGCTTAAGAAAACGTATATTATCAAGCTCCTCATAATAGGAGCTTTGTATTTTCCCCTCAGATATGTGATATATAGCTGCCTCAGGAATTCTGGCGATAACAGGGGAGTGGGTTGATATTATGAACTGGCACCCATCATCCACCGCCTCCATAATCATTATTGAAAGAGCATATTGATTCTCATAGGACAGTGCGGCTTCAGGTTCATCTAAAAAGTAAAGCCCTCCTTTTATAAGCCTGTTTTGGAAGAAGTCTATAAAGCCTTCTCCATGCGATTCCTTTGCAAGGCTTGAGGCATACATTCCATTAAGAGATTCAAGTGTATCTAAGTGGGGTAGGCTGGCTAATTTTGCTGCATAGCTGCCTTTTTCATAGGTATCCTCAATTTCCTTTAGTGCCCTTCTGGACTCCTGTTTTGTATTTTCCACCCACTCTATATACTTTATAAATTCTTCACCTGAAAAATAGAAATTCTTCCTGGCTGGGCGTTTCATGGATATCCTGAAGACATTTTCTGCTTGGATAATAGAATTTGTTTTAGTACTTTCCTGAAACACAGCATTTACTCTTATAGCATTGGTTTTACATGCAAGTATCTCCATTAATGTAGTTTTTCCACAGCCATTGCCTCCGCAAAGCAAGGTTATTGGTTCCTTAAACTCCAGCTGGTCAAGGTTATTAACTACTTCCACTGAAAAGGGATAGCTTGAGGTATCGTAATAGGTCTGCTTTTTTATAATACTGGTAAGATATATCATATAAATTCATCTCCTAATTACTGGCAATTCTCTTGTATAAAGCAAAGGCGATTCAGTTTTTATAAATCCGAAAACTGCCTCCTATAAGCTATAGGGCTTATGCCTGTTTTTGCTTTAAATGCTGTGGACAGGGATGATGGTGTTGTATATCCACATCTTTTAGCAATTTCACATACTGACAGGGTAGTAGTAACAAGCAGATTCTTAGCCTTAGATACCCTCAGCTTAGTAAGGTAAGAAAAAGGTGTCTCTCCAAAAGCCATCTTATAGCAGTATGAAAAATAATTATCAGATAATCCGCACATTTTAGCAAGCATATGAAGCTGTATAGGCTGGGTGAAGCATCTGTTTATGTGTTCCGATACAGACCTTAACCCCTTCTGGTAACTGCTGGCTATATGTCTGCTATCTATAGCAGTGTTTATCCCAAGTGTTATTAATTCATGGCACATAAGGGCAGCCAGATGTCCCAACTTATCAGTGCTTGCATGACCAGTGTATTCCTTCTTAAAGGCAGAAATATAAAAGCTCAGCTCCTCCGAGGCTTCAAACATAGAATTGAATTCAGCACCTGACAATCCCACAGATGCTAAAAGGGCTTCAAAATAGGATTTTTCAATTATTATAGTATCATAGGATATGTTTGAAATGCTGATTTTAATTCCATGCATCCTTCCACTCTGAACAGGATATACAACTCCTACCTCGCCAAAATACACATTATCCTCATTGGTTAGGAACGGAATAGGAGTAAGCGGCAGTATAAATTCGTAGTCCTCATGGCAGTGTCTTATGGCATTCATAACGTTGTTTTCTGAAGGCAAAAGGCTTATGATACGAAAGCTGTTAGTATTGTAATAACAATACTTTTTTTCTTTGTCCTCAGGACTTGAGCAATGCTCTGTAAGCATGGATTGGTTTTCTATATAGCTGTTTTTCATTAACATCACCCAAAAATAAGATTTGCTCCAGAATTACCCTATTGTTTGCTCTCATTCCATTATATCGCACATATTTTTAAATTCCACTTTATATTTGTAATTCAACGATATTACTTAACTATAACGTTGAAAGGGTTGAGCGTGTATTATATAAATAAGGTATAGTTACTAAATTATATATAGAAGGAGGGTAAACATGAGCGAGCAATATGATGTAATAGTAGTGGGAGCGGGTAATGCCGGACTTGTTGCAGCGGCCACCACTGCAACAAACGGGCTCAAAACACTGCTGGTTGAAAAGCATAATCTGCCTGGAGGCTGTGCATCAAGCTTCACGAGAGGAAGGTTTGAATTTGAACCATCCCTTCATGAGCTTGCCAGTGTAGGAAGCAGGGAAAACCCAGATACAGTATATAAAATATTTGACAGTCTGGGTGCACATGTTGACTGGCGTTATGAGCATAACACCTTCAGAGCAATTGTAAAGGGCCGCGATGGCTATGACGTTACTCTTAAGGCTGGAGTTGAGAATTTCTGCGATACAATGGAGGAAGCTGTTCCTGGCTGCAGGGAAAGTGTGCATAAGCTGTTTGAGTTGTATACTAAGGTATGTGATGCACTAGCATACATTACTAAAATGAAGGGTAACCCTAACGGGCTTGTAATGCTGACACAGCATGGAGATTTCATGAAAATAGCCTCACATTCGGTAGAGGCGGTTATGATTGCATTAGGAATACCCGAAAAAGCCCGTAATATAATAAACACCTACTGGGGCTATCTTGGTGTACCTACAGATGAGCTTAACTGCATGCATTTCCTCAACATGCTTAATGCATATGTGGTGGATGGAGCAGCCATGCCATATAAGCGCTCCCATGAACTTTCCCTTGCACTTGCCAAGGTAATACTGGATTCAGGTGGAGAGATATGGTACAACACAGAGGTTACCGAATTCCTTTATGATGCGGACGGTTCTGCCTGTGGAGTAGTGGCAGGAGGAAAGCGCCTTTATGCTAAGGAGATAATATCAAATGTAATCCCCAATAATGTATTCAACATGTCAAAATCAGTTAAAATACCGGAAATAGACCTGAAGCTGGCCAATGCAAGGGAATTTGGCATTTCTGTGTCCACTATTTATCTTGGACTTGACTGTACAATGGAGGAGCTTGGTATAAAGGACTACACTGTATTCATTATGACCCATGCAAATCCAAGAAAACAGTATGATGATAGAAAAAACAACAGTCTTTACATTGTTAACTGCCTGAACAAGGTGATTCCCGACAGCTCTCCAGAGGGAACCTGTACAATGTTCTTTACAATGCCCATATTCGGCTCTGACATACCAGAGGATTTAAAGCCTGAGGATTATAAGAAATACAAGAATGAAATTGCCAGGTCCTTCATTGAGGATTATGAAAAAACAACCGGAATCAGTATAACGCCACACATAGAGGAGATAGCAGTAGCAACTCCTGTTACCTTTGCAAGATATCTGGGAACTCCTGAAGGCACAATATATGGATATAAGCTGTCGAATTGGGATAACCTGCTTGCACGAATTTCAGGAGAAAAGGACGAGTACACAATAAAAAATCTCAGCTTCTGTGGAGGCCATGCATTCAGGGGAGATGGCTATAGTAGTGCATATGTTACAGGTGACACCGTTGGGAAACGTGTGGTCAAAAGATTGAAAGGGGGTATGTGATTATGGCAAAACCAAATCTACGTTCCCTAAGCAGGATGGATTTTCTGAAGGTGGTTCCTAACAGAAAGGAGAAAATACAAGCTGCTCCCTATAAACCCCTTCCTACAATTGATTCCTACAAGCCAAACCAGCTGGCAAAGGCTCTGCATCCTGACTGCCAGCACTTAAAGGTTGCAGAGGTAATAGAGCATGGGAAGGATGCTAAAAGCTATGTGCTTGTCCCTGATACAACGAGTGGAACCAATACCCTTGCATACTTCAGTGCAGGGCAATACCTGTCAATAGAGCTTCAAATAGGAAGGGCCAGGCTTACCCGTCCTTACTCATTGTCCTCCTCACCAAAGGATTCCCTCATGGGAAGGTATACGCTGACAATAAAGCGTGTGGATGATGGCCTTGCATCTCAGTATATACTGGACAACTGGACCATAGGCACCTGCATAAAAGCCTCAGCTCCTTTGGGGGTTTTTACCTATGAACCACTTAGGGATGCCACAACCATAGTTGGCTTGGCAGGAGGCAGTGGAATCACTCCCTTTTATTCCTTAGCCCAGGCCATAGCAGTTGGAGACGAGGACATAAGTCTTGTACTTCTTTATGGAAGCAGAAGAAAGTCAGAAATATTGTTTCTTAAAGAATTTGAAGCTATAGAAGCAAGCTGCTCTAAATTCAAGCTTGTAAACGTACTAAGTGATGAAGAATCAGAGGGATGTGAAAAAGGCTTTATAACATCAGAGCTGATTAAAAAGTATGCCCCTTACGGAGAATATTCCATATTCATATGTGGTCCTCAGGCCATGTACAGCTTTGTAGATAAGGAAATTGAAAAGCTAGCACTTAGACGGAAATTTGTACGTCATGAGTTGTTTGGTGAGTATCATAATCCTGAAAGGAACGCTGATTATCCTAAGGAAGCAGCCACAAGCAGTTTCAAGCTTACTGTAGAAATATGCGGTGAGACTACAGTAATAGACTGCAATGCAAATGAAACCCTTCTTAGTGCTATGGAGAGGCAGGGTATACCTGCTCCTGCTAACTGCCGCAGCGGAATATGTGGATGGTGCCATTCAAGGCTTATAAGCGGAGAGGTATATGTGCCAAGGGAGGTTGATGGCCGTAGGCTGGCGGATTTGCAATATGGCTATATACACCCTTGCTGTAGCTTCCCGCTAAGCAATATATGTATTGATGTGCCTCCATTTAAGGCATAAAATATATTCAAAGTAAAAGAATTGCTGCCTGGAAAACGCATAAGGGCAGCAATTCTTTATATATTTTATTAATGTCTAATAATTAAGCCTTCTTTACTTGCTTGTTGCCAGCTTGATTACATTATAAGCCCCATCATATATGCCCGCATTCTTAGCCGTAAGTATATTATGGCACATGGATGATATAACCTCTGAATCCTCCTGTATAAGCTTAATCATTGCAACTATCTCAGCAAGGGTAGTACATTCATAGGTCCCATCTCCCACCTCAGCTGCCCTTATGGCTCCCCAGGCCTCATGGCCACCCACACGCTTAATCATAAGCTTTGGCACTGGGTAAAATGCCAACTCACTAGGTTTAGTAATCATTACATCACATATACGCATAAGAAGGTTAGTAGAGTATACTGCAGAGAATATGTCACTGTCACAGAAGGCATGTATTCCGGATATGTCTCCTTCAATAGCATGAGCTGCAAACTCTGCTGTATCTGCAAAGCAGTTGAAATGTTCCCTTACAATGGATGAAAAGCCTGGTATTTCAGTACATATTTCATCGTATACCTTCCTATGATCTCCAAAGTTAATAAGAAGCACTGACTTGCCTGAGGCTATGTCAGGCAGCATGGAATTAATCATCCCTACAAACAGCTCCTTGCCTGCGCCTGCACCTCCAATAGTCATAAGGTACCTCTTTGCCTTGCTGCTCTTTAACCTGTCTAAACGAGCCTCACAATCCTTTTCAATGTTTGACACCAGCTCATGGTCAATATAATGGCCGGTATAGTATAGTGAACCCTCAGGCATTGGCTTAAGAGGATGCTTAGCCATGCCACGAAGGGCCTTATAGCCTAAATAAGCTGATGGGGTCTGTACAGTATGCTTGGCCCCTTCTGATAAATGAAGGGCCATAGGCCAGTTGTCAGGGATGGCATTAACCACATTTGTAAGCCCTGCGTGAACTGCTGCCTGGGCTGGCCATACATGAGTGGCTACATAGGGTATATTCTTAGGCAGGGCACGGCATATGGGTGCCAGAAGCTCTGCTTTTTTCTGATCGGCAGCATTATAGGGAAGCTTCCTGAAGCCCTCGCTGTTAAGCCTCTCCCAGTAAATATTAAAAAGCGATGACCTCTGCGAAAGTCTGGAGCCGAGAGAATAGAGGTAGTTCTGGTGGCGTATTACCTTGCCGCAGCTGGTATCCATAAAGGAGTGCAAATCCAGCCAATAGGGCTCATATCCCATAGCATGGGCAGCTGATGCCATTGCCATGGATATGCGATAATGCCCGAAGCCCATTCTTATGTTACCTATGATGATGCTCTTATCATCAAATATGTGCTCGCCTTTATCTGACAATATAAGGTTATGTGTATTAAAGCGGCTTCCGAGAATAGGGTTATCCTCTGGTTTTAGATGATATTCCCTGTTCTCATCATTGCCAAACTTCTTCTCATAGCTTCTTTTGCCAGAGCAGGCTTTATTATATTCTCTTTTGCTTAAGAGGTTACCAAATATCTCCTTAGCCTTATCCATAATATTACCTCTTCTCATTGCGGTTTTGTTGAAGCAAAGCAATGGTCAGTTGACAAAAATATTTAATTGTGATAGTATTACTATCAAGTTGATATCAATACTATCACACAAAAAGGAGGGTTGTCAAGTGGATTATCAGAATTCTCTTGAAAGTATAAAAAATGAGCGTATGGAATCTGCCATAGAATATGCATCAGAGCTTTTCCTGCTTAAAGGAATAGAAAATGTAAAAATGACCGACATTGCAAAAGCATCCGGAATTGGAGTGGCTTCACTTTACAGATACTTCGTGACAAAGACTTCTATTGTAATTAGAGTAGGGATATATGAATGGGAGAAGGTCCGTGGGCTTTTTGATGATATTTTCCACCAGGCTTATTATGAAAACAAAACAGGCTATGAGCAGATTAGTCAGCTGCTAAGCAAACAGGTTGTACTTTTTTCAGAGCATAAGGATTTTCTGCGCTTTCTTTATGAATTTGATACATACATGATAAAGGAAAAGGTACCAAAGAATGAACTTGCAGAATATGAAAGCAGCATTATGAACATTTATCCTTTGTTCGAAAGGGCATATGCTCATGGTATTTCAGATGGCACCTTAAGGCCTGACATGGATTTTAAGCTTGTGTATAAAAGCCTGACTCATGCACTTATGAACCTGTGCCAGCGCTTCGTACTGGGGGAAATACTCCCATCTGACGACTTTTCTACTGCTGAGGACGAGGTAAAGCTCATCATTTCAATGATACTAGAATATATCAAATCTAAATGATTATTTTGTGAAAGGTATGATTAAAATGAAGAACGTAACAAACAAGGTGTTGTGGCCTTTTGCAGTAGGGCAGCTAGGATGGTCAATACTATCCGGAATCATATCAAACTGGCTGGTTTACTTCTATCAGCCTGATGAAAGTGCCATTCTATCAGGCCAGACCATATTTGTAAAGCAGATGGCAGTATTTCTTGGACTTACCGTGATAGGTCTCATTGCTGCAATAGGCAGAATATTTGATGCAATTACAGACCCTATTATTGCAGCCCAATCTGACCGATGCCACCATAAGTATGGAAGAAGGATTCCATTTATGAGAGCTATTGCAATTCCATTTGGAATAATCACAGTGCTTGTTTTCTGCTCTCCTGTTAATGGAGAGAGTATATGGAACAGTGTATTTCTTTTAATAACATGTTTGCTTTTCTATCTTTTCATGACTATTTATTGCACTCCATTTAATGCACTCATACCAGAGCTTGGTAAAAGCCAGATGGACAGAATTTTATGCTTCCTTGGAGCAGTTATACTTTCACGTTTTAATGAAAACGGAGTGCTTAAAACAATAAGTATTGGAAAGGGTGACGACAAAGCATGGTATTCGAAATAAAATATATTTGCCAAAATGTTGAGAAGCTTAAGAAAGTGGACAGTAATGGTGAATTTGAAGATTTTAAGGCTGAATTCATTAAAAGTAGTAACAGGCTTACCTTTGAAATAATACCAAAATACTCCATACAGCTTATAAGCATAAGTGCAACATATGATTATGAATTTAATAGGAATGACTGCTTGTTTCTCAATGGCTATCAGTCATGGACAGACAGCCATGAAATGACTACACATTGCACTATGCATGGACTTAGGCGTGTTCCTAGATTCATAGTGAAAAAGTATATTATGGGCTCTTATGGTGATTATGACTTTACAACCTATACTGGTAAAAAGGGAGATGTACACGGGTTTTCTTATGGATACGTAAGGCGCAATGAAGACTATATGCTGATTGGTTCCCTTTCAGAGAGGGAAGGATTTACTGTCTTATACTTTAATACAGGAAACAACACTATAACCCTGTCAAAGGATTGTAAAGGCTTTGTTGTCAATAAGCCTTACAAGGCCTTTGATATAGCTTTACTCCGGGGCGTGGAAGCAGAGGTGTTTGACGAATATTTTAATATGATGGGCATAGCAAAACCAAAGGCAAAGCCAATAAATGGCTATACCAGCTGGTATAATCATTATCAGAATATAAATGAAGATATCATATATGAAAACATAGATGCAGCAGTTAAAAGCCCTATCAGCTTTGATGTGTTCCAAATAGACGACGGCTACCAGACCCATGTTGGAGACTGGACTTCTATTAATAAAAGAAAGTTTCCTGGAGGATTGATCCCTATAGCAGAAAAAATTAAAAGAAACAAAATGCTTCCAGGCCTGTGGCTTGCTCCCTTTGTCTGCGAATTTAATTCTACAGTTGCAAAGGAGCATGAGGATTGGCTGCTTAAGGGTGCGGACGGAAAACCAGTAATTGCTGGAGGCAACTGGGGTGGCTTCTATGCACTGGACTTTTATAATGACCAGGTAAGGGATTATATCAGAGAATGCTTTGATATAGCCATACATGAGTGGGGCTTTGACCTTTTTAAGCTTGATTTTCTATATGCAGTATGTCTGAGCCCAGATGAGCGTCACACCAGAGGGCAAATAATGTGCGAAGCAATGGACTTTCTAAGGGAGTGTGCCGGAGACACACTTCTGCTTGGATGTGGCGTTCCACTTTTCCCGGCGTTCGGAAAGGTTGATTACTGCCGTATAGGCTGCGATGTAGGGCTGGATTATGATGACAAGCCCTATATGAGGCTTCTCCATAGAGAGAGGGTTTCCACAAAAAACGCCATTGGAAACACCATATATAGGCGCCAGCTGTCAGGAAGAGCATTTATAAATGACCCTGATGTATTTTTGCTTCGTGATACTAATATAAAGCTTAGCAGGTCAAAAAGAAAGCTTTTGGCAAGGGTTAACTCTCTTTTTGGAGGTGTACTTTTCACCTCTGATGATATTTCCACCTATGAAGAATGGCAGATGAAATTATTACAAGAAGTACTAGGCAGAAAGGAAAAGAGGGAAATAAAGGTATATAAGAAAGGAAAATACACCTCAATTATAACTGATAATGGGACTATCAAAGTAAGATTATAATATGTATTTAAAGCATATACTTCCACAGATTACTTTATTATACTTATATTAGTACTGCTGAATTATTACAGCGATTATAGTACAATAAATAAAAACAAAGGAGATATACATTGTATGAGAAGAAAGGATAGGGAAATGGATGTTAGCTTTGCATTGTCCATAGCAGACAAATGTGAATATGCAGTTATTTCCATGACAGACTCATCTAACAAACCTTATTGTATTCCAGTAAGCCCTGTACTTATTGGTGAATACCTGTACTTCCATTGTGCCAGGGAAGGCAGGAAGGTAGATATTCTTAAAGCAAATCCTAGTGTATGCGTGTGCTGTGTTGGAAACACACGCCGTATGGAAAACGAGTTTTCAACAGAGTATGAATCAGCAATAATTGTAGGAAATGCAGAAGAGGTAACCGTTGAAAAGGAAAAGGTCATGGCTCTCCGTGTTCTTTGTGAACGGCACACTCCAATGAACATGGAAGAATTCGATAACACAATTGAAA
>JAEZLD010000001.1 GCA_023415335.1 Bacillota bacterium | reverse complement strand
TAACGTTAAATTTGGTGGCGATAGCGCAGGGGATACACCCGTTCCCATTCCGAACACGAAGGTTAAGCCCTGCTACGCTGATGGTACTTGCCGGGTGACTGGCTGGGAGAGTAGGTAGCTGCCAATTAAATAAAAAGCACTCTATCTTTTGACAGGGTGCTTTTTTAAGTAATAAGTAATAGTGAATAGGGAAGAAGTAAGGAAGGAAAGCCTTCTAAACAATAATCAGGCCTTCCTTTATTTATATCCGCAATAGTACATAGTGTGCGTCACATCGTAGGGGTTGGTCTTTGTGCCAGCCCTTGATAATACCTTAAGCCAACGGATACCAAGGAAATAATATCAGGCAGTTGGGATCTGACCCTTTTTACCAGTACAATCGGTGGTCAGAATCGAGTAACAATCCGCTGTGAGAAAACTGGAAAATGACTGCAGCAAGTAACCACCAATCAAGAAAACGCTCTGTTTAAAACAGGGCGACTTTTGAATTTGTATACCTTCATTACGAGCTTCCTTCTACATTTCCATCTATACATTCATAAGTATAATTTACTATGCAGCTTAAATAACCTTTGTTTACACAATAAATAGTACATGCTATACTAAATTTATCAAGATATAAGCAGCGCATTTGAACAATAAGTGTGCTGTATTGTTTATAGAAAAAGCCGTTGGTGTAATATCCGGCGGCATCTTTATGTTATGGTTACTATAAAAACTAATGTTAGCAACATGAGGCTGACTATATATGAGGTATTATATTATGAAATTACGGGCTAATCATAAAAATAACTGGGCTACTGTGGTGATAATAATGACTCTTGCATGGCCGACCATCATTGAACAGGCTATGCAGACAGCAGTGCAGTACATAGATACTGCCATGGTTGGCTCCCTGGGTACTTATGCTACAGCAGCTGTGGGTGCCACCACAACTGTGGGCTGGCTTATATTTAGTACAATTTCAGCCCTAAGCGTGGGCTTTCTTTCTTATATCGCCCGTACATGTGGTGCGAAGGACTTCCTTGCCTCAAAGAAGGCTGCATCACAGGCAGTTTTGGTGGTCCTGGCTGTAGGAAGTGTTTTCACTGTTCTGACTCTAGCGCTTAGCGGTGTGATACCTGTGTGGATGCAGGTGGATAAAAGTGTTCAGAAATTAGCATCTATGTACTTCTTTATTCTATATCTTGCAATGCTTCCCAGAACAGCCAGTACCATCTTCGGTACGGTTCTCAGGGCCGCCGGCGATACGAAAACCCCTATGAAGGTAGGCATTATTGTAAATCTGATTAATGTTGTCCTCAACTTTCTGCTGATATACGGAACACGTACTGTAGCCTTATTTGGTCTAAGCTTTACCATGCCAGGGGCAGGCCTTGGAGTTGTAGGGGCAGCCATTGCTAGTGCCATTTCCTACACATGGGGAGGGGTTTATATTGCTTTTGCTTTATGGAAGCATCCAATGGTTTCACCTAAGGGCATGAAGCTACGCCTGGATATGGAAATTCTGAAGCCATGTATGAAGGTAGCTATCCCTAATATGCTTCAGCGCTTTGGAACCTCTTTTGGCTATGTTGCCTTCGCATCCATGATTAACTCTCTTGGAGAGGTTGCCACTGCGGCACATACCATTGCCAATACTGTAGAATCAGCTTTTTATATTCCGGGCTACGGCATGCAGACGGCAGCTGCAACACTTACCGGCAATGCTTATGGTGCCCGGGATAATAAAAAAATGAAGTCTATTTCAGCCATGTTTATTCCTATAGAGATTACTCTGATGGTATTATCTGGTGGAGCACTTTTTGCTACGGCACCATGGCTTATGAACATCTTCTCAAGTAGTAATGAGGTTGTTAGCCTGGGAGCTAAGGTTTTGCGGATGGTTGCCATATCTGAGCCTATATTTGGCTTCTCCATTATTGTGGAAGGAATGATGATGGGGGTAGGCAAGACAAAGGAACCCTTTGTATATAACATAATTGGCATGTGGGGTGTCCGTATTGCAGGAACCTTTATCTGCACACAGCTATTAAGTATGGGTCTGGTTGCTGCATGGGCCTGCATGATTGCACATAATGTACTGTTATTTGTTCTGTACCTGATTTCATACATCAGGGGAACATGGAACCCTCTGATGTATGAGCCTCATCAATAAAACACTGCCCCTTTTGTGCAGCTACTATTGCGGCCATACAGTCCGAGATTCCTCCACCAAGCTAAAACGTCTGATTTCGCATACTCAACCTTGTCAGCCTGTGATTCATAGGGCTAATTGTAATTGCATTCAAGCATAAATCCAAACAGCAGCATAGAACCTTTAGCTCAGCTCTATATTGGAACTGCGGTTTTTTATTTGCAATATGCATCATGCAAAAAACAAAATACAAAATATAAATTATCCATAGATTGCATTATCTCTATTTCATTTCAAGGTGTTTTTGATATACTAGAGGTATGTATTTAAATCTGGAATGCAGATCAGAATATAAAATTACACTTTGGAGGATGGGTTATGGAATATATTGAATTAGGCAGGACAGGATTAAAGGTATCGCGTATAGGCTTTGGTGGAATTCCTATACAGAAGACGGATACTGCTACGGTTTGCAGGATTTTTGATAAGCTTATAGAGATGGGAATCAACTATGTGGATACAGCCCGCAGGTATACTGTAAGTGAGGAATATATAGGACAGGCTATTGCAGGACGCCGGGACAAATTCATTATTGCTACAAAGAGTATGGCAGTAACCAAGGAGGCTATGGCGGCAGATATAGAAAAAAGCCTTAAAAACCTTGGAACAGATTACATAGACCTTTACCAGATACATAACCCGAGCCTTGTAAACCTCAACAAAATCATATCAGAGGGAGGAGCTCTTGAGGCACTACTGGAGGCTAAAGAGCAGGGGAAGATAGGCCATATTGGAGTTACGGCGCATCCAACGGAGGTTTTTGAGGAGGCTCTTAGGCAGCCATGGGTAGAAACCATAATGTTCCCCTACAATATGGTAGAGAGCCAGGGAGAGGAGCTTATCACTCAGTGCAGGGAAAAGGGAATAGGCTTTATTGCTATGAAGCCTCTGGCAGGAGGAGCCATAGACGAGCCAGAGCTGGCACTTAGGTATATAGTTAAAAATGAGTCCGTGTCAGTTGTAATCCCGGGGATGTACTCTATAGATGAGGTAGATGACAACGTTAAAGCTGTGGAGAACAAGGGACCATTTACAGAGGAGGAGCTTGAAAGGATAGATAAGGTAAAGAAAGACCTTGGAGGCAGCTTCTGCCGCAGGTGCAATTACTGCGCTCCATGTACTGTAGGCATCAATATCCCATTCATGTTCCTGCTGCAGGGCTACTATGAAAGGTATAATCTTAAGGACTGGGCAAAGGAGAGCTATATAGGCTCGACCGTTAAGGCAGCCGATTGCATTGAATGTGGGGACTGTGAAACCAGATGTCCTTACAACCTTCCTATAAGGGATATGTTAAAAAAGGTAACGGATATATTTGATAAATAGCAACAGAGAGGGTGGTATCCACCCTCTTATTTTTATGGGATATACAAAGATCGCTAATATATCTTCACACTTGAAAAAGAATTTTAAAAGCCATATGATTGATTTAGGGCTAAAAATAATTAAGGGGGGGATAATTATCATGACAACGGCTGAAGCATTAAAAAAACTTGATCGGCTGCAGAAAAAGATAAGTGCTTACTCACATGCCATAGGGCTTATAAGCTATGACAGTGTGACTACGGCACCTAAGAAAACTACTGCAAACAGGGGGCAGACACTTTCCAT
Source organism: Bacillota bacterium (assembly GCA_023415335.1). Taxonomy (GTDB): domain Bacteria; phylum Bacillota; class Clostridia; order Clostridiales; family Caloramatoraceae; genus JAEZLD01. The sequence goes on along the minus strand of JAEZLD010000001.1, from coordinate 2,606 downwards.
ACTAGGAGAGGAGTCCTACATGCTTACCACCAGCGAGGATACCTGGAACCTTCTTAACTTCCTTGAGGACAGAAAGGAAGAGCTGGATGAAAAAACAAGGCGTACTGTAAAGGTAATGCTGAAAGACCTTAAGGATACAAGAGCAATACCTATGGAGGAATATCTTGCATACCAGCAGCTTTTAAATGAGGCAGATGATGTGTGGCATAGGGCAAAGGAGAACAACGATTATAAGTCCTTTGAGCCATATCTGCAGAAAATATTTGATACCTGCAGGAAGTTTGCTGCCTATATGAATCCTGAGGAGCATCCATATAATGTGTGGATGGACAAATTTGAGGAAGGCCTTACTATGGATAAGTGTGACAACTTCTTTAATACCCTTAGGAAGGAGCTCGTACCTATAATAAAGAAGGTATCAGAGGCAAAGCAGATAGATGACAGTTTTCTGAACCTTAAATATCCAAAGGAAAAGCAGGAGGAACTTTCCCAATATATAATGGATGTAATGAATATAGATAAGGGACACTGTGGAATAGGAGAAACAGAGCATCCCTTTACTGCCAATTTCTCTAAATATGATGTTCGTATAACCACCCACTATTATGATAATCTTACATATTCCATGTACAGCGTAGTACATGAAGGAGGTCATGCCCTCTATGAGCTGAATACTGGGGATGAATATGCTTACACTGCTCTTGGAGGTGGTGTATCCATGGCTATACACGAAAGCCAGTCAAGGTTTTATGAGAACATGGTGGGAAGAAGCAAGGAATTTGTTTCATTAATATACCCTAAGCTTATGGAACTTTTCCCGGAACTGCTTAAAGGAGTGACAGAGGATAAGCTTTATCTGGCAGTAAACAAGTCCCAGCCTTCCTTAGTAAGGACAGAGGCAGATGAGCTTACCTACTGCCTGCACATAATGGTGCGATATGAGCTGGAAAAGCGTATGTTTAGCGGTGAACTTACGGCCAGGGAGCTTCCAGAGGCTTGGAGGAGTCTGTACAAGGAATACCTTGGCATAGATGTTCCAAATGATAAGCAGGGAGTGCTTCAGGATTCCCACTGGTCAGGAGGACTTGTTGGATATTTCCCATCCTATGCACTAGGTTCAGCCTATGGTGCGCAGCTACTTTCTAAAATGGAGGAGACTATAGACGTATCTTCCTGTATAAAGGAAGGAAGCCTTGAGGTTATTAATGATTGGATGAGGAAGAATATATGGAAACACGGCTGTTTGTATGAGCCAAACGTACTTCTTGAAAAGGCTCTTGGAAAGCCGTTTGATCCATCCTATTATACAGAGTATCTTAGGAAGAAGTATACAGACATATATGGGTTATAAAAGAAAATAAACATCAATAAACCCCAAGCTGTCATGCCATTGGCAGCTTGGGGTATTGTTCTGTGAGGGTTATGAGCTAAGAGAATATAGCTATAAAAGTAGGCATAAGAAAAACATAGCAGTAAGGGGATAATTATAGAGTGTTGATGAAATTAATCACGGGTGTTTCCCCCTTATACTCTGAAGAAGGTATCTCTATAAATATGTGGTACTGCGCCATGTCACATGTGCCTGTTTCAGGAACATCTCTTACTATATTTATTAAAAGCTTATTGTTATTGCTTAAGATGGAGGCTATCCTGTGGCCTATTGAGCCACTGTTTTCCTCAAGAACCGCTATTATTAGCATATGGCTTTCAAACCATTTATTATCATACCCTGTTGCAGCCTTGATGAAGGATTCCATTTGGAAGGTATGGGATACGGATTCATAATAATCGGAAAGCTCCTTTGTATTAAAAATCATAACAGCCTTTGGATATCCAGAGAGGGATGCTGTGCTGTTGGTGCGGATTCTTTTATATGAAAAATCTATTTGAAAGCCTTCTAAGGGGGGGCTTGAGGATGGAGAAGGATGCACTGTGGCGCCTTTAGGCACAGTTTTAGGTTCCGAAGAGGGAACTTTACGGCTGCCTTTAGCAGGGGTTGGCACCTTAGCTTTGGAACCAGGGAGAAATATATTCATCAGGGAGCCATTTGTAGGAGTATTTATAGATACGCCTTTACAGCCTGAAAGATATAATGTAAGTAATATAAAAGCCATTAGCATCATAATACGCTTCATATAGCAATCTCCTTATAGTGTTATCTACAGTTATATACGTAGTAATACCCTAAAAGGTTTCATTTTATATAAATAGGGATAAATACAAGCTTAAATGGATGATGAACGTATAGGGCTGAAAGAAGGAACATGCAACATATTAATAATACATAATATACCAGTTGACCATTATGAATACCCGTGGTATCATAATTAAGCTGTCTCGTGAGGGCAGACAAGAGCCTTCCTAAGATTGAAAAAAGCTCCCATTGAAAAGAGTTAAAAATAAAGTCGAAGGAAGAAAAAAAGTAGTTGACACTTTAAAAAAAAGGTGATAAACTAAATAAGCTGTCTCGGAGAGACACAGCGCTGCTTAAGAAAGCAGCGGAACTGGTCCTTGAAAATTGAACAGTGGAAAAGCAAAAGCATCATACATCAAGTATGAACGTTGTATAAGAACAACAAGTCGTATAAATAATACGACATCCGGCA
>JAEZLD010000195.1 GCA_023415335.1 Bacillota bacterium | reverse complement strand
GGCTCTTAATCTGCTTTTCTGTTATTAGTCTTCTCCCTGATGTTTTAGCCTCACTGTCCCAATTACTATTATTTAAATGCTCTGTCTTTCTGCCTGGGCCTTGAAGCTCCTGACGGAGCTCCTGAACTGTTACAAATCTGACCCCATAGGAACGCAGTGTTTTTTCAAAGTCCTGATATAGGGTTAACAGACCTGAAGGCATGGTATCCTTATAATCATGGAACCTTACTCCATCCTTAAGCTGATACAGCCTGAGGCCTGAAAGGATAGCCTGCAGATATGCTGACTGAACGGCATCAGAGGATGTTCCCATGGCAATATTAGCCAGACCGGAGGGGCAGATTTCAGGACTTATAACACCATCACAGCTTTTAAGCTGTTTTATATCGTTGAAATATTCAAGGATGGCAATGTCATTAAGTGCACTTTCCAGGCTCTTGTTCTCAGCTTCAGATAACACCAGGAGCCTTGCCTTATTACTGGATTCCTTCTGAAGCCTTTCCATTACAATGCTTGTTATTTCATTGATAAGACTATCTAAATCCATAACCCTCCTCCTTATGAGCAGTACATCCTGATGACTACTGCTTTATTATTCTTCCCAGGGTTTTACGTCCAAGATTGCAGGCATTGGCCTCATCGTAATCAATGTGCATGTAGCTGGCATATTTGTCGCTTACCCTTACTACCACATCATCAAATATCAACTTCCTATCGGTAAACAGCTTTACCTGCACTATATCCTTATCCTTTACCCCGAACTTCCTTGCATCCTCAGGGGTCAGATGTACATGCCTCATGGCAATGATAGTCCCCTTGTCTGTCTGTATCTGGGCGTTTTCAGAGGCAATTATTATACCCGGAGTGTTTTCAATGTGTCCGCTTTCCCTAATAGGAGCATCTATACCAAGTATCCTTGCATCTGTTCTGGATACTTCCACCTGGGTCTCGGGTCTTTCAGGTCCTAGCACTGCCACGTTTGATAGCTTTCCCTTAGGTCCTATTATTGTTACCCTTTCCTTGCAGGCAAACTGCCCTGGCTGGGAAAGGTCCTTAACCGGAGTAAGCTGGTGTCCCTTGCCAAAAAGCGCTTCTACATGGGCACGGGTTAAATGAACATGCCTTCCTGAAGCCTCTACCTCTATAAATACATCCTCTTTAATTCTTCTTACTACTTCATCTACTAATCTGTTTAATAAGTTTTCATCCATAGTTTATGTCTGTTTATATTCGCCTTTAAGATACCTGAACATCATTATCCACATTAGGGACGACAGCCTATTAAGGGCCCTTATGATATCATCCCTTTCGGTTTTTCCGTTAACAGTTTTAAAGGCAGCATACGCAGACAGCTCCACCTCCCGTATGGAAGATCTTAATGAATTTAATATTGCAACTGCTTCTCCCATCTTATAATCAGGGAAGAAGTGTCCTATTCCAAAATATTTTTTAGGAAAATGTGACATCTCCCTAAGCTGCTCAGGTCCTAATCCAATAAGCAGAAATTCTCCTACTTCTTCATTAAGCACCTCACAGTGCATCAGGTTCCTTACGAAATCCAGTACCTCCTGAAGCTCCCCTACCAGCTTTGGCAACCCAAGCTTATCTATATCTATCTGGGCACGTATAATGCTGGATTCCAGAGCATCCACCTTTCCCCTATAGATTATTCTCTTATGATCCTTAAACACTAGAAGATTTCCGTAAAGTCCTGTCATATACTCAGGCTTTGACTCAAGGTATGCTCCCGTCTCTGTTACATACTTAGGTAGTATGCGCTTATCCTCCGGGGGAGTATTGGGAAGCTCCACCTTCTGTTCCTTAATTGAATAATCGGATTGTCTCTCGTTTTCTGCCTGAGCCTTGCCTTTTGGCTTTAGGCTGATATTGTTTTCAATAAGGAAAGCTCTGGCCGAGGGAGTGACTATCACATTGTCCTCTACTTCCATCTCATTAATGGTTTTCAGGTTTCTTTTTTTAATAAAATCCCTTATGTCATTCTCAGTCAGTACACCCATATAGTCACTTCCTTACCTGGGCTGTCACAGGTTAATTCCTGTGGCAGCCCATCAGTATTTATTCCTTAGACTTGGGGAGTATTGTTTCCACCTCAAAATGTGGCCTTGGAATTACATGTACAGATATGAGCTCTCCTACCTTTTCTGCTGCTGCTGCCCCAGCATCTGTTGCAGCCTTTACAGCTCCTACATCTCCTCTTACCATTACTGTTACAAGGCCTCCACCTACCTGCTCCTTGCCAACAAGTGTCACATTGGCAGCCTTAACCATTGCGTCTGCTGCCTCTATTGCTCCTACTAATCCCTTTGTTTCTACCATTCCTAATGCATTTGCATTTGCCATGACATTATCCTCCTACTTTCCTAATATTTTTAACATAGCTTCTGTATTATTTTTTCCACCAGCATATTCACAAGGTCCTCAGTATTACAGCTGCTGTCACTGCTATTTCTTTTAATATCCTCTATTTCCCTTACACCATATGCACACCTTCTGATGTTAATAAGGTTCAGAGGTGAGATGTTGTCTGAGGTGGAGCTTCCACCTACTGCTCCTGAGCCTAAGGTCAAGGCTGGCACCAGATTGGTGGTTGCGCCTATTCCTCCCAAGGCTCCTGGTGTATTTACAAGTACTCTGTTTACAGGCTTCTTAAGTGCAAATTCTCTTATAACGTTTTCGTCATTAGTGTGTACACACATAGTATGCCCAGCACCCTCAGACATTAGTATTTCAATTGACCTCTTGCAGGCTGAATCCCAATCACTTTCAACATAAAATGCCAGTATTGGGCACAGCTTTTCTCTTGAGTAGGCTATGTTATGGCCCACCCTGCTTTCCCTTGCTATAAGTACTTTTGTATTATCAGGAATCTTTATTCCTGCTATGTCGGCTATAACCTGTGCACTCTTGCCTACTATCTGAGGATTCATTGTTCCGTTAGCCCTTAATATGAACTTTTCCAGCTTTGCAGCATCAGCCTCAGGAAGGAAATATCCTCCCTGCTTTTTCAGTTCACATTCAACCTTATCCTTTATGATCTCCTCCACTATTATTGACTGCTCAGAAGCACATATGACTCCGTTATCAAAGGTTTTGGAATCGAATATTCTCTTAACCGCCATGGGGATGTCTGCGGTCTTCTCAATAAAAGCCGGCCCGTTTCCAGGCCCTACACCTATGGCAGGATTTCCTGAAGAGTATGCTGCCCTAACCATTGCTGAGCCTCCGGTTGCCAGTATTACAGACACGCTTTTATGCTTCATAAGCTCATCCGTTGCCTGCATAGTTGGAACTGAAATACAGCCTATGGCTCCCTCCGGCATTCCTGCAGCCTTTCCTGCTTCGTTTATTATCCTTACGGTCTCAAGTATGCAGTTTTTGGCACTTGGATGAGGGGAGAATACAATGGAATTGCCAGACTTTATTGAAATCATGGCCTTATAGATAGTAGTGGAGGTTGGGTTGGTTGAGGGTATGAGCGCTGCAACCACTCCCATGGGAACTCCTACCTCAATTATCTTCTTTTCCTTATCTTCCCTGAGTATGCCTACAGTTTTCATATCCTTTATGTAGTCATAAACAACCTTGGCTGCAAACATATTCTTTATTATCTTATCCTGCCATCTTCCAAATGTGGTCTCCTCCTGGGCCATCCTTGCCAGCTTTTCAGCATTTGCAGCTGCTGCATCGGATATAGCCTTTGTAATGGCATCCAGCTGGTTCTGGCTCATGGAAGCTAATACCTTCTGTGCGTTTTTGGCGTTTTCAATAAGGTTCCTTACCTCTTGTATGGACACCAGGTCCTTATCCTTTAATTCCAAGCCTTATACCTCCTCGTTTCTGTTCTTCTCTATAAGCTCAATTAGTTGATCCTTCTTCATGAACTTAATATCATTTCTTGTAATGCCCTTAATGTTCATGTCCCTGGCCATCCTTCTTAAGTCCTCAACCCTCATGTCCTTCAGATGTTTTTCCACAGGAGCTCCAGGGAGACTGGAGAGATGAACCTTTTCTTCTTTAGGTTCAGATTCTTCGGATGGTTTGTCTTTAGGTACCTGAACATCCTTTTCCGTGGTCTCCGCCTTCTGCTCCTGCTCCTTCTTCTCCTTTATGCTTTCCAAAACCTCCACCGCTGCCTTCAGGTTTTCAGTCTTCCCCTCAGACTGTGGATTTTGGCTTTCTCTTAGTGTGGAAGAGCTAAAAAGCTTTGTTAGCTGGTCGTCAGGACGAGCTATTACATGGTGGCTTATATATGCGTTCATCCTTTTACTTTGGCTTACAGCAGCATCCATTGCTGAAGCTACCGCTGCTACATCTCCCGTTAGTATAATTGTAACCATTCCATTTTTTACGTATTCCTTGTCTATAAGGTGCACCTCTGCAGCCTTTAGTGCCTCATCAGCACTTGCCAAAGCTGCCACATACCCTCTGGTGTCTAGAAAGCCTATTGATCGTAAAGCCATAGCCTGCTACAGTGCAGTAGGATTGTCTGCCACATACTGCACTGCTGCAGCAAAGGCATCACAGGCAGCCCTGCAGGCTGACTGGGTTCCTGTAAGCAGGCCGCCTCCAAAATTAGTTTCAGTCGGAGGTCCAAAGAAGGCAACCAGCCTTACATCTGCAGCCTTAAGTGCCGCATCCAAGCTGTACATTGCCTCAAGAGGTGGTGCCACAAGGTATGCTAATGCTTCACCCTCCTCTACGCCTGCAGTCTTAGACAGGTAGCTTCCTGTTCTAGATACGGTATGTGCATAGTATGGAATGGAATTATCCTCATTGGCGCTTACAAAATGCCCCCCATGCTGTATGAACTCTATGGCAGCATTCATACCGCTTCTTACCTCCGCAGGGCTAGGACCTGCCATAATACCTATTACCTCTCCTGCAAGCTTGGTAGAGGCATTAGCTGCTCCAGCGTAACAGCTTTTAGCATAGACTATCTCCACCTCTGAGGCCTTTGTTGCCTCATCCAGTGCTGTATAGGTAACATCATCACTGTCTGCGGTTATAATGCCTATGCATTTATGCTTAGAATCTATGCCCAAGGCCGATGCCAGCTCAGAGCTTACGTTTGCTATAATTTTTGCACTTAAAAGATTGGCACGTAATGCTTCGTTCTTCACTACATATCCCTCCTAGGCTAGGACTTTAAATCTATTCCTGATGCCTTTTTATCCAGCATTGTCTTAACTATTTCTGCAATATGGGCACCTGCCTCAACAGGCGGTGTTCCTCCTTTGTGTATGTTTGATACAACTGTTCTTCTGGCCTCCGGCATTCCTACTGTTGCCTTGTAGGCAATGTATGCACTCATGGACTCTGCTGTAACCAGTCCTGGGCGCTCTCCTACCAGCAGTAGTGTAACGTCGGCTCCTGTAAGCTCCGATACCTCATCCATTGCAGGAACCCTGCAGTGCTTTACGAATATTATCTTTCCAAAGCTTATACCAAAGCCCTTTAGGCCCTGCTCTATGGCTGGAAGTATATCCTTAAGGTTTGCTTCTATGGCAGCTGAGCTTAAGCCATCTCCAACCATTATCTGGACTGTTGGCTTGTTAGTAATCTCGCTTTTTATAAGCTTCTTAGCCTCTTCAGAGAACTTTCTTCCCATATCAGGCCTTGTAAGATACTGGTCCTTATCCTTGCACAGGGTTTCCACCTCAAGCATGTTCATGGATTTCAGGAAATCCTCAGACACGTATGAGAATACCGAATCCTGTGCTGCTGCATGGTCAGCCCTGAACCTGAGCATAGGAAGTGTTTTGTACCTTACCCCTGCTCTCCATATGCCCAGCCTTGCAGGAGTGTTGGCCTTCATCTTAAGGTAGCCTTCCCTGTTCTCTGGATTTGGTACTAGCAGCTGTGTCTTTATATCAATATCCGTAATGTCATCGATATATCCAGAATCAACACTGGTGGTGCTTCCGCCTGAAGCATAGCTTTTGTTTACTTCTATAGAGGGTGATGCCTTATCCTGAAGCATTTCTGTAAGGATGGCCTCAACCATTGATTTTAAATCCTTCTCTGTTACCATACCACTACCTCCTACTTAAGAAATATGGATGCATCGCCTACTCTTGTGGTAGGTTTTCCGTTTTCTATAAGACCCATCCTTATCATCCAGTCATAAAACTCCTTTATAGGAGTAAATCCGAACAGCTGTCTTAATGCCAGGGTGTCATGGTAGCCTGTGCACTGGTAGTTCAGCATTACATCATCGCCCTCAGGTATTCCCATGAAATAGTTGCAGCCTGCAGCTGTCAGAAGCACTGACAGGTTCTCAATGTCATTCTGGTCAGCCTTCATGTGGTTTGTATAGCAGGCATCGACTCCCATAGGTATTCCGGTAAGCTTACCCATGAAGTGGTCCTCAAGTCCTGCCCTTGTTACCTGTTTAGCATCGTACAGGAATTCAGGTCCTATGAACCCTACAACAGTGTTTACAAGGAATGGGTTGAATTTCTTGGCAAAGCCGTAGCATCTTGCCTCCATTGTAACCTGGTCCACTCCATGATGGGACTCTGAGGAAAGCTCTGAGCCCTGCCCGGTTTCAAAGTACATTACGCTTGGGCCCTTTGCGGTTCCTTCTTTAAGTGCCAGGTCCATTGCCTCCTGGATTGTACTTCCACTGAACCCGAAGGCCTCGTTTCCCTTTTCAGAGCCTGCAATGGACTGGAATATTAAATCTGTGGGAGCTCCCTTTCTAATACACTCCATCTGGGTTGTTACATGGGCCAGCACGCAAATCTGTGTTGGTATTTCCCATTTTCTCTTTATTTCATCAAACTTCTTAAGCACCCTTGATACGCTTTCCACTGAGTCATCCACAGGATTTAATCCTATAACTGCATCTCCTATTCCATATGTAAGTCCTTCAAATAAGGATGCCAGTATTCCATCCGGATTGTCTGTAGGATGGTTAGGCTGCAGGCGGCAGGATAGGGTTCCTTCCTTACCTATGGTAGTGTTGCATGTAGCCTCTATCCTGATTTTTCTAGCCCCCACAATAAGATCCATATTTGACATAAGCTTTGCTACGGCTGCCACCATCTCTGAGGTCATTCCTCTTGAAAGTCTCTGTATCTCCTCTCCAGAGGTTCTGTTGCTGAGTATCTTCTCCCTCAGCTCTGAAACTGTCCAATTCTTTATTTCGCTATATATTTTCTCATTTACACCATCCTGGATTATCCTTGTTACCTCGTCCTTTTCATAGGGCACTGCGGGGTTGTTGCGAAGCTCCTCTAAGGTAACATTGGAAAGTACCACCTTTGCAGCTATCCTTTCCTCAGCAGAATCTGCCGCAATTCCTGCCAACTTATCTCCTGACTTTTCCTCATTTGCCTTGGCCATAACGTCCATCAGGTTCTTGAACTCAAACATATGGCCTAGTAGTTTTGCTTTTAACTTCATGCTACCACCTCTCATTTATTAAATACTAATGTCTTGATTACTACCGGCAGAACCTTACCTTCTGCCAGAGGTCTGCCTACATCAACGTAGTCGCCGTTTTCTACCTTTATGCTGTCAACACATATTACGTCCTTTTGATACTCAAGCAGCCTTCTTAATGTCTGTCCCAGGACCTTTGCCATATCCTTCTCGATTATGACCACCAAGGGAAAGTCCTTTTTTATAAGCTCCCCGCCTCCCTCTATTATTCCCTGGGCAATGGTCTCTATATCCTTAAAGCCAGGATTTTTCAATCCTTCGAAGCCTATGGCCAAATTCTGCAGCTCCCCATCCAGCCTATACCAGTCAAACTTGCTTTTAAGGCCCTCTACTATCTTATCCTTACCTGTCATTTCCTCATTGGTAAGCTTTAGAATTGGAAGATTCCTCAGCGGAAGCTTTTCCTCACTATAGGTTATGGTGGAACCGCTTATCTCTGTTGTATGGGAGCCTGCACCAACAACCGTGGCTCTTATGGTCTCCCTGCTTTGAAGCAGCTGAAGCTTTTTAACCAGCTCTGAAGACTTAATACTTCTTCCTAGTATGATTCCCATATCACCAAATTTATATATATCACCTTCATCCTCGTTGCCATATATGTAGTCTGCTACACCGCCTGAAAAGGAGATTGATTTTATGGTTCTGTTGATGTCAAAGCCCTTATCATTAGTCAGGAACTGCTCGTAATACTGGTCCTTTGGTCTTATGTTAACTGACATCTCCAGTATTTTTACCATTTCATCTGCCAGGGACTCCAGCTGTCCTCTGTTTGGAGGGTCTCCTTCGGCTATATTTAAACCCATTGACTTAATAAGGTCCTTTACCTTGTGGTATATGTAGTATATTTTATTAGAAGCCTTATCGATTTTTACAAGCCTGCCTCCTATGTCAATGCAGCCTGTAGCTATGGCCTCTCCTCTGTCAAACACCGCCAGGTTGGAGGTGCCTCCTCCTATGTCGATGTTTACCACAACGCTGGAGTGCTCCTTTGAATACTCATCGGCCCCTGCTCCTTTTCCTGATATTATGCTCTCCAAATCAGGTCCCGCAGTTGCCACCACAAAGTCCCCGGCATAGCCGCTAAGCCTCTTGAGAACCTCTCCGGCATTCTCCTTTCTTGCAGTCTCACCTGTTATGATTACCGCCCCTACCTTAATAGAATCCCTGTCTATTGCAGATTTTTTATACTCGCCCTCTATAATTTCCATTACTCGGGAAATGTCTATGGACTTCTCTCCAATAAGGGGGGTAAAGTAGATATTGCTTTTATATATAATCTCCTTGTCTACAATGGTAATCCTGGGCACTGAAAAGCTTGAGGCCATGTTCTCTAAAACAAGCTTTGAGAATATAAGCTGTGTTGTGGATGTACCTATATCAATTCCTACACTGATTATTTCCTCCCTCACCTAATCACCTCAAATTTTTCTATTATGTAAGGTATGCTGTTAATTCCTCCAGCCCTTCACCCGTATAGGCTGAAATTTTAAAAACCCTGGACACTCCGGCCTCCTTAAGGAACTCCTGTGCCCTGTCCAGCTCCTCCTGCTTATCTGCACGGTCGCATTTGGTTATAATGCCAATTACCTCCTTAGCAAATATGGAGGCAAACCCTGGTGGAAAGAAGCTTCTATCCTCTGTAGCCTCCTGTACCAGAGCGATTATATCCGCATCTGCACTGGTAACCACCAATGCCCTGTAGTAGATCCTGTTTTCTATGTATTCTCCTGGGGTATCTATTGCATAGTTATATATTTCAACGGACTGTGTCTTTTTATACATTATTTCTGCATCATGTAGCCTCTGACAGAGTGTAGTCTTTCCTGCAGAGGTTTTTCCTATAAGCATGAACCTTTTCATTACTATGACCTTGTTACATCAGGAACCGAGAACTTGAGGGTTCCTGAAAGCACGTTCAAAACATTCTCAACCCCTGATTCCACAGCTGCCAGCTCTCCTGTTATAACCAAAGAGCCACTGAATCTGTCTATGAATCCTATGCTTATGGCCCCTGCCTTGGCTGCTGCATCCCCTGCTATTATTGCAGCCTCGCTGGGAGTTATGGTGAGTATGCCTATTGCATCGCTTCCGCCCTCTGTAACAAGCCCTATCTTCTTATAAAGCTCCCTGCCCGGGTTGGCTATTATGTGGGCCAGGGTTACCTGCTTTCCAGGTACATATTCCTGTATTACACGCTGCTTATCATCTTCCATGTATAGGTTCCTCCCCTTTTTCTTAAAATGCTTTATCCAGTATTTCTATTACATCCTGGGCTGTAGGGACCCTTGGATTGGTTAAGGTACATGCATCCTCCAGGGCACCCTCTGCTACTGCGGCTTTTCCCTCCCCAAAGGCCTCCGGAGTCACCCTGCACTCTGAAAGCCTTGAAGGCATATTCATTTCCTTCTGAAGCTTCCTTATATAGTTAATAAGGCTTCTTACGCCTATGGACGGCTTTCCGTTTGGAAGTCCAAGCAGCCCGGCAATCCTTGAATACCTAACTGCGGCCTGGGATACGGTTTCTTCTGAATAGCCATGGATTCCTGCGTTATATTCGATAACATAGGGCAGAAGTATGGAGTTGGTCCTGCCGTGGGGAACATGGAACCTGCCACCGATGTTGTGGGCTATGCTGTGGTTTATGCCTAAGGAAACAGCATTAAAGGCCATTCCTGCCAGGCAGGAGGCATTATGCATTCCTTCCCTTGCCTCTATGTCATCTCCCTTTCTGTATGCCCTGAGCAGATATTCATTTACCAGCTTTATAGCCTTTTCAGCCAGTGCATCTGAAAAGTCGTTGGCCTTTGTGCTTACAAACGCCTCTATGGCATGGGTCAGCACATCCATGCCTGTATCTGCAGTTATGGATGGCGGGGCCGTAACCACAAGGGTTGGGTCCAGTATTGCTATGTCAGGCAGAAGCTCGTCAGATACAAGGGGATATTTAATATTTTTATCAGGGTCAGTAATAACAGCAAAGGATGTAACCTCCGAGCCTGTTCCACTGGTTGTTGGAATGGCTATGAAGCTGATTGTGCCTGAGTTTGATATCTTTATGTAGAAGCTTTTAATAGCCTTGGCAGCATCTATAGCGGAGCCTCCTCCTAAGGCTATTACCGTATCGGGCTTAAACTCCATCATTCTGCTAACCCCTGCAACTACCTTGGTGATTGGCGGGTCAGGCACCACATCATCGAATATCTCATATGTCTTATTCTCTATATGCCTGGTTATCTTGTTTATGGTGCCGCTTTTTACCATAAAGGGGTCGGTGATTACAAGTATCCTTTCCCCATGAAGCCCTTCAAGCTGGGATAGTGCGTTTTCACCGAAAAATACCTTTGTTTTCATCTTAAAATCGCTCATGCTCTAATTCCTCCTGAACGCTTAGGCGGATTTTAAAATGGACCTTTCAGTTTCTTTCTTAAAATAAAAATAACTGTAAGGAACATATAAAAGTCCATTACAGTTATTTTCCACACAAATATGAAAATTATTATTGAAAATAAATATTTTTGGATTCCCCATAATCTAAAAAGCGTCTTATGACTTCTCTGGCGGAGTACTCTGTGTCTATCCATCTGGAGTTTATATACTTTCCTCCTTCCCCAAGATAATACCATTGACCTTCAAGGGGGCAGCTTTCCCTGTTTCCTTCAAAATCATAATCTACATTATCAAACAGGTCTCCCTGGACTCTGGTTTCATAAAAGCTCCCATCCTGCTTCAATACCGCCACTGTGCCAGGCTCTCCATGCTTAAGACCTGTATTGTTCCTTCCACAGGAAGCATTCATGTGTGCCAGCTTATCCTCCAGTGGATGCAGGCTGTATCCAAGATGGGTAACCGCCTCCCATTTATACCTTTCCGCCTGCTGATACAGCTGCTGCTTTTGTGCCTCATCTACTATGTGGTCATCAGCACAGCGCATATACCCATATGCGGCATCAACACACTGCAACACCAAGGAATACTCCTCCATAAAATAAATGTCCCTGGAGTCAACAGCTCCTGGAGGGCTGGTGTTAAGGTGCCAGCCTCTATCAAACTTGTGGATTACGTCTACAAGATTACAGCTGTAGGCTGTCTGATAAGCATAAACTTGCCCCATGCCCTCCTGCATGCACCACTGCATCGTATCGGAAAAATGCACATCCTTGTAGCTTTGTCGTCCTGATCCAGGGTTCATGCTTCCCATCCATCCATATACTTTTCTATATGAAAACGCCAGCAGAAAAATACTGACAAAAAACGCTATTAAAATCCACTGTACCATATACTCTCCTCCTATATTATTCTATGGAGGAGTGTGAGATTAGGTACCATTCAGCATGTTGCAGAACATCATAAGATGCCTGACATTTCACGGGAGATACCATTGACTTGATATTTTACAGTCAAAAATAATACAGCCTCCCGTAATGCATTAATTACATCATGGAAGGCTATTCAAAAAGTATGCTTCAGAAATAACGGATGTGTCCTTAATCATTTATTTGTTCTTCAGTTCTATAAGCTCAGGATAATTAAGCTTTGTTTTCTCTGCTACTGTTCTGTATATTGCAGCTGCCTCATCCCTGTTGCTAGCAGGCCCGATAATGCAGTGTCCTGTTTCACTGTTCCATCCGTAAGAACCGTTTCCTTGCATGCTGTTAACAAGTATAACAAAATTTTTAGGAAAGACTCCTGTATATAGCTCTCCTAATAAATCAAAATCTGATAAATTTTTATAATATAACACTGCATGACCATCTGAGAATTCTAATTGGGTAACAGTATTCCCTTGTGAAAGGTTCCATCCATCAAATGTTATATATCCCCTAAAGCTGTTATTTCCTAGTAATGAATAATAATAGACTCCCTTTATGTTCATTGTTACAGGATTGACCGAGCTCTTATCCTCAAGGCTTATTTCAATTCCGTTTACCTTCTTATCCATGTTTATAGGAAATGGTATAAAGAAATTTATAATAAAAATAGAAAGCACTGTTAATAACAAGACAATTATAAGCTTACTTTTCTTCATATTTATTACACCGCCTATATTTATTAATAACCTCCATATTTTAGATATATAGTTTAATGTATGATCAAATCTTATAAAATGCAATGTTACAGTATCATGTTTATCATTATCTTAATGGTTATATATGGAAAAGTCAAGCAAGTGACACTTGACATTTTACCGCTAGTTCATACATCCTTAACACCCATATACTTCCTTCTTTATTGCAAAATATAAGGTTTAACATTATAATTAATTGGTGCAGGATGTTTTGAAACTTTCAACAAATATATATATAAATAAAGAGGGATGATTATTATGACTAAAATTGATATTTTCTCCGGCTTTCTTGGGGCTGGAAAAACAACTCTTATTAAAAAGCTTATAAATGAAGCATATAAGGGTGAAAAACTTGTACTTATTGAAAACGAGTTCGGCGAAATAGGAATTGACGGAGGCTTCCTTAAGGATGCCGGAATTGAGATAACCGAAATGAACTCAGGCTGCATCTGCTGCAGCCTTGTTGGAGACTTTGGAGAAGCCCTAAAGAAGGTACTTGAACAGTTCTCCCCTGACCGCATACTCATCGAGCCATCAGGAGTAGGAAAGCTCAGCGACGTTATCCGTGCAGTACAGGATGCAGGAGTTCATGGTGCCTCCCTTAACAGCTACACAACAGTTGTAGATGCCAAGAAGTGCAAAATGTACATGAAAAATTTCGGGGAGTTCTTCAACAACCAGGTTGAGAACGCCGGCTGCATAGTATTAAGCCATACAGCAGGCATGTCTGAGGATAAGCTTAAAGCCTGCGTGGAGCTGCTGAGAGGACATAACGCCAGTGCAACAATAATCACCACAGACTGGGATAGTCTTGAAGGAGTTACCATACTTGAGGCTATGGAGCATAGGAACACTCTTGAAGAGGAGCTTAAGGAGCTGGCTGCTGACCATGAGGATGCTTGCCCGGTATGTGGACACCACCACGACCATGATGAGGAGCATGGCCACCATCATCATGACCATGAGGACCATGACCACTGCTGCCATGATGAGGAAAGCCATGAGCATCATCACCATGAGGATGAGGACCACCACCATTGCTGCCATGATCATGAACACAACCATGACCATGAGTGCAGCTGTGGACACGACCATGACCATGAATGCAGCTGTGGGCACGACCATGAACATGATCATGAGCATCATCACCATGCAGATGAGGTATTCACCAGCTGGGGAGTTGAGACCACCCACAGTTTTACTAGGGACGAAATAGAAGCCGCCTTAGAGGCCCTGACTGACGAAAGCAAATACGGAATCATACTCCGTGCAAAGGGCATAGTATCCGGAGCAGATGGAAAATGGATACACTTTGACTATGTTCCTGGTGAGCCAGATGTACGTAGCGGCTCTGCAGGAGTTACAGGACGCCTGTGCGTAATAGGCTCCAAGATAAACGAAGCTGAGCTGCAGAAGCTGTTCCACGTAGCTTAAGACTGAGAGGAGAACAATATGGAAATACCCGTATATCTGTTTACAGGCTTTCTTGAGTCTGGAAAAACCAAATTCATACTGGAATCTCTGGAGGATGAGCGCTTTAACAGTGGGGAAAGCACCCTGCTGCTTGTGTGCGAGGAGGGCATAGAGGAATATGACCCTAAGGCTTCCTATATGGACAATGTATATATCCACTCCATTGAGGACCCCAGCGAAATATCTCCGGAGAGCTTTACAGCTCTTCAGAAGAAATACAATGTACAGAGGATAATGATTGAATATAACGGAATGTGGCAGCTGGATGATCTGTATCAGGCCATGCCTGAAAACTGGGTCATATACCAGGAGGTAATGTTCTGTGATTCTTCCACCTTCATCAACTATAACAACAACATGAGGAGCCTGATGGTAGATAAGCTGTCCAGCTGCGATCTGGTGGCATTTAACCGCTATGATTCCTCCATTGATAAGCTGATGCTCCACAAAATAGTAAGGACCACAAGCAGAAGCTGCCAGATACTCTATGAGTATAGAGATGGAACCGTTGAAAAGGATGATATAGAGGACCCGCTTCCATTTGATATAGATGCTCCTGTAATTGAGATAGCTGACCAGGACTATGCCCTCTGGTACAGGGACATAACTGAAAATCAGGACAAATATAAGGGCAAGACTGTTAAATTCAGGGCGCAGATAGCCACCGACCCTAAACTTCCAAAGGACTGCTTCGTCCCGGGACGCCATATAATGACCTGCTGTGAGGCAGACATAACCTTCTGCGGCCTCCTGGCACAGTGGGAAAAGGCCTCAACACTTAAGAAGCGTGATTGGGTAATGGTAACCGTAAAAATAGAGATAGAATACCACAAGGTATACAAGGGCAAGGGACCTATCCTCCATACAATAGCTCTAGAGAAAAGCACCCCCCCAGAGCAGCCTGTGGCAAGCTTCTATTAAAACAAAAGGTACTGCTAAAGGGAATATATAGTAAATGCTATAACCAATATAGTGTAAGCCTTGTATTTCAACTGTTTTAGTTAGATTACATATAATCAAGTAATATAATCTAACTTTAATGACCAAAGAAAAACACATCCGTTCTCTAACCATATGGTTATGAGGCAAATGGATGTGTTTTTTGTTAAGCTATATATTTAGAGAATGTCTACCAATTTATATAAAATAGGATGCCGGAATATTATACTCATTTGGCATTGTGGCTAATCCAATCAATTATAAATTCAAAGCGTTCTTGGGTAAGAGCATGTCCACCGGAATATTGTGTTATCTCAAGATTATTTACCGCACCTTTTATTATATAATTTTCTTTTGCAATATTATATATTTCAGGAGCGTCCTTTGACCATTTATCCTCATCAGCACATACAATCATGAATTTTCGTGGTGCAATTTCTTTTATGAAATCTACAATCTCGAATTCTTTAATTAATCCGGGTATTATACTTGCCTTTTCGATGCCTGTGTTATTTGCGATGCGATATTTATAGCTTACAACACTTCCGCTAGCAAGTGCATAACTGATTCTTTTGTCAAAAGCAGTTGTAAAATATGTAGTATTACCGCCATAGGAATGTCCCAGACATCCAATTTTTGATTTATCTACAAAATCTAAATTGCTCAGGACACTTATTGCCCCCATAGCATCTTCTATTGCTATTTTAGCTAAGGTTTCACCAGATAAAACACCATTGCACAGGGCTAAAAAGTAATCCCAATCGTCCTGTTCTGCGTTTACAATTGTTCCCTTTGCATTTATTCTTCTATCTTCAAAGCATAATGCATCAGGAGAAATTACAACAATTCCTTTTTCTGCAAGAGCGGAGCCAAAAGCCTGCAAAGGATTTCCCTCAATGCCACAAACTTCGCTTTTACCAAGATTCAGCTCTCTGTTGTGTTGATGATTTATTAGTACTGCAGGGAGCGTTCCACCCATCTTAGGAACAAGCAAAAATGCAGGTATTCTACGTCCATTTACTTTATACTCTATTCTTTTTCTAACATATGTTCCGCAATCAACCGTTTCTATACATACAAACGATATTTTGTTTTCAACGGGAGATAATCCTATTATTTCGACCATTCTGTCAATAACACTCATTTAACAATCGCTCCCCATTATTATTAATCTCCGTTTTCAAATTCCAGTCAGAGTATATTATTATAAATTTACAATAAATATTATGTAGCAAGCAATAATAAAAAGCTACTCTATAATTAAATCAACGGCTTCCATTTCGAAGTGCAAAACAAAAATATTTTTAAATTATAACAAAAAACAGTATTAATATTCACCCATATTAATGCTGTTTTTAATTTGTTATTTTTGAATATTACCACTTAAGCTTGTATTTATCAATACACCTAAACCACCCAGCATGGATAATATAGTCCCTAATACTCTGTATTTTATTACAGATTGTTCTAAATATATTAGATATTGATTAGTATCCATACTCCCCCCACTAGCCGCCATAATATTTGACATTTCAATATCTGCTAAATTTATATTTCTCACTAAAATTATAATCCCTATAACAAATAGAGCACCGAAAAGTAATACCTTTCTATTCTTATTTTTATTTTTAGACATATCTTTATAATAGGATTCAGGAACATCAATTAACTCACGTCCACAGATACTACAATCTGTATCTCCCTCTTCATAACCAATTTTACATTTTGGACATATTTTCATGCTTATCCCCCCATGTATTAATACAAATTAGCCATATTTTCCAGATTTCTATCATTATTATATACGGAGTTCTATGCAATTCTGCAATTCCAATATTTTGAAGTAAATTTAGGGAGCCTATTTAGAGTAAGTCACATCATGGCATAGTAAATGCTTTGTTTACTATGTCATGACGGGCGGGCAGGTTGTCCGCCCCTATAATATTCAAA
>JAEZLD010000180.1 GCA_023415335.1 Bacillota bacterium | reverse complement strand
CTCCTGTCAATAGTATATTTGGAGTATAAAATATAGGCAGCGCCTGGATTTAAAAAACCAGCTGCTGCCTATTGCTATTAAACCTTACCTTATAATTCCTTCAGCTTATCTAAGGCCCGTTCTAGCTGCTCTTTGGTCGAGTCTTCTTCTACACTGAGCAGAAGTTCTTTTCCATCTTTATCAGAAGGATACGCATATATTCCTTCCTGCCTAAGCTCCTGGCAAAGCTCTTGGAGTCCGCGGGAGCTTTTAACCTTTACAGGGACATTTATAGCATATCTCATATCCCCCATATCCAGTCCCCTTATGCGTGCCAGCTCTGCAAGCATATCTATGCTGCTCTGAAGGTTATGCTTTGTGGGTGGCTGCTCCTTATCTGGCGTGTCGGACTCCTCCTGTTCAGACATAACCTCTCCCCCCACAAGCTCAAGCACTAGAAGGCTCAGGTCCTTAATACTTCCACATCTGCTATACTGTGAATCAGGTATCTGTATATCATATAGCTCCTCAACCCTGCTTAAGAGCTCTATGCTCATAAGACTGTCAACTCCAAGATCGTCTGTAAAGCTTGAAGAGTCCTTTATATCCTCTTGAGAAATATCCAGAGCCGATGAAAACTCTTTCCTTAGCTTTTCCTTTATAGCTGCAAGCTCTATGCTGTCCTTAGGCTCCTCCTGAGCCTCACTCACAGCCTTACTGGCTGCAGCCTCTGGCTCCTTCTCATATTGTGGCATCCTGCTGCTTATATCAAGTGGAATGAATTTATCTATCTCAGAGCTTAAAAGCTTTTTAACAGTGCCTCTTTTTATCTTCATATTTGCAGTAGGAAGAAGCTCCTTTGATATATAAGCCTCCTTAATTCTCTTATAAATAGGCAGTGATTGATTTATTTCGTAAATACGGAGTGCTATTTGTCCCATTTGCTCCTTAGATATAGTTTCTTCTCCTAGATAAAGTATAAGGGCAATGTTCTCATAGCCATCCTCTTTTTCATGGCCTAGTATGCACTGCTGCTCTACAGGGCCAATGTCTACAAGGTACTCCTCCAGCTCATCAGGATACACATTCTCTCCCTCTGCATTTATAATGACATCCTTTATCCTGCCACGTAGGTATAACAGTCCGTCCTCAAGCTGCGCCACATCACCGCAGTGGAGCCATCCCTCAGAATCCACCTCTGGAGGCATTTCACGGCCATCCCTTATTACTGCCACATGCATGGAGCTTCCCTTAATACAAAGCTCCCCTAAACCCTTTGATTTATCATCTATTATTTTGTAATTATATGATGTAAATGGGTGCCCCAAACAGGCTTCCAGCCTTTTTGAAAGCCTTCCCGTCATATCAACAGATGTAATTCCAACCTCTGTCATACCATAGCCTGATATGAGCTTAAGCCCCAGTGCATTTATTATCCTTAGGGTTTCAGGCGCAATCCTTCCTCCACCAGATATAAGCAGTCTTACATCCGTTCCCAAAAGTCCCTCATGGAGCTTTTGGAATATTGTATTATATAATATAGTTCTTACCTTCTCAGGAGACTTTTTCTGAAGCCATAAACTAAGCTTAAATATTCTTTCATACTTTGACCGTGTCTTTTTAGGCAGAGCCTTTAACTTTTTAGATACTCCTGCTGCAATACCATTCCAGAGCAAAGGCACTGCATATATGTGTGTAACCCTATGCATTCTACAGGTCTCCATTATTGTTGTAGCTCCTCTGTTCTTTAAGAACACAATTGATTTCCCAAAAAAAGCATACCAGAAGTAAACCGCAAAAACACCAAACACGTGGTGCAGAGGTATAAAGGCAAGTATCCTCACATTATCGTCCTCCGGCATAAGCACAGGATACTCCTTCACAATATTGTCAGCATTTATGATATGGTTTGATATAGCCTCTCCATTATATACATATATCCTTGAATTTCCTGTGGTTCCGGAGGTACAAAGTGCAAGACTATCTGCCCATTTTGGATTCCATACTTCAGGGGCGCAGCTCTCCTTATCTATTATCTCTGAGGGGGATATTCTAACATATTTATCCTTAGGGATAGTCTCATCATCGGTTATTACTGCACTACACCCTGCCTCAGCCATCAATTTGTCCGACAGAGAATAGGGTGCCCTATAGTCTACAAGCAGTAATTTGTAGCCTCCCATAAGTACAGCCCAGAATAGCACAATCCACTCAGGACAGTTATCTATTTTAAGAGCAACATACTGGCCCTCACTTTCTCCTCCAAGACGCTCATGAAGCTTAAATGATGCCATCCGTATATATTTATCATACTGGCTGTAGGTTATGCGCCTTATTTTTTCTCCCTCTGAATACTGGGCAGCGATCTTTTCCCCATTTCCTGCAATTATGCTGTATATGTTCTCCAGGCTATGTTCTTTATTAAGAAGGTCCAGTTTTTTCTGTATGTGATTCATCTGTTTATCCTCCCAAAGCTTCTCATATGTTTACAAGTTGCTTTAATACTTTGCCCTTATGACCTGGTTTAAAGTTTTAATACATTATATAATATTTATAATTTCAAGCCATCATTATTATATGCTTCCAATATGCCAAAAATAAAAAACCAGAAAACAGAAATGTTTTAAGGTTTTTTATTTTTTCTCATATTAAATTATATTCGATATTTATAAAATTGTATAGTACTAACGGGTAACTCTTACTGCACCATAATAGTAGGTATTATAATACCCTGAGGTAAGGTTATCATACCTTACGTAATTTCCTGTAGATGGAGAATTAATAAATTTCCCATCTCCTGCATAAATTCCCACATGCTTAATGCTGCTTGAGCCTGGACCTGAGAAGAATACCAAATCACCCTTCTGAAGCTGATCACGGCTCACCTTTACATATGCACTGTACTGTGAGCTTGCAGTTCTTGGAATGCTTACTCCAAAATGCTTAAAAACATACTGGGTAAAGCCTGAACAGTCAAAACCTAAAGGAGTAGTTCCTCCATAAAGATATGGAACTCCTATGAACTGGTCTGCATAGGCTAAAACCTCATCCCCACTTACTGCTGCGCCACTGCCTTCTGCTCCTATTGAAATATATGCCGAAAAAACATAGCCTGTTGTTCCGTTATACTGAATTTTAACCCAGTCCCCTTCAGTACTAAGCACAGTTACTAATGTACCCTTTAGCAGCTGACCTAGCGTTCCATAGGTTGTGGAAGGGCCCATTCTGAAGTTAACAACGCTGCCTGTAATAAGTCCCGTCTGAGTTTTATTTTCATCTTCAACTACATTTACATAATATGAAGATATATATCCCTCTTTTCCATTTATGCTTATCTTATACCACTCATTCTGCTGTCCTATAATTGTAAGAGCAGTACCCCTGTTAACCTGTGTAATTATGCTGTAGCTGGTTCCTGCTCCGGATCTCACATTGACTACGGAGCCTGTCACCGTTCCCTTACGGGTTTCTGTTGTGTCTCCGCCTCCACTGGAGATAGATTTACTTACATAGTCACTACAGATATAGCCTTCTCCGCCATTTATGCTTATTTTATACCATCCATCAAGGGTTGCTATAATTGTAATGGATGCACCCTTCTTTAACTGGCTTATTATGCTGTAGCTGGTTCCAGGACCACTTCTTACATTTACCACTGACCCTGTTACTGTCCCTTGAAATGCTTCTGTAGTAGGGCCAGGGGCTTGTCCAGCATTTACTGATAAATATTCAGCTATTATATAGCCCTCTTTTCCTTTAACCTCTATCTTATACCATCCACCTGCCTCTGAAAGCACTGTAACTGTAGTTCCTCTAGATACCTGAGTAACAATACCATAGCTTGTCCCAGGACCACTCCTCACATTCACCACTGACCCCGTTACAGTTCCTGTATTAGACTCTGCTGCTATTGCGTACATACTGGTAAAGGTAGAAACCAATACACAGATTACAAATGCTGAAATTAGTCTTTTAAGCTTCGTCACTGTATATACCTCCTGTTAATGGATTTTACACCTGAATTTCTGGCATAATAATCATTTCCTAAAATAATAAAAAAATGATAAAATCCATATTATATATAATAATTGATTTCAGGTGTGAGCAGATATGCTTTAAAGTTATGAATATTATACAACATCACCACATATATTTCAACATTACCAGAATGCATCCCACCATTTCCCACCTATATATTCTATAGTTTTCCCATAATATTATGCATGTACTAAAAATAATACCCAGAGCAACAGCTCTGGGTTTTTGAACTAGGTATTGAGTAAGTCTATAAGCCGAGTTCTGTGTTAAATGGTCATCTATCTAGGCTGGCTGTTACCAGACAGCTCAAGCGACACTACCCGGGAGCCGCCGGGCCGACGTTTGAATGCTCCCCTATTCGGTCTTGCTCCAGGTGGGGTTTACAGAGCACTGCAGTCGCCTGCGTGCTGGTGAGCTCTTACCTCGCCTTTCCACCCTTACTGCCTGAATAAATCAGGTTAGCGGTATATCTCTGTTGCACTTTCCTTGAAGTCGCCTTCACCGGGTATTACCCGGCACCCTGCCCTATGGAGCTCGGACTTTCCTCTCCCGCAAATGCGGCAGCGACCATCTGGCTTACTCAATATTAAAATTATCTCCAATTTTCATGTGGCTCATACATTACATTGAGCCACCGAGATTTAATACTATCATAAAAATGAGTCTTTGTAAATGGAAGCTTTTTCCCTCTTGCATGAGAATCTTTTTTCTCATGCCTGCTAGCACATTATAATACAGAATGCCACTAAATTTCAACTGTAACATATTTCCTTTTCTTGCAGAGTGATAACTATATGCTATATTAGCTTAAATGGAGATGTGCCGCTCTCAGCTACCTTACATTCAATACTTAATCCTTCAGCTATTATTCTGCATAGCTCAGGCATAGCTGAATTCTCAGTATAAAAGTGCCCCGGATCTATTACACATAAGCCCATAGCAATAGCATCTAGAGCTTCGTGGTGCTTCATGTCTCCTGTAATCAGAACGTCACAGCCCTTAAGCACCGCATCTAATGCAAAATCCATACCGCTTCCCCCTACTACTGCAGCCTTTCTTATAAGTCTATCACCCTCACCAGCTATAGTTACATAAGGAGCGTTAAAAACACTCTTTACCTTCTCAGCAAGCTTACTCAGCATCATTGGCTCTTGCAACTCTCCAAACCTTCCGGTACCATTTTCTATGGAGTTTTTTAATGGATATATGTCATATGCCGGTTCCTCATATGGGTGGGAGAGAAGCATGCTTTCTATAATATTATTAAGAAGCCTTTCCTGGACTATAGCCTCTATTTTTACCTCATTTACCATCTCAAGCCTTCCCTTGGTGCCAATATAAGGTGCGGAACCCTCCAATGGAAGAAAGGTACCTGTTCCACTGGAATTGAATGAACAATGGCTATAAGCTCCTATATGGCCTGCTCCTGCATCAAGCATTGCACGCCTTACCTCCTGCTCATGGGATTCTGGCACAAATACCGCGATCTTTAGAAGCCTTTCCTTATGGTTATTACATAATATTTTAGTATTTTTTATCTCCAGCATTTCTGCAAGTATATGACTCATACCCCCTCTTGAATTGTCAAAACTGGTATGTGAGGAATAAAGCGCAATGTTTTTCTTTATAAGCTCCATCACACATCGTCCTGTCATATCAGAGGTTTTAACAGACTTTAGCGGTGTGAATATAAGGGGATGATGGGATATGATTATATCAGCACCATATTCCCATGCCTCCTCTATTACATTAAGGCTTACATCCAGACACACCAGTGCCTTATTTATAGTCCTGTCCTCATCTCCTACAAGAAAGCCCGAATTATCAAAGCTCTCCTGAAGCTCTAGTGGAAATCTTTTTTCTATGAAGCCTATCAGCTCCCTGCAGCCTACAGACATCCTTCTACCTCCTCCAGTTCATATAAAAGAGAGGTTACCTCAGTATACCTATCCTTTTGCTCCTTTGAATCTATTCTGCCAAGCACTTTATGAAGCTGTTCCTTGTAATAGCTTATATACCCCTTAAGCAGCGGGTGCCTTTTAGCCATAAGCTTAAGTCCCAGCAGATATTCTGATTTTTTATTATATTTGTCTCCTTCTCCTGCTGAAGCTTTTATTATTTGATAATAATGCCTATCCTCCTTAACAAGCTCTTCATCAATTATTGAAAAGCCGGTGCGGCTTAAGGTATCCCTCAGTACATCCTGATGGGTCATGGGCTGAAGTATAAGTATCCTGGCCTTCTTTGCTTTTTCCAGGTCCTGGGTTAATATGTCCGAAATAAGGTTCCCCCCCATTCCTGCTATTACTATTACCTCCGCCTCTCCTAATGACACTACAGATAGACCTGGCCCAAGCCTGGTCTGAATCTTATCCGTAAGTAAATGCTCCCTTATATTTTTATCTGCCTTTATTACCGGTCCCTTGTTAATATCAGTGGCTATGGCTTTCTGGCATTTTCCATTATTAACAGATAATATTGGGATATATGCATGGTCCGTACCCACATCTGCAAGGCAGCAGCATTTGGGTATAAACTCTTCAATTTTAAGAAGCCTTTCAGACAGCTCCATAAAATACCTCCTTGTGTTTTATGTATTTAAAAGTTCCCAGTAAAAAGGACTTACATCCTTTTACTGGTGTAAGCCCTTTGCCTAATCCAAATAGTCCTTAAGCTTCTTGCTCCTGCTTGGATGCCTAAGCTTTCTAAGCGCCTTCGCTTCAATCTGTCTTATTCTCTCTCTGGTTACCTTGAATTCCTTTCCAACCTCTTCAAGGGTACGGGCTCTTCCATCATCTAACCCGAATCTCAGTCTAAGAACCTTCTCTTCCCTTGGAGTCAGTGTATCAAGCACATCCATAAGCTGCTCCTTAAGCATTGTGTATGCTGCTGCCTCTGCAGGTGCAGGTGCATCATCATCCGGTATGAAGTCTCCTAGATGGCTGTCTTCCTCCTCACCTATTGGTGTCTCAAGAGAAACAGGCTCCTGTGCAATCTTCATTATCTCCCTTACCTTATCAACATCCATTTTCATCTCAGCTGCAATTTCCTCTGCAGCAGGCTCTCTGCCAAGTTCCTGTAAAAGCTGGCGTGAAACCCTTATAAGCTTATTTATTGTTTCAACCATATGTACAGGAATCCTTATGGTTCTGGCCTGATCTGCAATTGCTCTGGTAATAGCCTGACGAATCCACCATGTAGCATAGGTTGAAAACTTATAGCCCTTCCTATAGTCAAACTTTTCTACTGCTTTAAGAAGTCCAAGATTACCCTCCTGTATTAAATCTAGGAACTGCATTCCTCTTCCCACATATCTCTTTGCAATGCTTACAACAAGCCTCAGGTTAGCCTCTGCCAGCCTCTTTTTGGCCTCTGGGTCATCCTCCTCTATTCTTTTGGCAAGGCGTATCTCCTCTTCAGCAGACAGCAGCGGCACCTTTCCAATCTCCTTAAGATACATCCTTACTGGATCGTCTATGCTTATTCCTTCCGGTATGGACAGGTCAAGCTCTTCCTCAACCACCTGGTCAGGATTAAACTCCTCCATATCCCCGATTATTTCAATTCCCATTGTCTCCAGCATTTCATATACCTTTTCAATTTGTTCTGGTGACAATTCAATGGTTTCAAGAGTATCCATCATTTCCTTATATGTTAGAAATCCGGCTTTTTTACCGCTATCAATAAGCTGTTTTACTGTGGACATCTTAGCATTATTATCTGTTCCATTTTCCAAACCAATAACCTCCTTTCAACAAATCATCTTCCAAGCTGTTTTACCAGGGTTCCCAATTCCTGAGACAACTCAGCAGACGTAACAACGTCACCATTTTTCTCACAGCTTTTTATTGCAATTGTAAGCTCTTTAATCCTGGTCTCTATATTAAATTTATTTATCGCTTTAATATAATCGTCAATAATAACCATGTCCTCCGAAGATGTTGGGTTTTCACTCTCAAAAATCAGCGAAACATCCCTTATGTCACTGGTTTCCAACAGCTGTGATAGTAAATCATTAGGATGTATCTTTTTCCCTTCTTCAATACTATCGTATATAGCAACAGCTGCCGTCTTATAGCACTCTGTTATGAAGTTTTCAGGCCTTAGCCTGGTCTTAATATGATTAAAGCAGGCTTTGTCTCTTAATGCAAGCCTAAGCAGTCCCCTTTCAGCCTTTTTATAGGCTGGTTCAAGGTTGTAAAGTTTTCCACTTGTATTATTATTTCTTATATTCTCGTTGTTATTCCTATTGGAACTATTACTTGATTTTATTTTCTTAACCTGACCTAGTATTGTATCCATCTGTATGCCTGTATCATCATATATTCTGGCAGCGTAGGCTTGTATCTCTATTTCACCTTTCAGCTTACTTAGTATAAATGCACACTCCTCCACAAAGGAGGCCTGCTGTTTTATATCTCTGAGATTCTTCCCTTCTCTGGCCTTTGCTATTCTATACTCTGTAACGGATACAGCTTTATTTATGAGTTCAAGAAAACTGTCGTGTCCATTCATTTTAAGGAACTCGTCAGGGTCCTTCCCCTCCGGTATTAAAATTACCTTTACATTACAGCCGGTTGACTCTAGTATTTCCAACCCCCTTAATGTGGCTGTCTGTCCCGCACTATCAGCATCGTAGCATATATATATATCCTTGCTATACCTTTTAAGAAGTCTGCTCTGCTCTACTGTAAGCGCTGTTCCTAAAGATGCTACAGCATTTGTAATGCCATGCTGGTGCAAAGATATACAGTCCATATAGCCTTCAACCACTATGATATACTGTGGCAGTCCTGATTTTATGACGAAATTTAGTCCATATAGGTTGGTTCCCTTCTCAAATACCGGTGTTTCCGGTGAATTAAGGTACTTCGGCTTGGAATTATCCAATACTCTTCCTCCAAAGCCAATAACCCTTCCCTTTACATCAAATACCGGGAACATTACCCTGTTCCTAAACCGATCATAAAAACCAGAGGATTTTTTTGGTAATACAAGGCCTGCTTCTAATATAAGCTGGTCACTATAGTTTTTAGATTTTAGGAAACTGTATAAATCTTCCCATGCGCTGGTACTATATCCAAGTCCAAACCTTTTCAGGGTTTTATCATCAATCCCTCTGTTCTTAAAGTATTCCAGTGCATTAGTATTTTTATACAAATTCCCAAAGAATTTCCTGGCAGCCAATATATTCATCTCATAAATGGCTTCCTTTTTATCTTCCCTTTTCTTTTCCTCCGGATCATATTCCCTCTCTTCAACCTTAACATTAGCCCTGTCAGCCAGATACCTTATAGCATCAACATAATCCAGGTTTCTAATCTGCATTATGAAGCCTACTACGTTTCCCGATGCCCCACAGCCAAAGCAATGATATAGCTGTTTATCCTGGGAGATGCTAAGTGAAGGGCCCTTGTCGTTATGAAAGGGACATATTCCGGAATATCCTCTTCCTGTCCTCTTTAGTGAAACAAACTCCGATATAACATCCACAATGTCATTACTTTGAATTATTCTATCTATTGTTTCCTTTGGAATTCGTCCCATTGTATCACCCAATACATAATATATTTTCTACATATTGTCAGTTTTTCCTTCTTAATAAGTCAAAATACTATTTCTATTTGAATGGCTCCTTCTTCAAGACACGAATTAAATATATTCGACGTGGATGCCGAGAATCCTTCTTTAATAAACAAAAATTAATAATTCTTGTTCCAGGCAGAGGGCACAAAAACCCTCATATATTCAGATATTGCATATCTGTCAGTCATACCTGCTATATAGTCACATACAGAGGTTTCCTCGCCCCAAACTGGAATCCTCTCTACGTACTCATTTGGCATTTTATCAGGGTTTTGCATAAAATAGTCATAGAGATCTTCTATGCATTTCATAGCCTTTTTCTCCTCTGTCTTTGCCTCCGAGCCTATATAAACGTTTTTAAACATATATTCTCTAAGATTCAATGTTGATTCCTTTATTTCCTTAGTCATGCTAACCTGGCCTGTATGAAGAGTGCTTTTGATAACATCAATAATCATGGTGTTGATTCTCTCTGAGTGGGTACTACCTAGCACACTTATGCAATCCTTAGGAAGATCCTCCTTACTGATGACTCCTCCTCTGATTGCGTCATCTATATCATGATTTATGTATGCAATTTTATCTGCCAGCTTTACTACCCTTCCTTCACTTGTTTCAGCAGAAAGGTCCCCACTATGGCACAGAATGCCATTTCTCACCTCCCAGGTAAGGTTAAGACCATTCCCTTTTTCTATGTATTCCACAACTCTGAGGCTCTGAAAATTATGCCGAAAGCCCTTTGTGGTTATGTTATCCAGTACCCGCTCTCCGGAATGTCCAAATGGTGTGTGCCCCAAGTCATGTCCTAGTGCTATGGCTTCTGTTAAATCCTCATTCAACCTAAGGGCTCTTGAAATGGTCCTTGCTATTTGGGAGACCTCCAGCGTATGGGTAAGC
The DNA here is from genome assembly GCA_023415335.1 of Bacillota bacterium. Lineage (GTDB taxonomy): Bacteria > Bacillota > Clostridia > Clostridiales > Caloramatoraceae > JAEZLD01. The sequence goes on along the minus strand of JAEZLD010000180.1, from coordinate 32,151 downwards.
CTGGTTCTATAATGGTCGCCTTCTGGTGCAATAAATACCTGGGTCTTGTGCTTTAACCGTCTGAAGGCTTTAGAATGAATTATTCTGTCTCGGTCTCTCTGATAATCAGTTCTTATTGAACACCTTTCCTCTGGGGATTTTCTTCCCTTGGTATTAGTGCTTAAGGATGCAATCGGTGAAAGGAAAGTTTCCTCAAAGTGTTCATATTCTTCCCTAATATTCATTCAATCATCACCAAACTAAAGTTTTCGTATTACATATTATATACAACAAAAATGTCAATATCCCTTCTTTTTTATATATAAAAAATTTTAAACATATTTTATTAAAGCAATAAATAAGCTTATATTTTCTTAGCTTATATCATTTTTTCTTTATTTGTCATTTTGTATTCAGAATTTAACAAACCTACACATTTAAGATACCATTCTCTCATATAATTGAGTAGTAGTAAAAGAGGTGAAAATCATGGAGAACCTAAAAGCGTCTTCAGCAGAAGATTTCATGAGCTATGATGAAATAACTGATAAGGTTATGAACCAGTATTCATGCCATGTTAATTCCATTGACAGCATTAAGTTCAAGGACACAGATAAACAAAGGGCCGTATACAAGCTTTCAACCTCTGAAGGTATGCGCTGCTTAAAGAAGGTATATTATGATAAAGGCACACTTCTTTTTATTTATTCAGTTGTTGAATGGCTTAATCTTAATAAAATACCCTGCCCTAGGTTCATATCCACAAAAAGAGGAATAAAGTATGCCGAATATAAGGGAAACCTATTCATACTCACAGAATGGATTGAAGGGCGCAAATGTGATTATGATATGCTTGATGATATAAATGATGCGGCATACTGCCTGGGTAGGATGCATAGAACATCATATGGTTTCAAGCCTATATCAGGAAGCACATGCAGAACTAATGAGGACCTTTATTTTTCTGGTATAAGCAAGCACTTCCTGCAGCTTTTAGATTTATCCAATAAGGCAAGCTCCCTCAACGATAGTTTTTCCCATCTATATCTAAATACGTTTGAATACAATATGTCAGCAGGAAGAAAAAGCTTGGAGCTTCTCTCCAGAGTGGACTTGTCCAGGCCAATCGGAGACAGAGTAAGTATGTCTGCCATATGCCATAATGATTATGTTAATAAAAATATTATTTTTTCTCCAGATAACCAAATATATATAATTGATTTCGATAGAACCGCAATGGATATGCCCGTACATGATATTATAAGCTTTATTAAAAGAATTATGAAGAGGGATAAAACCTGCTGGGATTTCCATGTTTTTAAATCCTCCATGGAGGCTTATGAGCAGTCAAGAGAAATTAGTTTCCAAGAGTATGTACTCATATTATCCTATCTTATGTTCCCACATAAGTATTGGAAAATATCCCGGGATTATTATAAGAACATGAACCAGTGCAATAAGGAAGCCTTTCTAACCATTCTGAGAAAGGTTACTCAAAAAAATGAAAGCCATCAGGAGTTCTGCATGGAGTTTATGGATTACATAGAAAATAAATTTGGGCAAATATTAAGATAAGGGGACAGCTAAGCTGCCCCCTTATCTATATAAATTTCCGGTTATGAAACTATCTTGGGTTCCTTATCTGAGCCTGAGCTGCAGCAAGCCTTGCTATTGGAACTCTGAAAGGTGAGCAGGAAACATAGGTCAGTCCTACATTGTGGCAGAACTCAACAGATGATGGGTCTCCACCATGCTCTCCGCAGATTCCAAGCTTTATGTTAGGTCTTGTTGACTTACCTAACTCAACTGCCATTTTTACAAGCTTTCCAACACCATTCTGGTCAAGCCTTGCAAATGGGTCGTTTTCATATATCTTCTTTTCATAGTATGATCCTAAGAACTTACCAGCATCATCACGGCTAAAGCCGAAGGTCATCTGAGTAAGATCATTGGTTCCAAATGAGAAGAACTCAGCTTCCTTAGCTATTTCATCAGCAGTAAGTGCAGCACGAGGAATTTCTATCATGGTTCCAACCATGTACTTCATATCCACTCCGGCAGCTGCTATCTCTTCATCTGCAGTCTTAACTACTATACTCTTTACGTAAGCAAGCTCCTTGATTTCCCCAACAAGTGGAATCATTATCTCAGGAACAGTATTCCATTCTGGATGGGCTTTCTTTACATTAATTGCTGCACGGATAACAGCCTTTGTTTGCATAACAGCTATTTCAGGATAAGTAACTGCAAGACGGCAGCCTCTATGTCCCATCATTGGGTTGAACTCATGGAGGGAGGCTATTATAGCCTTTACATCCTCTACAGTCTTACCTTCTGTTTCTGCAAGAAGCTCTATATCCTTTTCCTCTGTTGGTACGAATTCATGAAGAGGTGGATCCAGGAACCTTATGGTAACCGGGCAACCCTCAAGAGCCTCGTAAAGCTTCTCAAAATCTCCCTGCTGCATTGGCAGAAGCTTATCAAGAGCCTTTTCCCTCTGTTCAACAGTATCAGCACATATCATCTCACGGATAGCAGCAATCCTCTCTCCTTCAAAGAACATGTGCTCTGTACGACAAAGTCCTATACCCTCAGCACCAAGCTCTCTTGCCTTCTTAGCATCTCTTGGAGTATCGGCATTTGTACGAACCTGAAGCTTTCTATACTTGTCAGTCCACGCCATTACACGTCCGAATTCTCCACTTATGCTGGCATCAACTGTTGGTATTATTCCATCATATATCTTTCCAGTAGAACCATCTATTGAGATGTAATCTCCCTCATGGTAGGTCTTTCCACCAAGAACAAACTTTTTGTTCTCCTCATCCATCTTTATCTCAGAGCAGCCTGATACGCAGCAGGTTCCCATTCCACGTGCAACAACGGCTGCATGTGAAGTCATTCCGCCACGGACTGTAAGTATTCCCTGAGCAGCCTTCATTCCTTCGATATCCTCTGGTGAGGTCTCAAGACGTACTAGTACAACCTTATTTCCTCTTGCTGCCCATTCCTTGGCATCCTCTGCAGTAAATACTATCTTACCACAGGCAGCTCCTGGTGAAGCAGCAAGTGCCTTTCCTATAGGCTCTGCCTTTGAAAGCACCTTTGCATCAAACTGTGGATGAAGCAGTGCATCAAGAGTTCTTGGGTCTATCATAAGCACAGCTTCCTTATCTGTTATCATTCCCTCATCAACAAGATCACAGGCAATCTTCAATGCTGCTGCTGCAGTTCTCTTACCATTACGTGTCTGAAGCATATAAAGCTTCTTATCCTCAATGGTAAACTCCATATCCTGCATATCCTTATAGTGGCTTTCAAGCCTGTTGCATATGTCAACAAACTGGTCAAAAGCTTCAGGCATAACCTTCTTAAGCTCGTCAATGTGCTGTGGAGTACGAACTCCTGCAACAACGTCCTCTCCCTGGGCATTCATAAGAAATTCTCCGAAGAGGTGCTTCTCTCCTGTAGCAGGGTTACGGGTAAATGCAACACCAGTACCTGAAGTATTTCCCATATTTCCAAATACCATTGCCTGTACGTTTACAGCTGTACCCCATGAATATGGAATATCATTATCTCTTCTGTATACGTTAGCACGCGGATTATCCCATGAGCGGAAAACTGCTGTTATTGCACCCATCAGCTGTTCCTTTGGATCAGTTGGGAAGTCCTTGCCTATCTTTGACTTGTATTGTGCCTTAAACTGGTTTGCCAGCTCCTTTAAATCATTAGCATCAAGATCTACGTCCTGAGTAATACCCTTCTTCTCTTTCATAGCATCAATAAGTTGCTCGAAGTATTTCTTTCCAACTTCCATTACTACGTCGGAGTACATCTGTATGAACCGTCTGTAGCAGTCCCACGCCCATCTTGGATTTCCTGACTTCTCGGAAAGTACTTCTACAACTTCCTCATTCAGTCCAAGATTAAGTATTGTATCCATCATGCCAGGCATTGAAGCCCTTGCTCCAGAACGAACTGACACAAGAAGTGGATTTTCCTTATCGCTAAACTTCTTTCCTGTTATGGTTTCCATCTTATCAATGTATTCCATAATCTGTGCCTGAATTTCATCATTTATTACCTGTCCATCAGTATAATACTGTGTGCAGGCTTCTGTTGTAATTGTAAATCCCTGTGGAACAGGCATTCCCAAATTGGTCATTTCGGCCAGATTGGCTCCTTTTCCACCAAGAAGCTCACGCATCTTTCCGTTACCTTCACTAAAAAGGTACACATATTTTTTTTGTTCACTCATTTACTATACCCCCTGTTATATATTAATATGTTATGGTTTGTGCTTAACCCATAGGGACATTTATTGTCCCGCAGAAATGCATCAAACTCATTATGGCTTAATCGCTACTCACCTGTACCAAGCTTTACAAATAGCCTGGTTATTGTTGTTTTTGAAACCTTACCAGTTATTTTGATTATTTTTTTTCCATCACTATCAATAGTTTTCTCAATAACCGGAAGACTATCAACCTCATGCTCTATGATTTTTCGTGCAGCATCATAGGCCATATCCTGGTCAGAAACTGTCACAATGTTAGGCATTCTTGTCATTATAATGCCGATAGGAACCTTATGCACATCAGTATTTCCAAGAGCCGTTTTTAATAAATCTTTTCTTGAAACAGCTCCTACCAGACTCTCATTATTTGTAACAAAAATAGTACCTGCATCATTTAAGAAAAGCTCCACCACAGCATCATATACTGTTGTTTCTTCTGTTACTACAACTGGCTTTGACTTAATGTCCGCTACTGTAATTCCCTTTATGTAATCGTAAACCATGGTGTTATTGCTTCTTCTGGAATACATATAGCCCACCTTTGGACGGGCTTCAAGAATTCCTGTCATAGTTAATATCGACAAATCAGGTCTTAACGCTGCTCTAGTAACATTTAATCTCTCTGCAAGCTTTTCACTCGTGATGGGTTGAAATTTCTTTACTAACTCAATTATTTCTTCCTGACGATTTGAAAGATTAATAGAAACCACCCTCTAAAAAATATAATATTTATTTATACACCTACTATTATACAGAATATTAAATTTGTAGTCTAGTACATACTTCGCAATTTGAATATATATATCAACACATTTGAGTTTAAGTCCTATCATCACATTTCTTAATCTAAGAACACTAGCCACTCATGTTATATATTCTATTCTATTTTACTTTTTTTTTCAACTGGCATAATGTAATATACTTATAAATTTCACAGTCTTAAAACGCTTTGTACACATCTAGTATATAGTCGCCACAATATGGAATATATCTCCTCCTGCCCTCTGTTTGCAAATCCAAAGATAAAACCATAAAATACATTAACCCCATGCCTGGTGTTTAGCATGGGGTTAATGCTTGCTCGGACTGGCACATGAAAACATCTTAAATGTATGTTTTCAGTCCATACAATTTATTATTTTCTATTATCTATGTCGTTCTTTATATTGTTAATTACATCCTCAGCCTTATCTGCCATGTTTCCCACTATGTCCTCGGTCTTATCAGCAGCTTTTTTAACAAACCCCTCTGTTTTATCCTTAAAGCTTTGGGCATTTTCCTTTACAAAGTCATTTACAACCTCAACCCTTCCATCTGGCCTTTCTATCTCTATAGTCACCTTAGAAGCAATGGCCGTTACAGCACCCAATCCTAAAAGCACAGGATAAAAAACTCCTATACCTCCAGCTATTACAGCTGCATTAACAGGTATATCAACAACAGTTCTGCTATCCTTCTTTACCTTGACTCTAGTTACGTTACCTTTTTCTATGATGCCTTTTACGGAGTCTATAATCTCGTTTCCAGTTTCAGATACATTCTGCCTGAAGGATTTCTGTGAACCCTCATAATCTATAAGAGAATCAACTATGTTTCCTTCGTTTTTCTCAAGCAGCTGCTTTGCTTCAGCATAGCCCAGTCCTGTCCTCTGTCTTATAATATCAATTTCCTCCAGAGTTATTTCCTCCATCATATCCATCTCCTTTATTTATTGATTGATTTGGTTTATGAAGCTTATGCTCTTCAATTCCCTGTCGGCATGGAACATTATGTAACGGGCTACTATGTTTTGAAGGTATTCAATATTTTCCTGATTATATTTAATATTTGTTATATTTTCTAATTTTATGTTTTTTATTTCCCTCAACAGCTCCATATTTTCTTCACTTATATTGTAGCAGAAGCTCTGCGGCCTGCAGTTGCTGCAATATATACCCCCGTTCTCTATGCTGAAGTATCCTGAAGCTGTTCTTTGCCTGCAGTCACCACATACTCCAATCCTTGGAAGATATCCAGCTATAGATACAGCCTTAAAATCAACCACAAGCCTTAAAAGAGGCAGCTTTACCTCTGTATTTATCATAACATAAAGTGTCTTAAGCAGAAGTGAAAGCATAGAAACATTTGGGCATTCCTTTTCATTGAGTACATCGAAAAGCTCAAGAAAATATGAGCCATAGGTTAGATAATCCAAATCCATTATTATCCTCTGGAAGGATTCTCTTATTTCAGTCTGACTTATAGTATAAAGGCTCTGACCCTTATATACAACATATTCTCCATAGCAGAAGGGGAGTATGGAGGATGCCTGCTTGCTTTTAGACTTTCTTACCCCGTGGGCAACAGCGTCAATCTTACCAAGCTTGTCAGTGAATATGGTGACAATTTTATCGTTCTCACCTAAGTCCATGGACCTTAAAACTACCCCTTGAAGCCTTATCATTGACACCCAATCACCCCCAGCACAAGCATTCCTCTCAAGCTATTTGTATCCAAGACTTTTAAGCACAGAAGCGCTGTCCCTCCAGTCCTTCTTCACCTTTACCCAAAGCTGAAGGAACACCCTGCTTCCTAGAAGCCTTTCAATATCATATCTGGCACTCTGTCCTATTTTTTTGAGCATGACGCCCCCACTGCCAATCAATATGGACTTGTGGCTGTCCTTTTCACAATATATAGTAGCATCAATTGATACAAGATTCTTATCATTCTCCTTTTTCATTGATACTATCTCCACAGCAGTACCATGAGGTATTTCCTGATCAAGATTCCTCAGTATTTTTTCTCTTATAATCTCACTTATCAGGAACTTTTCCGGCTGGTCAGTTACCATATCCTCCGGGAAATACTGTGGTCCCTCAGGAAGCTTATCGACTATAAGCTTAAGCAGCTGATCCACATTCTCTCCGCTATATGCACTTATGGGAATAACCTCATTAAAATTATATTCCTTTATATAGCTTTCTATCGTCCTGGCAATTGCTTCCTTCTTAACAGTATCGATTTTATTTATAACAAGTATTACAGGAGTATCAGCATTTACTGCCTTCAGCTGTTCTATTATATAGCTATCTCCTTTTCCTACTTCCTCGTCAGGAGTAACCAGCATAAGCACTGCGTCTACCTCCTTGACCGTGTCCTCAGCTACCCTTACCATATATTCTCCAAGCTTATGCCTGGGTTTATGTATTCCTGGTGTATCCAGAAAGACAATCTGGTATTCCTCTTTTGTAAGTATAGCCTGAATCCTGTTTCTTGTAGTCTGAGGTTTATTTGATATAATAGATAGCTTCTCCCCTATAAGATAATTAAGCAGTGTGGATTTTCCAACGTTTGGTCTCCCAATTATTGTTATAAATCCCGATTTAAATTTACCCATCCAGTTTTCTCCCTTCCAGATCCTTTTCTGTAAATGCATATGGCAGAAGTTCACTTAGCTTGTGTACCCTGAACTCCCCATTTCCTTTAGCTATAATCATTTCTATATCTGTACCATATTCTGCAATAACCTGTCTGCATATACCACAGGGATAGGTATAGTCCTCCAAATCCCCTATAACTGCAATCTTAGAGAATTTTGTTTTCCCCTCAGAAATCGCCTTAAAAAGTGCTGTTCTTTCTGCACACACGGTTCCTCCATAGGATGCATTTTCTATATTGCACCCTGTGAAAACCTCACCATCCGAGGTCAGGACCGCAGCTCCAACCCTGAAACGGGAGTATGGCACATAGGCATATTCCTTGGCCTCTCTTGCCAGTTTAACCAGCTCCGCATTACTCATATAGTTTTTCCTCCATTTACTCATTAATTTTATTCTTCTCATTATAATCTTATAATATTATATCACAGGGTAAGTGTGCTGCCATTGTATAAGGCAAAAAATTCACATATTATAAAAACCTCCCGTAATACGGGAGGCTTATTTCTTTTTATCTGGCAAGACCCATTTCCCTAAGTATATCCTCTTCCTTGCCCCTCATTATAACCCTGTCGCTTTCCTGCTCATGGTCATAACCAAGCAGGTGAAGCATGCTGTGTACCACCAGGAAGGCAACCTCACGGTCTAAGGAATGTCCATATTCCTCTGCCTGTTCCTTAGCCTTTTCAAGAGATATGACTATATCCCCAAGAATAACCTCTCCGCTTTCCGGATTTATGTCCTCAACTCCTATCTCAACATTTCCGTCGTACTGGTAGCCTTCATCAAAATCCAGCATAGGAAATGAGAGCACGTCGGTAGCCCTATCAATGCTTCTGTATTCCCTATTCAGCTGCCTTATCCCTTCGTTATCGGTCATCATTATATCTATCTCTGCCTTCTGACTGAACTGCTCATAAGATAGCACCTGTGATACCGCCTTTTTCATCAGCTCTTCCATTTTACAGTCTACAGGAATCATATCCTGCCTGTTGTCAATTTCTATCATCGGTTTCCTCCTTGTCACTGCCATCCTTAAGCTCAGGATATTCTATTCTGTTGTGGAATATACCTTCTAGAACAAGCTTAAAGCTCTTTCTTATCTTGACTATATCCTGCATCGTTATCTGGCAATTGTCCAGCTGCTTGTCGTCTATCTTATCCTTAACAATTCTATCCACCATTTTACCTATTTCATCTGCAGTAGGATTGGATAGAGATCTTACTGCCGCCTCTACGCTGTCTGCTAGCATAACAATTGCAGCCTCTCTTGTAGAAGGCCTTGGTCCATCATACCTGAAGGAGCTGTCCTCTATATCCTCTTCGCCATCATTTTTAGCCATTACATAGAAATATTTTACCAGCGTATCACCATGATGCTGCTGTATTATATCCCTTATTGCCTCTGGCAGCTTATATTCCTTTGCCATATCTATACCATCCCTCACATGGGAGGTTATTATAACCGTACTGAGCTTAGGAGTTATCTTATCATGTGGGTTATCATTAATAATCTGATTCTCCTTAAAGAAATACGGTCTTTTTATCTTTCCTATATCATGATAATATGCCCCTACTCTTGCAAGCAGTGCATTAGCTCCAATTTCCTCAGCAGCAGCCTCCGACAGATTGGCAACAAGTATGCTGTGGTGGTATGTGCCAGGAGCCTCATATAGAAGCTTCTTAAGCAGCGGCTGGTTTGGATTTGATAGCTCCAGCAGCTTTACGGGAGTTATTATGTCAAATATAGACTCTATTACGGGAAGTATTCCAATGGCTAGTATGGATGCCAGTATTCCCCCCAAAAGACATATACCTGAATTCATAAGGTTCTGCAGCATGCCATCAGTACTTATAAGTCCTACGGCAAACACCACGAATCCATTTAAGACTCCCACACATATACCATCTACTAAAAGGCTGCTTCTTTGATGAACATCCTTTATAAATAATACCCCTCCAATGCTTGAGAGAACGTATATCATTGTATACTCAAAATTAAAGTTGGTTAAGAGCCCTGTAATAATAAATACAGGGATACTTACTGCAAATGCAAGGTCGTGGTCAAATATAACCACCATAAGTATGCTAAGCAATGCAAAGGGTATCAGATAAGGAGATATAATATTTATGCCCGCAGTAAAGCCTGCACTAAGGCATATTATAAGCGCTATTATAGCCAGCCTGCCGTTATCTCTGAATACATCCCTCTTAAACTTATACAGGTAATAGGATAATATGAGCTCCATAAGCAGTATTATTACAGCTACGCCTATATATATTTTTATATCCGTCCTTCCTCCATCCTGCTGCAGAAGTCCCAGGCTTGACATGAGGACAATATCCTCATCGGTTATAACCTCTCCCTTAAGTACAATATTCTGGTCCTTTTTTATTATAACCTCACCTACGGTCTTTTTTAGCTGCTCAACATATGCATCTGTCTTCTGCTTATTCACTATGCGGTTTGCCTTTATTAGGTTTATGCCTATGTTGTTTGCTATTTCCTTAGTTATCCTATTTAAATTGGAATTCTGTATATAATAGTTTAGATCTGATTGTGCCTCCTTAAGGTCATCCTCCTTATCAGCTCTTATTCCCCGCTCCAGTATTTTTTCTATAGTCTTATTGATAAAATCTATAAATGCCTGTGTCTGCTGGCTGTCTTGTCCAAGCAGCTCATTAATCTCACCCTCATCCATTACTACAAGCTTATTAGCCTTCATAGCTGCAACCTTATCAGCCAAGCTGGCTCCTGATGTCTTTGTTTCTTCAAGGAGCTTATAAAAGGCTTCTATGCTGCCTAATGCTCTCTCGAGAACTTCTTCATCAGTATCATATTGTGTAATATCTCCTGAGGTTTCCTGCTGTATCTTTTTCTGGGTTTCTGCCTCATCCACTATATCCCTGGGAGAGCTTATATCCTCTGGGGCTACATCTCCTGCCTTCAGGTTATACTTATGAGGTATAAGGTTAGCAGAGCAGAGCACTACCAGCACCACAAATGCAATTGCTCCTATAAGTATTTTAGTTATAGGTTTATTTTTACTTTTCTCCTGATGCGATCTTTTGTATTCCTTCATTTTATCACCTGTTCTCTTTTTCTTTATCAAATCTGTCATAAGCCTTGATTATCTCCATAACCAGCTTATGCCTTATGACATCCTTGTGGGTTAGATAAACGAAGTCTATTCCCTCTATGTTGTTAAGTATTTTAGTTACCTGATGGAGTCCAGAGTTTTTAGCACTTCCAAGATCTATCTGTGTCAAATCTCCTGTAACTATTACTCTGGAGCCATAACCAAATCTTGTTAAAAACATCTTAAGCTGCTCAGGAGTGGTGTTCTGTGCCTCGTCCAGTATTATGAAGGAATCATCCAAGGTTCTTCCCCTCATGTACGCCAAAGGAGCTACCTCGATAACACCTGAATCCATATACTTTTGGAAGGTCTCAACTCCAAGTATATCGTACAGTGCATCATACAGAGGCCTTAAATATGGGTCTATCTTTTCCTGTAGGTCTCCAGGAAGGAACCCCAGCCTTTCACCTGCTTCCACAGCAGGCCTTGTAAGTACTATACGGCTTACCTTCTTGTCTTTTAAAAATTTTACTGCCATTGCTATAGCCAGATAGGTCTTGCCTGTTCCTGCAGGTCCTATTCCAAACACTACATCATTTTTCTTAATAGATTCAACATACTTCTTCTGCCCCAAGGTTTTGCACTTAACGTACTTACCTCTGGCAGTGACTATAACAACATCATCGAGTATCTGCTCCAGCTTTTCCGGATTATCCTCAATGACCATTCCAATAATATAATTTACCGTCTGTTGGGTTATGTTTTCTCCTCTTCTGGCTATCTCTAAAAGGCTGGCAAGCACTTTTGAAGCCATATCAACCTTTCCATTTCCTGTTATTTTAATTTCACTTTCCCTACTTACAATAGAAACATCAAAGGTTCGTTCGATAATTTTAACGTTCTCATCGAATTTACCAAATATGTTTATTATATATTCAAGCTTGTCAATCACAATTCTGTTCTCTTTTGCCAAAAGAAATCCTCCATTTCCATCCATATGGCTTATTCATCTATTTTCTTTTCCAAGCCTATATTCTCCATTACTGTATAAAGCACTCTTACCCTTACACCATCCTCCTGCTGGTCTCTTTCCACCTGCTTATCAACAAGAGAAGTATTATTAGGCATTGATTTATTTACTTCCTCTTCAGCTTTTTCTATGGCCAGGTCGAAGGCTTCTTCATAGGTAAGCTCCGTGACCACTGTCTCTTTTTCGTATAAATACTCAGTAACACGGCTTAAGGTTGTGGGAATTCCAAAGACCTTTATGTCTGTTATTTTCTCTATTTTATCATACTTTTCATAGCTTTTGTTACTATTTTTTATATACAGCTTTTTTGAGCCCCATTTTATACATATCTTTTTTTTCATTTCTCCCGTCCTTACATCCTCCGAATAACTTAATGGTATCTGCTGTATCGATTCATACCATGTTCTAGCAGTTACCAGCCCCATAGCATGGACCCTTTCATCAGAACCTTCAGCAGGTATTGCAGAAATTAAAACCTGGCCTGCTTTTACAAAGTCACCTTTTTTCACCATTACCTGTCCTTTGTATGCCAGTATAGTATCAATTATCCCATCTTTTGAGGCTACAATATCAACCATCTCATCAGGATTAATAATATTAGGTGGCATAGTTCTTTCAACCACCTTTATTATAGCCCTGGTTCCTTTATACTTTATATTAACTACAGAAATTTCATCTATACCAGTAATTATATATTCCTCCACATTTCTTAAGTTTATGCTATCCTTATGTATTCCGGTTTTAAGTCCGGCCTTTTCCGCATATGAGAATATCCTCTGGCTGTCAATATTATCATTTCCCGTTATCTCCACAAACCATATAAAGCTGGATAGGTATACAAGAAGAGCCACAAAAAACAAAGCCCCTGCTGTAAAAATTGATCTTTTCTTTATCCTGTTTATAATAAAATGTAATCCGGTTTTTTTCAATATTTTGGATCTGCAGTTTGTTTTTTTAAGTATGTTTTTCAGAAGAGGATACTGATAATAATACATTTTCATTTCTATGGTTGTATAGTCAATCCTCTTAATCTCCCACATTTTTATATCATTTTTTGACGTCATATTTATAAATTTTTCTATATGCAGACCTTCTACTCTTACTGTAATATAACCATCTATGTATTTTCCCGTATTATTGATGCCCATAATATGCACCTCATTTAATAAATTCTAAGGTATCAATGTCACCTGATATAATAATCTCCTCCTGACTTATTTCCTTTATAAAGAAATTTCTTCCTCCAATACGTATAATACCCGAGTTGGTATTAAGCCTCAATGATTCATCCGTATATTCTATTATCCCCCTGTGGTTTTCTACAAAGACCTCTGAGGTACCTGTAATCTTAACTACTGGCACATTCATCACTATTTCCCTAGGCAGATCTAAGGATTCAGTAAGCTTGTTTTTAGCATAGTTCTTTTTCATATTACCACCCTGCCCTCTCTATCTATACTTATGCAGTTGTTTTTTTTAAATATGTTATATAAAAAAATTTAATAACAAAAAAGCCCTTCTTTTTAAAGAAAGGCTTTTTGGGCAAAATTAAAGCCCGCAAAATTGCGGGCTACTATGTCAGTTTAGAAACTGCTTTACAATCTGGCTTACGAGCTTGCCATCAGCACGACCCTTGACATCAGGCATTATTATTGACATAACCCTGCCCATATCCTTCATGCTGGAGGCGCCCGATTCATTCACAGCACTCCTAACTATTTCTGCTATTTCCTCTTCTGTTAGCTGCTGAGGAAGGTAATCGAGTAGAATCTCAATTTCCTTTTGTGTCTGATCGACTAGGTCCTGTCTATTACCCTTTTCAAAGTCAGCAACGGATTCCCTCCTCTGCTTGACTTCTTTTGAAATAACATCAACCACAGCTGCATCGTCGAGCTTAGAGCCATCTGTTTTTTCTACCTGTAAAATTGCGGCTCTGGTCATACTAAGAACACCGGCCTTAAAATTGTCCTTATTCTTTAATGCCGTTTTCCAGTCTTCCTGTAATCTCTCTTTCAGCGACATGCGCATCCTTCTTTCATTACTTAAACTTTCTCTTTCTGGCAGCTTCAGACTTTTTCTTTTTCTTTACGCTTGGCTTTTCGTAATGTTCTCTTTTTCTTACTTCTGCAAGAACACCAGCCCTCGCACACTTCCTTTTAAATCTGCGAAGAGCGCTGTCCAATGATTCATTTTCTCCAACTCTTATTTCTGACACCTGATCTCCCTCCCTCCGCTAAAGCAATAATGCAATGCTTATAAGGTGATGTACTGTGAATTATTCCTCTGAATAGCACATCTTATATTATATAATATGTAACCGATGGCTGTCAACAAATATTCACCATATCAGCCTTATGTTATTTGGTTTAGCCTGGAGGCCACTGAAGGCTCCTTCCGCCCAAAAGATGGAAATGAAGATGCTTTACGGACTGTCCTGCACTATCACCCGTATTAGTTACTATTCTAAAACCATCCTCGGCTATTCCAGATTTTTCTGCTACTTCCTTTGCACACATAAATATATGTGCAACTATATCCTTGTTGCTCTCGTTTAAATCCATAACGGAGTCTATGTGCTCCTTGGGTATAATCAGCACATGCACTGGAGCCTGGGGATCTATATCCTTAAATGCAAGAATCCTATCATCCTCATATACCTTAGTACTTGGGATTTCACCTTTTGCAATTCGGCAGAATAAACAGCTCATAATATCACCTCCCATACTAATATTATATTTATAGTGGGGGCTTGTGTCTAGAGCTTTGCTTCACATAGTTTTCCATTTGCCATCTCACCTGTACAGGAGGAAAGCCCTACTAAAAGAATTTTACCTGATAAATCCTCATCTGAAGGTACTCTTACCCTTATATAATTTTCAGTATATCCATAGGCATAGCCTTCCTTGGTTTCCTCAAACAGCACACTCAGCTCTCTGCCTATAAAGGAGTTTATGAAACGGTTCTCCAGCTCTTCATCCAGTTTAATTACCATATGGCTACGCCTATCCTTAATTACAGGATCAACCTGATTGTCCATGATAGCTGCCCTGGTACCTTTTCTTGGGCTGAATTTAAATACATGCATCTTAGACAGCTGAAGGCCCTCTAAAAAGCTGTAGGTGGTTTCAAATTCCTCCTCGGTCTCCCCAGGGAAGCCTACAATTATATCTGTTGTAACCGACACGTCAGGGATGTTATTTCTCAAGTCCTCTACAATAGCCTTATATTCAGCTGTAGTGTAATGTCTGTTCATCCTTTTAAGGGTATCGTCACATCCACTCTGGAGTGAAAGATGAAAGTGAGGGCAGAGGTTTCCTATCCTGCTGAGCCTGTTTACTGTGGTATCATCAAAGAAGGTTGGGTCCACAGAGCCTATCCTAATCCTCTCTATGCCTTCAATTTTAGATATTTTTTCAATTATATCAGTAAGCGTTATATTTCCAATATCCTTCCCATAGGAGGCCACATGTATTCCTGAAAGTATTATTTCCTTAAATCCGTTAGCTGCCAGTTTTTCTACCTCTAGGATAATGTTTTCAGGGGACCTGCTGCGAATATGTCCTCTGGCATATGGAATAAGGCAGTAGGAGCAGTATCTGTCACAGCCATCCTGTACCTTTAGGAAAGCTCTGGTCCTGTCCTGATACTCGTCTATTTCCATTTCCTCGAATTTTCTTACATCCATTATATTCTGTACCTGGTTAATCTGGTTCCTATCCTCAAGATATTCCCTAACCATATCCGGAATATTAGATTTTCCTGAGGTTCCTACGATTATGTCAACTCCTTCAATACCCGCCACCTCATCCGGCGCTACCTGGGAGTAGCAGCCTGCAACCACTACCACACCTTCAGGGTTTCTCTTTTTGGCCTTTCTTATCATCTGCCTGGACTTTTTATCGCCTATGCTGGTAACAGTACAGGTATTGATTACATATACATCCGCAGCTTCTTCAAAATCCACAACCTTATATCCATCATTTATAAATGCCTCTGATATGGCTTCAGTTTCATACTGATTGACTCTGCAGCCTAAGGTCAGCAAGGCTACACTTTTCATATGCTCCCTCCAATATCGCCTATTTCATATAGTATGCATGCTGCTGAAACAAATCCTGCAGTTTCTGTTCTAAATATTCTAGGCCCAAGGGTTATCGGAGTTATTCCCCTTGATATGGCCTCATTAACCTCTTCCTCCTCAAAGCCTCCCTCAGGACCTATGAGTATTGCAGCTGTCATCACCCTTTTTCTGGGAGCCAACGCATGTCTAAGCCCTACAGCCTTCTCCAGTTCATATGGCATTACTGCCAGGTCAAGCCCTCCTGCTTCCTGAAGGGCGGTTTCGAAGTCTATAAGACTGCCTATTTCAGGAATTCTTCCCCTATTGCTCTGCTTTGAAGCTTCCTCGGCAATCCTTCTCCATCGCTCAAGCTTTGAGCCTAAATCCTTCTCCTCTGCCTTTACGACAACCCTTGAGGTCTTAATAGGTACTATCCTGCATACTCCTATTTCAGTACATTTCTGTACAATGAGGTCCATTTTCTGACTCTTGGGAAGCCCTTGGTACAGTGTGATACTCACAGGAGGCTCCGACATGCTTTCAAAACTTTTCTCTATATGGCACAGCACCTGCTTTTTCTCTATGCTGCTTATGGAGCATATATATTCTGTGCTGTTGCCATCACATACCTGTATAAGCTCTCCCTTTCTAAGCCTCAGTACCCCTGATATATGCTTAACGTCATCACCTGTAATGCATATTTCATTATCCCTTATGCTTGTGGCTCCTACAAAAAATTTATGCATACCATCTCTCCGTTCATAATTCAACTACAGCCTGGCTGCGATAGCCACCCATTCTCCCATTTCTCTAACCTCTGCTATTTCGAAGCCTTTGGCTATTAATGCATCTACTACGTCCTGCTTTCTCGCGTGTATTATACCAGAGGTTATAAAAAGTCCGTTTTCCTTTATAAATGGAATTATAATATCTGTCAGATATATTATTACATCTGCAATTATGTTGGCAACCACAATATCCGCTTTGCCCTCAAGCACGTTTACTAAATCACCGTGTAGTATTTCCACGTTATCCAGCTTATTATGCTCCACATTCTCCCTGGCAGCATCCACCGCAACCTCATCCAGGTCAACACCCTTCACTTCTCTGGCTCCCAGCTTTGCTGCTGTTATAGCCAGTATTCCTGAGCCGGTGCCTATATCAAACACCTCATTTTCATCTCTCACATACTTTTCCAGAAGCTCAGCACACATTACGGTCGTCTCATGGGTTCCTGTGCCAAAGGCCATTCCAGGGTCCAGCTCTATTACATTATCTCCCTGCCCAGGAGTGTATTCCTCCCAGGTGGGCTTTATAATAATGGTCCTTCCAAGCCTTGTGGTCTTGTAATACTTTTTCCAGGCTGTAGACCATTCCTCTTCCTTTACCTGACTGATTTTTATCTCTCCCCTGCCTATGTCTATACCCATGTCCTTAAGCTCTGAAAGCTTCTCATCTATGTAGGCTTTAATACTGTCAACATCATCCTCATTACTAAAGTAGCCCTTTACAACAGCAGCATCGCCGCCGTATTCAAATATATTTATATCAGCAAAGTCCCAGGTTAAGGCTCCCTGCTTTCTTGTATATATATCATTTGGGTCCTCTATTGCCACTCCCTTTACATCCATGCCATAAAATATGCCTGATACCGGCTCCACTGCACTGCTGGATGTTACAACCTTTATCTCAATCCAATTACCATCCAATACTTTCACTCCTTCTTTTGTTATCAATATTACATTATACTATAAGCATTCACCATTGTAAAAGCAATACTCAGGAAAACCTCACAAGCACGTGGTAGATTATTTTATATGATTATTGTTCCATTAAAGCATTCAGGTTTTGATACAAATATCCATATCCGGCTACTGCTATAAACCAATATTGAAGCCCTATGTCATCATATAAACATAGGGCCTTAATGTCAATTATCCATCACTACTTTATCATCCTGTATAACCTTTTACTTGCTTTCAAAAATGGATCTCTCATTATATGTTTCCCTAATAGTAATTCCCGTATAGCCATATATTATAGATATAAGGAAATTTATAATATTAAGGAAGCAGAATGGAAGATACTCAAGCGTGGATATACCTAACAGCTCTGATATAACAACTCCTGAGATTCCCCATGGTATAAGAGGGGCAATAAGCGTACCTGCGTCCTCAAGGCATCTGGATAAATTGCAGCCTGAAAGCCCTCTTCTTTCGTATTCCTCCTTATACATTCTTCCTGTAGTCCATATGGCAGTAAATTTCCCACTCAAAGCCATATTAGCCACCAAGGAGGTAATCAGCGTGGACATAATCAGCGAACCAGTGCTCTTAGCACGCATTAATATCCCTTTGGCTATAGCTTTAAGCATTCCCATTTTCTCCAGTAGTCCTCCGAATATTACTGCCAGAAGCACCCTTGCTATAGTACTAAACATGTTAACAAAACCTGCCCAGTTATATAGCCCGTCCAATATTCCGTTATTAGCATTTCCCAGCTTTCCTATGCCCAGCATGGCCATTAGCACTGTATCTACTGGCCTCTTCTGAACAAGTATGGCTATAGCAGCCGCTACAATAATGCTTATAATAAGTCCTGGCACAAAATAGTCTTTTTTTACCATAGGCACAACTGCCACAAGGGGAACAAGCATCAGTAGTGGGTTTATATAAAAGTCGCTGTTTACAGCAGCCACCATGGCAGTTATGCTCGAGGCATCAAGATGCTCACCAGAATAACTGGCCCCTAAGGTTGCAAAGCATATAAGTGCCACCAGAAGGCTCACCCCTGTGGTATAAAGCATGTGCTTCACATGGCTTTTCATGTCCGTTCCTGCCGCTTCAGGGGCAAGGTTGGTTGTAAAGGAAAGTGGCGACATTTTATCACCAAAGCTTATTCCAGAAATCACAGCCCCTGCAGCCACAGGTGCAGGTATACCGATGCTTGAAGCAATAGCAATAAGCGCTACTCCTACCCCTGCTGCGGTAATATGCGAGCTGCCTGTTATAAAGGATATCATGGAGCAGATAAGGCATATAGCCACCAGGCAGAAGGCTGGGGATATTATCCTTACTCCATAGCATATAAACGTTGGAATTATCCCGCTGACTATCCATGCTCCCATAAGCGTGCTTATGATTCCTATAGCTATCAGCATACTACGAAGCTCTATAATTATTGTTAAAGCATGCCTGCATATATCCTTAATACTATAGCCAAGCCTGATTATTCCAATAGATGCAGCAACAGCTATACCAAAAACAGAGGGCAGCAATATGTTGTTATAGAATTTTATATATGACAATTCCATATATAACGCCGACATAAATGTTGCTAATATAGGAAGCAACGCCTCCCACAGCATGGGCTCTCTTCTCTCCCTTTGACCTTTCATGCTCCTTCTCCTTTCAATAAACTTTAGCTTCATGGGTATTGTATAACTACAGAATGGATTTTACTTCTCAGTTATTGGCTTTAATACTTATCTTAGACTTGTATCCATGTTTACCAAATAATAATACATCCCTATCCATATTATCTCAATATATTATGCATTTGTAAAGTATTCTTAATATTTTGTGTCACATTTATATGTATGTTTCACTATTTTGTCATATTTGTGCATATGGTTTTCGGAAAAAAGCAGCCCTCTAATCAAAGCAGAAGGCTGCACTCTGTTATAATATAAGTATTTAATTCCCAAAGGCATCCTTCATCCTGTCAACAAAGGACTTCTTTCCTTCTGTCTCCTCATGGAATTCCTCAGCTAGCCTTTTGAGAAGCTCTCTTTGTTTATCTGTAAGCTTTTTAGGTATTTCAACCACAAGATTAGCGTATAAGTCTCCTCTTACATTGTTTCCTTTTAGCTTCGGTATCCCCTTGCCCCTAAGCCTTATAACTGCTCCAGGCTGGGTTCCCTCAGCAATAGTATGCTTTGTTTCACCCTCCAGGGTAGGTATACTTATCTCTCCTCCAAGGGTTGCCCTTATAAATGAAATGGGCACATCACAGATCATATCATAGCCCTGACGTTTGAATATCTTGTGAGGGCGTACTCTTATATGGATATATAAATCCCCTCTTGGTCCACCCTTTTCACCTGCTTCGCCTTCTCCTCTCAGGGATATGCTATTACCAGTGTCCACACCTGCAGGTACACTAACAGTTATAATCTTTTTCTTTCTAACCTTTCCTCTTCCTCCACAGGCTGTACATGGAGTTTCAACTATCCTGCCTTCTCCATGACACTTATCACAGGTGGTTACATTTACAAAGCTTCCAAAAGCAGTATTCCGCTGTACCTTTATCTGCCCTGTACCGCGGCACTTGTCACAGGTCTTATGTGATGTGCCGGGTTTTGCACCTGTTCCCTTGCAGGTTTCACAGTTTTCGTTTCTAAATATTTCGACGTCCTTCTTAACTCCAAAGGCTGCCTCTTCAAAGGACAAGTCCAGTGTGTACTCCAAGTCAGCTCCTCTTTGGGGGCCTGTTCTCTGTCTTCTGCCACCACCACCGAACATGTCTCCAAATATATCTCCAAATATGTCTCCGAAGCCACTGGCGTCAAAGCCTCCTCCAAAGCCTCCAAAGCCTCCCTGTGCACCTGGCTCGGCTGTCCCGAACTGGTCATAGTTAGAGCGCTTTTCATTATCCGACAGTACCTGATAAGCCTCATTTATATCCTTAAACTTTTCTTCTGCGGCCTTATCACCGGGATTCTTATCAGGATGATACTTCAGGGCAAGCTTCCTGAAGGCCTTCTTTATGTCCTCGTCTGACGCATTTTTTTCTACGCCTAGTATATCGTAATAATCCTTTGCCATAGGCTTAACCACCCTTCACAACAGTAAGGAGGGAATGCTCCCTCCTTATATAAGCTGTTTTTAATATCTCTTAGCAGATTTTACTTGTTGTCGCTGTCATCCTTAACATCATAATCTGCATGAATCGCACCATCATCATCAGCACTGGTACCGTCTTCTCCAGTGTACTGCTGTCCATCTGGGCCAGCTCCCTGGTCTTGCTGCTGATAAAGCTTGGAGGATACTGCATAGAACTTTTCAGTGAGTTCCTCAGTAGCCTTCTTGATTTCCTCAGTATCATTTCCATTAAGAAGTTCCTTAACGTGGCTGAGTCTGCTCTCAATCTCAGATTTATCCTCTGGGCTTACCTTGTCACCAAGTTCCTTAAGAGTCTTTTCAGTCTGATATACAACAGAATCTGCATTGTTTCTTATCTCTATTTCTTCTTTTCTCTTCCTATCCTCTTCAGCATACTTCTCTGCTTCCTTTACAGCATCATCTATTTCACTATCTGTAAGGTTTGTTGATGCAGTAATGGTAATGTTAGCTTCCTTACCTGTTCCTTTATCCTTTGCTGATACATGAACTATTCCATTTGTATCTATGTCAAAGGTAACCTCTATCTGAGGAATTCCTCTTGGTGCAGGAGCTATGCCTGAAAGAGTAAATCTCCCAAGGGTCTTGTTATCCCTTGCCATCTGCCTTTCTCCCTGAAGTACATGTATTTCAACTGAGGTCTGGCCGTCTGCTGCAGTTGAAAACACCTGGCTCTTCTTTGTTGGAACTGTAGTATTCCTTGGTATAAGTGGAGTGGATACTCCTCCCAGGGTTTCGATTCCAAGGGTAAGAGGTGTAACATCCACAAGCACGATATCCTGCTTAACCTCTCCTGCAAGCACGCCTCCCTGAATTGCGGCACCAACTGCAACACACTCATCAGGGTTAATTCCCTTTGAAGGCTCCTTGCCTGTAAACTTTCTTACAGCATCAACTACTGCAGGTATCCTGGTTGAGCCTCCAACAAGGAGAACCTTATCTATTTTATCTGCAGTAAGTCCTGCATCCTTAAGCGCATTTCTCATAGGTCCTATTGTTGCCTCAACAAGGTCATGAGTCAGCTCATCAAACTTTGCCCTTGTAAGAGTAAGATTCAGATGGTTCTCTCTGGTTATATAAGGTATATTAATATCAACGCTCACCATTGAGGATAAGGCTATCTTGGCCTTTTCTGCCTCCTCTTTAAGTCTCTGCATTGCCATCTTGTCTCCGTTAAGGTCTATTCCGGTTTCATTCTTGAATGTCTTTGCCATGTAATCCATTACTCTCTGGTCAAAGTCATCTCCACCAAGACGTGTATTACCATTAGTAGACTTAACCTCAAAAACTCCTCCGCCTATATCAAGTATGGATACGTCAAAGGTACCGCCACCAAGGTCATATACAAGTATTATCTGGTCATCGTCCATCTTATCAAGTCCATATGCAAGTGCAGCAGCTGTAGGTTCGTTAAGTATTCTCTTAACATCAAGCCCGGCAATCTTTCCAGCATCCTTAGTTGCCTGTCTCTGGCTGTCGTTGAAGTATGCTGGAACAGTTATAACTGCTTCCGTTACTGTTTCACCAAGATAAGCCTCTGCATCCTGCTTAAGCTTCATAAGAACCATTGCTGAAATTTCCTGTGGAGAATAGCTGTTGCTGTCTATATTAATCTTTTTGCTGGTTCCCATCTCTCTTTTTATTGAAATGACAGTTCTTTCTGGATTCATAACAGCCTGCCTTTTTGCGACCTGGCCAACCATTCTTTCTCCGTTCTGCTTAAATGCTACTACTGAAGGGGTTGTTCTTGGGCCTTCAGAACTTGGTATAACAACAGGCTCGCCTCCTTCTATAAAGGCTACACATGAGTTTGTTGTTCCAAGGTCAATTCCTATTATCTTTCCCATAATTTTTCCTCCTTAAATTCTGTTCCTAATCCGTGCTTACGGATGTCTATACTATTGATTTAGTTACTATATTTTATAAGGTTAGTTTGCAACCTTAACCAAGCTATGTCTAATTACCTTTCCTTTATAAATGAAACCTCTCTGGAATACCTCCACTATTATGTTCTCTCCTACACTGTCATCCTCCACATGAAGTATTGCATTATGATAATCAGGATTAAATTTAATTCCCTCCGCTTCAATTTCCTTAACTCCGGATTTTTCAAGCAGATCCCTGAATATTTTAAGAACCATCTTCACGCCTTCATAAAGGCTTCCTTCCTGCTGGCTGCTGTTTTGCTCTGCCCTCTCGAGGTTATCAAACACAGGCAGAAGGTTTTTAACAGCATCTGCATATCCATCATCAAAAAGGCTTTCCTTTTCCTTAGCAGTCCTTTTTCTGAAGTTGTCAAAGTCAGCCATGGTTCTCTTCAGCATATTAAGGTATTCTTCAGCTTCCTTTTGTTTTTCATCATATTTCTTCTCAAGCTCCTCAAGAGTGTCTTTCTGAGGTTCCTCTGTATTAACCTCTTCCTGATTTTCCACTTCTGGTTTTTGTTTTTCCTCCTGGGTGCCTTCGGCCTCTTTCATCTCTTCCTGCTCAATGGCTTCATTAGCTTTTAATTCTTTTTCCTTATTGACCTTTTCAGTCATTACATCACCTTCTATCCTTTTCAATTATTCCTTATAGTCATACATATTTTTAAGAATGGAGTTAAGAGTATCTGCCAAACTGTTTAGCGTTCCAATAACCTTAGCATAATCCATTCTCCTAGGTCCAATAATTCCTATTCTGCCTGCATCCCTATCTCCTATACTATATGAGGTCGTTATAATGCTACATTCCTTGGCTTCATCTACATTGTTTTCATTTCCAATTGAAACACTTAAAGATGAGTCCCCCGAATAAATCAGGTCCATTAGCACATCTTTATGTTCCACAAGAGATAGGAAGCTTCTTGCCTTATCGATGTCATTATACTCCGGGTACTGAAATATGTTCATTGCACCCTCTAAGTATATATCTGAGGTGTTAGGCTTCAGGCACTCATACAAAGCTGGTATAACAGCATTGAGTATTTCATTATACTCCCCAATTTCGCTCTGTATAGAGAAAATAACCGAAAGGTCAATCTCCTCAACTGTCAATCCTCTTAACTTGTCATTTAGCATGTTGTTAATTTTTGTAAGCTTGTCACTTGTTATCTGTTCAGGCAGTTTTATAAGAACATGCTTTATAAGACCCATATCTGTAAGGATAATCGCTACAATTTCCGTAGGTGTTACCCTTATAAGCTGGATGGACTTGAGGGTCCCTCTGGACATTGAAGGGGAAATAACTGCAGTAGTATACTTGGTTATATCCGACAATAGCTTAGTTGTCCTTTGTATTATCTTGTCTATCTCGTTGAGGGTAGCCAGTTCCAGGATGTTCTTTATTATCCTTGTTTCCTGGTCAGAGGGGTAATTTATTTCCATAAGCTGGTCAACATAATATCTATATCCCTTGTCTGACGGAATCCTGCCTGCAGAGGTATGTGGCTGCTCCAGAAAACCAAGCTCCTCCAGGTCTGCCATTTCATTTCTTATAGTGGCAGAGCTAAGTCCTATATTGCATTTTTTAGAAATAGTTCTTGAGCCTATTGGCTCACCTGTCTGTATATAATCACTTATAATTGCCTTAAGTATGCTTCTTTTTCTTTCTCCCAGCTCCATACTCTCACCTCACCTTTTGTTAGCACTCATCATTGTCGAGTGCTAATGATTACGATTTAAAAATATCACTATTGTATTGCTTTGTCAATAGTCCTATGTTTTATTTAAAAATTTTTCAAAATTATATAAAACCAGCTGAATTTCAACTATAATTAAACCTTTTAAGCAGTAAAGCATGCTAATGCATGCTTTACTTAATAATATTTGGTTCAGAAAAGCGTGCCTAATGTAAAGCAGGCTTTTCCTGAAATTTCTTCACTTTTAACTATTGCCTAACTAAAGCATAAACTCTTCAAAAATACGGTCCGATACATCTATCCCTCTTGATGTTAGCTTTACCATTTCACCATCATCATATAGCAGGTATAAGGAGGTAAATTTTTTTAGCTGTCTTCCATAAGCCTCTTCAATAGGGATATTAAACCTCTTCTGGAAATCCTTTTTTGAAATACCCTCAATCATCCTGAGCCCCAGGAACACAAATTCCTCCATAGATTCCTTCATACTAATAATATTCTTCTCCTCTACCGCACTACAATTTCTTATGCCACTAATATATTCTCCTACTCCCTTGAAATTGCTGTACCTGCAGCCATTAATATAGCCATGGGCTCCTGCACCTACTCCTGCATATTCCTGGTCCCTCCAGTAAACTATATTATGCCTGCATTCAAGGCCTGGCTTTGAAAAGTTGGATATCTCATACTGTCTATAACCATACTTCTTTAGCCTTTCAACTGCATAATAGTACATCTGGCGGTCGGCATCCTCATCAGGGAGCCTAAGCTCTCCTTTTTCCCACATACCATAAAAAGGTGTGCCCTCCTCTACTATAAGACTGTAGCAGGATATATGTTCAGGCTTTAGCTCTGCCACCTTATCTATGGTCTCCTGCCAGTTCTCTAATGTCTGACCAGGTATATCAAACATAAGGTCTATATTTATGTTATCAAACCCCGCATTTCTGGCCATCCTATATGATTCCAAGAAATCATTCAGGGTGTGTATTCTGCCCAGTTTTTTTAGTAGAGAATCCTGCCATGCCTGAAGACCCATAGAAAGCCTGTTTACCCCATGCTTTCTCATTATTTGAAGCTTATCCTCGTCTATAGTCCCCGGATTTGACTCTATTGAAAATTCCTCCGCATTAAACCCCTCTAAAGCTTCAAGTAGGATTCCCAGATTATTATATGACAAAATGGTGGGGGTACCCCCACCAATAAATATAGTCTTAAGTCTTTCTTCGTTTATAGTGCCTATTTCCTTTACCAGTGCATCTATATATTGTGACTCTAAGCTGGTATCAGCATAGGAATTAAAATCACAATAGAGACATTTTTTAACACAAAAAGGCACATGAACATACAAAGCCTTCATATCAGTCTACCTTAAGCACTGCCATAAATGCTTCCTGAGGAACCTCTACGGAGCCTATCTGCCTCATCCTCTTCTTACCTTCTTTTTGCTTCTCTAGCAGTTTGCGCTTTCTGGATATGTCTCCTCCATAGCACTTTGCAAGCACATCCTTCCTTAGAGCCTTTACAGTCTCTCTGGCTATTATTTTGGAGCCCACAGCTGCCTGTATAGGTATTTCAAAGAGCTGCCTTGGAATTATCTCCTTTAGCTTTTCAGCAATTCCTCTTCCTCTGGTATACGCCCTCTCGTCCGGAACTATCATAGAAAGTGCATCTACTATGTCGCCGTTAAGGAGTATATCCAGCTTCACAAGCTTGGATTCCTTGTATCCGCAGAGCTCATAGTCTAGGGATGCATAGCCCTTTGTTCTTGATTTAAGAGCATCAAAGAAGTCATATATTATTTCATTTAAAGGCATCTCATAATGAAGCATTACTCTTGTGGTCTCAAGATACTCCATGTTCTTAAAGGTTCCTCTTTTATTCTGGCATAAGTCCATAACAGCTCCCACAAATTCCGAAGGACAGATTACGTTGGCATTTACAACAGGCTCCTCCATATGGTCTATTTCAGTATCTTTAGGAAGATTTGTTGGATTTGTAAGTTCCACCATCTCTCCATTGGTTTTAAACACCTTGTATATTACACTTGGAGCGGTAGTAACCAAATCCAAGTTATACTCACGCTCCAGCCTCTCCTGCAGTATTTCCATATGCAGAAGTCCCAGGAAGCCGCACCTAAAGCCAAAGCCTAGGGCTATAGAGGTTTCAGGCTCAAATTTTAATGCTGCATCATTAAGCTGCAGCTTTTCCAGTGCATCCTTAAGCTCTGCATACTTTGCACCATCAGCAGGATATATTCCGCAGTATACCATTGGTATAGCAGGCCTGTATCCAGGAAGAGGCTTTAAGGCAGGCTTATCAGCATCGGTTATAGTATCTCCCACATGGGCATCGCTGACATTCTTTATGCTGCCGCAGATATAGCCCACATCTCCAGCCATAAGTCCATCAGATTCTCTAAGTCCAAGCTTTATGGTACCAACCTCGGTGACTTCATATTCCTTATTTGTTGCCATAAGCTTCATGGTAGCTCCCTTTTTAATAGAGCCCTCCATTATTCTTACATAGCACACTACTCCTTTATAGGAGTCATAATAGCTGTCAAATATCAGTGCCCTTAAAGGCGCATTTTCATCACCTGAAGGACATGGTATTTTTTCTACAATAGACCTAAGCACCTCGTCTACTCCGGTTCCTACCTTAGCAGATATAAGGGGTGCATCTGTACAATCCAGCCCTATTATATCCTCAATTTCCTTTTTGACCTCATCACTCCTCTGGCTTGGCAGATCAATCTTGTTTATAACAGGTACTATCTCAAGATTATGATCCAGTGCCAGATAGCAATTAGCCAGTGTCTGGGCCTGTATTCCTTGTGTGGCATCAACAACCAGTATTGCACCTTCACAGGCAGCAAGGCTTCTTGAGACCTCATAGTTGAAGTCTACATGTCCAGGGGTATCAATAAGATTAAGTATATACTCCTCCCCATCATCTGCCTTATAAACCAGCCTTACAGCCTGAGACTTGATTGTAATTCCTCTTTCCCTTTCCAGGTCCATTGTGTCTAGTACCTGCTCCTCCATCTCCCTGTCTGTAAGGGCTCCCGTCATCTGGATAAGCCTATCAGCCAAGGTTGACTTGCCATGGTCAATATGGGCAATTATGCTGAAGTTTCTTATTCTTTCTTGTCTTTCGCTGGGCATACAAATCCTCCCTAAATAATGTATTATAAAGCTCTCCTAAGGAAAGCCCAAAATGCCTAAAATCAGTCAGGATAAATTATAACATAAATATATCACAAAATGCCAATATAATCATTTATTTTACTGCTTAGACTTAAAATACTCTGACAGCATTTTTGCCAGAGGCTTTGCAGATGCAGCAGCCTCGTCATATCGGTTGGTGTTAGAGCCCACCTCTATAAGCACACAGCCTTCGAACAAGTCCTGGTTATATTTGTATTTGGAATAGGATATGCCTCTGCAAAAGCCAGGGTACTGGGCATCCAATATTTTGTTTAAAGCCGCTACTACATTCTTATTGTTTCCAACAGCAGAATTAGTACTTAGTACAAACATAGCCCTGGCATAGCTTGTGCCGTTTAATGTCAATGTTGCCTTATCCTTGGATACATCTCCGTCCCTATGTAGGTCAATGGCTATTTTTATACTTGGGTACTGCTTCAGGTACTTTTCAAGTGTCGTCCTTGATTTAGAATAGCCCTCATCTCTAAGGGGTATATCATGTATTGTCTTGTCATGAACAGTGGATATACCATAGGTATTCTCCAGTTCCTTCTCCAGCTGATCCCCTACACCTGCTACTGTTGTACTTAAGTCTGTTGAGAAGTTCTTGCCAGATTCCAGATTGGGATTATAGCTTTCTGTAGTATGGGTATGATATATAAAAACAAGAGGGTTGTTCTGGTCTACTTGTCCATTGGTTGGGGCAGATGTATCCTCTGGTGAGGGTGTTGGTGTAACACTTGGATTTGCTGTAGGGTCCACATATACCAGACCGGACTCACTTCCTGAGGTGATAACAGAGGAATCTATAAGTCCTAGCAGTGGTATCTGTGAAGCAATATATGTGCTTGGATCTGTTACGTCAATTCCCGTTGCATAATCAAAAACTATTGCCAGTAGCTCTTTCTTATCCTCATCCTCATAACTGTCCATTGCTGTTTGAACAGCCGGCACTGTATTGCTTATAAGAGCCTCATAAAGATATTCCCTTGTAATATTTATATCAGCAGCCTTAACAGCAGGACTGATTATAGGAATAAACAGTTTAAGCACCACCACCAGAGAAATCATGTATATACCTGACCTTATTAAAAGCTCCGCCACATTCTGCCTTTTCATACTCGACCCTCCCCCTCACATGTACAATTATCTGTTATTTATTA
Organism: Bacillota bacterium; assembly: GCA_023415335.1. GTDB lineage: Bacteria > Bacillota > Clostridia > Clostridiales > Caloramatoraceae > JAEZLD01. The sequence goes on along the minus strand of JAEZLD010000180.1, from coordinate 3,391 downwards.
TCTTATTTCTGTTTTATATCTGGGTTGGTATAATAAATAGAAAAGTCAGCCTATTGCAAAATAGGCTTTTCAGCACTTCCTTATCACTATTCCTTTATGGTTTTTTATCTTTGTTATCTGAATAATTATATGCAGCGGAGCCCCTATTAATTCCATCTATAAATTAATGCACATACCTGTTTACATCCTTTAGCTCTATTGCAGGATGAAGGGCTATGTTAAGTCCATTGGCAATTATCTTTGACATATCCTCCATAAGAGTGTCTATTTCCTTAGGAGTAACCATAAGATCCCCTATATATGGGTTAAGCACATCTCTTATCATGGAGTACTTCTCATCCTTATTTACTCCCTTAAGCATGTTGTAAAAATCCTTATTGTCCTTGCTCTGTTCAATAAGGCTGTCTATCATCATGTCTATTGTGTCATTAGCCATGGTTGCAGCATCAACTACAGTAGGCACACCTATAGCGATAACCGGAACACCCATTGATTCCTTTGTAAACTGCATCCTGTGATTACCCACACCTGAACCAGGACTTATACCTGTATCTCCTATCTGTATGGTAGTCACCACTCTCTCCATCTTTCTTGATGCCAGAGCATCAATTACCACAAGTACATCAGGCTTCACCTTCTGGCATATGCCCTGAACAATTTCTGCTGTCTCAATTCCTGTTATTCCAAGTACTCCGGGGGATATGGCACATACTGAGTATATACCCTCCTCAATCTGGTCAGGTATATATTGCTTCATATGTCTTGTTACCATAAGCTTAGATACCACCTTGGGCCCTAGTGAATCAGGAGTAATGTTCCAATTACCCAATCCTACCACCAGTGCAGTCTGATTCTCCTTAAGCTCCACAACCTTTACCAGCTGCTTTGCCAAGGACTTGCTAAGATTGTCATGGTAATCCGCATCATAGCTTTTAATATCAGGTACCTCCATAGTAATATAGGTCCCTATAGCCTTATTTAAAATCCTTGCCCCCACACTGTCCACCACCTTCACAGTGGTTACCTTTATTCCTTCCTGGTCTTCGTCTACATTCACTTCAACTCCTGGCACCTCTCCGGTCTTATCTCTCTGATATATTTCCCTGGCTTCAACAGCAAGGTCTGTGCGTATGCTGAACATAATTCGCCCTCCCACAATAAATAATTCATTAGCAGTAGTTTCTCCCAAATATAATGCACTATTCCAAGTAAGCCTTTCCGTACATCCATTATCATTTTATTTTATTACTCTATATTTTTATATGTTTCCCTTGAATAATATGGTTGGTAATGCTATAATATCATTTGTTAATGCACGAAACTGTGTGTCAGATTCCCCAATCTGTCGTTCCAAGTATATATTAAAGAGATTCCAAGGAGGGAAATATTAAAGAATGGCAAATGTTAAATCCGCAAAGAAAAGAATTAAGACAACTGAGATTAGAACTCTAAGAAACAAGATGGTTAAGACTTCTGTAAAGAACTCCATAAAGAAGTATGAAGCTGCATTAGAAAGTGGAAAGCTTGATGATGCAAAGTCAGCTTTATCAGAAGCAACACATGTAATCGATAAGGCAGCTGCAAAGGGAGTTATCCATAAGAATGCTGCAGCAAGAAAGAAGTCAAGACTTGCTGTAAGACTTAACAGTGCATCTGCTGAATAGTAGATAAATCAAGAGCCGTCTCAAATAACCCATTGAGACAGCTCTTTTTTTATTTGCATAACTCTATTATAAGCAACTCAAGCGCTATATCATACTCATCTGAGCCATATGCGCCTGTCTTCATTGAATAATCCGTTTCAAGACATTTATTAAGTGAATTCCTTAATACACTCTCTTGGATGTTCCTTGCCTGTGAAAGGCAATTTTTTAAAACAAAATCCTGCATCTTTAGCCTGGACTTCATCTCATCCATTGACATGTTATTCTGCATACATCCCTTTACTGAAAGCAGCTGCCTGATCTGTCTGTTTATCATACCCAAAATCATCAGGGGCTTTTCCTTTTCTGTAAGCAGCACATTAAGTATTGAAAGGGCCGTATCTGCATCCCTTCTGGTTATTGAGTCCACCATCTTAAATATATTATCCTCAAGGCTCCTATGAACCACAGAGTCAATGTCCTTTTTAGTAATCTGCTTCTCATCCATGCAGTAACAAACCAGCTTATCTATCTCCATCTCAAGCTGTTCAGTACTATATCCTGCAATGGATGTAAGATAATATATATCAGATTTGGTTATGGTTTTTCCCTGCTCTCCAAGCTGCCTTTCAATCCATTTATTAAGCATATCCCTTTTAAAGCCATCATAGCTTATATACATGCCTGCAGCTTTCACTGCAACAGCGGTCTTGCATTTATCATTTATTTTACCTGAATAGGTCATAAGAAGCAGTGTGTATTCCGGTATCCTTGGAATATATTCCGCTATGAATTTACCAAGCCCCTGCTCTGAATCCTCGCTTTCTTCCTTTTCTGAGGACTCATCCTTTTCCTCAGATCCCTTCTTCTTTTTAACCTTCACCAGAAAATCAGCATTCTTTATATGCACCAGCCTTTTGCTGGCCATAACCGGAAAGGTCTCGCAGGCATTGAATAACTCATCCTGTGACAGGCTCTCCCCTGACAGTCTGGTGATGTTCATATCTGGAAGCATATCTATAAAACTATATATTCTTTCAATTGTCTTATCAATAAGCTGCTTTTCCTGACCACACACTATTATCCCACCGCTGAGGTCCTTTTCTTTTATTGCCTTCTCAAAATCCATATAGCTGTTTATTATCATACGCTTCACCCTGTCCTGTAAAAATCATATATACATATTATAAAGCATTTATGGGCTTTGTGAAACAATTCTATAGCTTTTTCCGTTGGTGGTAATAATGATGCTCCCCATTATATCGGTTCTGTAGGCAGCTATGCCTCTTTCTGAAAGGTAATCAAGTACCTCCCTGGATGGGTGACCATAGCTGTTCCTTCCAACAGAAACCACTGCAGTTCCTATTTGTGAAGCATCCGCCATGGTATAGCTGAAGGAGGCAGAAGAGCCATGATGGGGCAGCTTCAGCACTTCGTACTCTCCTGCAAGTGAGTCCATAACCTGACAATCTGCATCAGCTGTAAGCAGCATATTATATTCTCCATACACCAGCTCCATTACAAGGCAGCATTCATTCTCATCACCTGATGAATCCATGCCTGATTGTGGGTAAAGTATGTTCAGTAGCACCCCGTCTATGCTTATGCTATCTCCAGCTGATACACTCATATATTCAATGTTCTCATTCTTTGGTGCTTCATATGCGATAATACTATCAACCTTAAGCTCCTTCATGATATAATCCAGTCCTCCTGCATGGTCGGAGTGAAAATGGGTTATAATAAGT
>JAEZLD010000129.1 GCA_023415335.1 Bacillota bacterium | reverse complement strand
GGTATATCCTCTGCTTTATCGAGGCTTTTGCGCATATCAAACATCGCCTGCGTTACATTTAAGCTATGGTCTAGGTTGCCACCCTCACATGCTCCGTGGTAGCTGGTGCTTGAAGGTGCTGTAAAGTATCCATTCTCCTCCAAGAAGGAAAGGAGCTTGTCCTTACCTGGCCTCTTTACCATCCATATAAAGCTGTCAAATTCTTCCCTCAAAACTGTTTCATTGGTCTTTATTTCTTCCATTTCTATTCCTCCTGTGATATAATTGGTTTATACGATATTTCACATTGGCTCCTATAACTGGAGCTCTTTTTTTATGTCTGCTAAAAGACTGTCCATACGCTTTAAATGGTCCTTCTTTTCATATTCCATACTGCCAATGAAATCTACCCCGTACATGTCGTTTATATAGTCCTCATCCATCCCATCTGTTATATCTTCTGGAACGCCGATAATTAAAGGTATGCCGGTTGGCTTGTCGTATATATAGATACCACTCACTGCACTTTTACCGCTGCGCAAAGCATCTATATATCTTTGCAGCCTGTCTACCCTTGCCTCTGCCTGCTCATATTCTGCTGCAAGGCATTTTATTTTGTTTACGTTTATAGCCATCCCTTTACCACCTTTCGTAAAACACTTTTCCTGTTCTGTTCACGTATACCCTGCTGTCAGCTGTCAATCTTGTAATGCACCAGCCCTGCTTCCGTGGGTCCTTGTCTATCCACTTTGGTTTTCTCCGCTGCCTCCAGCGCCGCCTACTCATGGGCATATCTAAAAATGCATCCGAATCTATTATTGTTAAGGCCTCCATCCTTGAAAAGCCTTGGGCAATAAATGAATCAAACATGATTTTCATCTGCTTGGCAGCTGTCTCCACATTCTGTTTAAACTCTTCATCCGAGTCTTTCCCTAGAAAGCTGTCTAGCCAAGCCTTGTCATTATCTGATATTCCTGCCACTGTCTTTACCTCCCCTCTATCCTATTTGCTCCTACAGCACAGCCTATGCATCCTACCATGGCTATTGTGCCTCCCAGAAGAGCTTGTCCTACCGATACGGTTCCTGCATCTGAACCTCCTGCGATCCCAAAGACTAGGAGCATACAGGCTACGGAGATAAGAGTAAGGGTTGCCTTTGCTATACTTCTCATCTCTCTACCCCCTTGTTAACCTATACAGCCTGCTATGGCCAGCTATGTGAAACTCCCTATAACCGAGCTTCTTTTTCAGGTCTTGTACTGTAATCAGGACTTCATTTTGCTGGTTAAAAGTACCCGGTTCAATTTCATCAAAGAAAGGGTATTCTTTTTTTAAGTTTCCACGGAAAGACTCAAGCTCTTCCCTCGTATATCTCTCGCATTTATCTATTCTGCAGGTGTACCCTCCGAAGCTACGTTTTGCATCATCTTCCGTTCTACTTCCCCAGAACAACAATGCGCCTCTTATAATTGAGCTATGTTCATTACAAACAATCACATAGTCACGTTTATTCATCCCTCTACCTCCCTTTCTAGCCATTGCTTGGCACACTTCTGACACCACTCATCAGGAATTTCTTCATCCCCATTCAGCATGTCATTACACTCTTGCTTATTTTGGCAATACCTAAGAGACTCGCCTATAAGATCGTCACATATTATTTTTGCCACTTTCTCAACCGGCATCTGTCTTATCTTATCTAGATTGGTAAGAGGTGCATCCAGTTCCTCACAGTGCTGGGGAATATCCTTCAATGCTGTCCTAATCTTCTCTACACATGCTCTGCAGATAGGCTTGCCACCAAAGTGTATCTTTATGTTTGTATTTCCGCAGAAGTAGCAGCCAGGCTTGTACAGCTTGAACACTATTGCATCTCCCTCTGTATATATCTCCAACGGTGTGCCCTCCTGGATGTCCATTGTTGTTCTCAGCTCTTTAGGCAGTACAACCCTGCCGAGCTCGTCCACTTTTCTTACTATGCCTGTAGCTTTCATTGTTACATTGCCTCCTTATTCTCCCAATATGGCCCTTTCTATAATTTCCCCTACCTTCTTGCCATCAAGTTTTATGTCTACACCTATTGGCCTGCTTTCTTCATCAAGGTCTATACCTATATCTGAAAGATGCATCACTGTGTCTTCCCATTCGCTTCTTATGAAATCTATGGTATCTCTGTCTGTTGCTGGCCTTGTGTAAACGCCCTTATCCGTTCTTATGGTTACCGTATCCCCCATCTTGGCCCACACAATTTCATTAAAAGCTTTCAGGGTTGTTATGACATCATTTCTTAGGTTCTCATATGGCTTGTTCATATATGCCCTCCTTAATTCGTTTCTTTTAATTTGTTGATAAAGTATATCTGGCCCTTGCCTGTTATCTTAGGGGTCTTAGCAACTGTAATGTGACCATCTGAATGGTTGATTGCTGTTTCCTTGAAGGTTATTACACCAAGCTCCGCACTCTTCTGAGTAGGCATGTTGTAGTCTGTGCCCTGCCTGCTTATCAGATAACCATTATCCCTAAGCCACTTGAAAAGCCTCTTCTCTCCCATGTCTATACCGTTCTGCTTGATAAGCTTGGCCATCTCTCCAACAAGGATTGTTGACTTGGAAGCCTGCACACTTTCGGCAAATATAACTTTGGGCCTCTGTTCTTCTACCTTAGCCTCAAGCTCATATGTCCTGCTCTTAAACTCTTCTAATGTCTTGTTAGCTACACTTAAGGCCCTGGCCATTACCTTTTCAGGACTGTTCCAATCTTTCTCTAGCTGGATGAAATACTGCCGGACCTGCTTCCCTTTCTCGGTGCGTTGCAGCATTGCTATTTCCTTGGCCATATCTATAGTTAGCTGGTGGTCCGTTAGTGGTCTGCCTCCTTGAGGTTTTTCGGATTTTTCCGATAAACTAACGAAATCAACATCTTTAGTAAAACCATATTCACACATTCTCTTAAACCAATCTGTGTAATGGTCTTTTACCTCCAGCATCCTGTGAAGTTCCCTGCCTAGTACTGTGATCCTGTCATTGTTGTCATAGGTGATTTTTACAATCTCGTTCATATAATCCTCCTTTGCTTGTACCTCCATTCCATAAATGGTAAAATTATGTAGAAGGGAGGTGATATTATGGGTTTTTATCATGTTGCACAAGTATGCTTAAATGGGCATATGGTGAATGACAGTTTTGACAAATACCCTGAACAAAATCAAAAGTTTTGTTCAAAGTGTGGTTTAGAAACTATTACTACATGTCCTAACTGCAGAAGCAATATCCGTGGTGATTATGAAGTACCAAGTGTCTGTTGCTTTGGCCATGTAAAGACTCCTGATGCATACTGCTATAATTGTGGAAAGCCTTATCCATGGACCGAGAAAGCTCTTAATTCTGCCAAAGCCCTAATTGAAGAAGATGAATTATTGAACCCTGATGAAAAAGAACAACTTTCTGCTACTCTGTCAGAATTAATAGTGAAGTCTCCAACTCCATCCACTCAACTAGCAGTATCAAGGTTTAAACGTTTCATCCTGAAAGCGTCCAAGCCAACAGGGGAAGCAGTTAAATCAATAATTGCTGATATAGCTTCTGAAGCAATTATTAAATGTCTAGGAATGTAGTTCTTCCAAAAGCAGTCTGTAACCAGGGCACTCGCTATGTCCACAGTTATATGGCTGCTTTTTCACCCAGCAAGTCGGGCACTCAGAACTTATTTTTGTGCTACACTTCTTACAGAAGTTTGCGCCCGAATCATTTTCACATGCACAGCTGGAGCAGGTCCTCTTCTCTCCATCGTTGTGCTGTATCTCGTTCATTAACATGCCTCCTTTGGTTCTGTTGGCTCCTCTTCCTGCCTTTCCTTATACGGAAGCACGAAAGCGCCGATATTAATCTTGAATTTTTCTAGCTTGTCCAAAAATAACTCCTCATTCTTTGACATTACCTTACCCCCTCTGCAATTGCTTGTTCTATAACTTCTATAGGCTTATCAAATATTTCACTGAGTTTCTCAATTTTTAACTTGTCAAACTTATAGGCGCCCTTTTCAAGGTTATAATATTGCTTCTGAGAAATGCCCAGTATACAAGCTATTTTTCTAACTTTCAGCCCACTCTCGTATCTTATCTGTTTTAATGTCATGTCCACCACCTCCCTTCACATTTATATTACCAAAGTTTCACTAATTGGTGAAACCTTATAAAGACTTATATAGAGCTGTAAACTGAGAATACGTCCTCAAACCTCTTGTTATCTTGCAATTACTTAGTATTTTATGTCGTACGAAATATATTCAATATACTTTACAAAATAGTGAAGTTTTGATAAGATATAAATGAGGTGAAACAATATGTTTAACGAGAGATTAAAGGCTTACAGAGAAAGCCTTGGAATTACCAAAAGAGACATGAGCAAAAGGATGAATATAAGTGAAACATACTACAACATGGTTGAGAATGGTTCGAGGCAGCCAAGTAAAAATTTCATAGAGCTTCTGGTAATTGCATCACATAAACCTGAAGAATATTGGATATATGGAATTGACGACAGCGAATACGTTAATTCAAGAGAAGAATTAAAATGTGTCAGAAAAGCCGTTGAACAAATACTTGACCTTGGCATAGTGAAAGATATAAATACTTTATTCCAAGGTTCATATAAAGAAGGGACAATAGAGGAACTTATCATAGCTGCTTTAAAAGCAGACATAGAATATCTGATTATGAAAAGGAATGATAAGAAATGAATGTAGCAATCTACATAAGGGTTTCTACTCACTATCAAATAGACAAGGATTCTCTCCCCATGCAAAGGGGTGATTTAACAAACTACTGCAAATATGTTTTAAACACTGATAACTATGAGATATTTGAAGATGCTGGCTATTCTGCAAAAAATACGGATAGGCCAGCATTCCAACTAATGATGGAAAAGGTCCGCAAGCATGAAATAACTCATATTCTTGTATGGAAAATTGATAGAGTATCAAGAAACCTTCTTGATTTCTGCGACATGTATAACGAATTAAAGAAATATGAAGTAACCTTTATTTCTAAAAATGAACAGTTTGATACCTCTACAGCTATGGGCGAAGCTATGTTAAAGATTATCCTTGTGTTTGCAGAACTAGAGAGGAAGCTTACTGCTGAACGCGTTACAGCCGTCATGGTAGATAGGGCTTCAAAAGGATTATGGAATGGTGCTCCCGTTCCCCTAGGGTACAAGTGGGATGAAGAAAAGAAATTTCCAGTTGTAGATACAGATGAGGCCCCTGCCGTAGAGTTTATTTATAATACCTACTTGGATACCAACTCAACTACAGCTGTAAAAGAGGCCCTAAACACAAATGGAATAAAAACAAAGAAGGGTGCAACATGGACCACTAAAACAATATCGGATATTATTCGCAATCCTTTTTATAAAGGTACATATCGTTATAACTTCAGGAACTCAGGCAGAGGAAGAAAGAAGAAGGAGAATGAATGGGTTTTAGTTGACGGGAGCCACGAAGGTATCATTACCCAAGAAATATGGGATCAGTGTAATAGAATCATGGATATAAATGCAAAGAGGAATAACGCTGCAGGTTTTAGGGCAAAAGGAAAGACACATGTATTTGCTTCCTTACTTAAATGTGGCGAATGTGATAATTCTTTTTATGCCAAGTGCGATAAACCAAGAGATGATGGCTCCACTCCTTCTATATATGTTTGCAGTGGCAGATACAATCATCTTGGATGCTCCCAAAAAACTATAAATGAAAATTACATAGGTACGTTTGTATTCAACTTTGTATCAAATTTTATCCGCATGCAGGAAGACTTTAGAAAAAAGAATGTTGAAAAGGAACTAATAGCTAATACCGGAGCCAAAGGTATAGAAAACATGGCTGATATAAAAAATTTAATGTTTGACGACAAGACATACGCTCCACTTGGGCCCAAAAACAATTCTTATGAAATAGAACTACTTAACAAAGAAAAATTAAAATTAACCAGAGCTATGACCAGGCTAGAAGATTTATATTTGTTTGATGAAGCTGGGTTGAGTGAGAAAGATTACATTCTTAAGAAGAAACAAATCGAGGTTAAACTAGCTGAAGTGGTCAAAAAAATAAGTTCCCTCAAACCTTCTGAGGAAAACTTCTCTCTTAAAATAGCAACTGGCAATATGGCTGAAATGTTAGCAGAAGGCAATATAAATTATAGTGATCTGCTTAAAGTATCTGGCAGAAAGGCTCTTAAGGATTTTGCAAATACTATAATAGACAATATAGTTATAGAAAATAGAATGGTCCAGAGCATGACATTTAAAAACGGGCTTAAGATTGCTTTTAAATCCTCCTAACTGTTACATACGGACAGCCCCATGTTTCTATGTAATATGTCTTATTACCCACTAAAAATCAATCCTTCCTTATCTTTTTGACATAATTAGAGTCATATATATTATACATGAATTTACGGAAAAATTATACTTTGAATGGGTAAAAAAGAACATAGCTTTTGCAATAGGAGTATTCCTTCTATAGCAGAAGCTATGCTCTTTAAAATACAAGCTCAGCGGTATTATAAAGCTGTATAAAACCATTCTTTTTATATAAGGCTAAAGCTGCAGGATTATTATTATCTACTGTAAGCTGGAGGCTTTCAATGCCACATTGCTTACACTGGGAAAGTATGTACTTTAGAAAAAAATCACCAAGGCCTTGCCCTCTGTAGGAAGGTAATATGCCGAAGTTAATAAGAGAATATACTCCATTACTTATCATTATCTGTCCGTACCCGGAGGGCTTGTTATTAATCTTTAATATATAACACATAGAGCCTATGTAGCCTCTTTGCTTTTCCTCGTCCTTAACCTCCTCTACAGTAAGAGGAATTCTGTTTTTGTTTCCACCAAATATGCTGTTTTGAAGCTCTACCCTAATTTTTTCTTCTCCTTTTTTCATGGGAAGTATTTCAAACCCTTCTGGCAAAATAGGTTTTGTAAGGGGCAGCGAGCAGATACTGCAGCACATATGCTTTAGGTTAGCTATAGGCTTTACATTCATATATGTAGAGGCAGCCTTAAAGCCTGCAGAGCTGTAGGTCAGCTTAAGGGTATAGCCTGTAGGGCGGATATATTTTTTAATCAGGAAGGATAAACCCATTACAGAAAGGGGCTTTTCAGATGATGGAATGTAATACACCTGATGATTTGCTGAATTTATAAACAGAAGCCCTAACAGATTTGAGCCATCCATAATAAGCCAGCATTCCCTTCGTAATAGATATAATGTACATGAACCATTAAATTCACTGTAAAACCGGCATGAGATTGGATTGAAGGCTTTAAGTGAATTACTTACCAGCCTGTAGCATCCAAGACCAGCATGCTTTACTATAATCATATATTTATCACCTTCATAGTGAGAGATTCATTTCTTTTTATAAAAAATTCTTTTGAACAGTCCTTTGTTTTTAGCTTCTCTTTCATATTTTAGCTTTTCCTTTGTTTCCATAAGCTCATAGGACTTTTGCTTAAGCTCCATCTTAAGCTTCATATTCTCACTTATAAGCAAGTCCCTCTCCTGCCCAGTTACGGCCTGGTTCAGCTGAGATATGTTGCTGGTAATCTCGTTGAACTTTTCATCCATATAGCTTATTACATCAACTCCAATCCCTGGAAGGGGGACTGGTGCACAATCTGTTGCTGTAGCAGCTATTTCAGGCAGGACATCCATACCAAGGTCACGTGCCTTTTTTATCTGGGGGTTGGTATACCCCCTTTCCTGAAGTTTTTTTATAAACAGGTACTCTTTAAGCTCGTTATCTGTAAAGTACCTTCTTCCGCTGCTATCCCTTGGTATGTTTATTTTAAATTCCTTCTCATAATATCTTATAACAGAAGGCTTGTAGCTTGTTTTTCCACAGATTTCTTTTAGTGTATACCTGGTATCATTCATAAAACCACCTCGTATATATATTTCTATTATTTACAAAAATTCCCTTTTCATAAGTAGGAAAAATATTCTGTAAAATTCTGATAAGAATCAACATACACAGTGGCTCATGTGACGGTATCAGTACCGAAAAGTATAATAACTACATTATAAACCATATGATGATATAATTCACCTATAGTTTTCATGGTCTGATATTACTCCATAGGACTCTTCAAACAGAGGTATTAGTTGCTGCTGCTTTTGATGTATTAATACCGCCTTATCAAGCTTTTGCAGGTACTTTTTCTCGCTCCAGCCCCTTTTTTTTATGTATCTTTTCTTACCAACACTTAGAAGCTTATCAGGCAAAATAAGCAGACAAAGCAGTACCTCATATTCCTGCTTGGATATGCTTCTATAGCTATTATAAGATGCGATAAGCTCTCTAAGAGCATTGATATCCCAGTTGCATATATCTAAGCGCATTAGCCTTTTAAGAAGCTCTGAAAGCTCATATATGGGTACACTAATAGAAGCTGTATCAAATCGAACTAAATGTGGTTCTCCGCTCTCTGTATTTAACAAGCTTTCTATAATACTATTGTGGCATATGTAAGGATACTGCCTTGCATTTTGGCACAATTCTTCATATCCAATGCTAAGCTGCCTGCATATCTGGAGGCGTG
>JAEZLD010000160.1 GCA_023415335.1 Bacillota bacterium | reverse complement strand
AAGTGCATCAATTGTATTTGTCAATTCCTTTGGCCAACACATCAGCTTTCATAGTATATATACCTGTTGAAACTATATTTCCTATTATACCTCTTACACTTATTGCCAAACTAATACATGTTTTTTATGAATCCATAGATAAATTTTATAAATTAAATTTTAGTAATTACAGAAGCTTTACTACTCATATGATCTTGGGCTTACTGTATTAATAAATCCTTCAAGCAGTCTGCCATTTATGTAAGCATTGAAAAAACTGTATCCTTCCCACTACCAGGATGGATTGGTAACCCTCACCTGTTAGACCGTACCCATGCTGGGCGCAGCTAAAAGAGTCCGGTGTCTAAAATTCAGACACCGGACTCTTTTCTATTATCTCTCTTTTTCTGTTGCCACAACTTTTAATACACCCTCTGAAGCATAACTGGCATACCTTTTTTCTGGCAAAGATTCATTAAGTACCCTGGGTCACCATAATACCCATCGCCCATAGAGACAACCATCTCCACATCTTCAGATTCGTCATAAATGCCCCAGCCATCTTCCTTGAATGCGCCCACAAGCTCCTCGTATTCCTTCCAAAGCTGTGGTCTTAACCTCACCATATTTTCCTTAATCATAGGGTTAGGCTTCCATATAAGAGCAACGTCATCCTTAGCTCTCTTAAATATCTCAAGCGTGGCTTTAAGCTTACCTATCATTTTTCCTTCATACTGCAGTAATGAGGATACTCCCGTATAATAAAGTATGATTTTCTTTCTGCTGCCATCTGACCTGACTATAATGCTCCTCCAACAATCCGGACACCTGCAATCATTATGAGTATTATCTCTCATATAATCATAAATTGGTGATTTAGATGCCACAATCTTCTTTTCCCATATTCTTTTGGTCCCTTTGCCGGCAAACTCTGTCAGTATTTCAACGTATGCCTTACGCATCTGTTCAGACTGTACAATCACCTTGTCCGCATGAACAACCCCAGGTGAAGTAACATAGCTCCTGGTATTTATTATTGATTTCTCATCTTCAAAATCTATTTCATCAACAAGAAAGTATGGTATATATATCAACTGGTCCGTATAGCTTTTCAGGTTCTTAGCATAAAAAAACGGATGAACGCTTGTGGTATAATTTGCTTCATCATATGGACTTTGGATAAACATCTTATCTGGATGCTTTTGCTTGTAATCAAAGCTTAAGTAGCTTATTGCACGGATATAATCTGGATAATCCTCCAAATCATAATGCTCATCTAACAGAGTTCCATTTGGTTTTTTATCATAATACGGAATGGGAACTACGTAAACATCATAATCAGGATCCTCACAGGCCTCTCTCCATGCTTCTTCCATGTACTTCCACAGGGACGCCTTATATGGGAAAAACACAGCTTCTTTTCTCCGTTTAATGTCATTTGTATAGCTGTTTTGTATCATTTGAATGGATTTGCTCAGCATGTCCCGTTCGCGTCTTGTGTTTGCAAACTGACCGGCTGCTATCTTCTCATAAAGCTGATAAACCAGCTCGCAATAATCCTCCAGCATTTTAACGGTAATGAATCCTTCTCCTTGTGTTTTTTCAACCTCATTACCAACCTGTATAGCAAGCATCTGGCATTTTTCCAGCAGCTCCAAAGTACCAGCTGAATCCTTTTTCTTAATGAACATGTTGATCATTTCATGGGCCTTAACAATAACCTGCAGGCTCTTTGCATATATATCAGGCTCCGGAGAACCATTCTTTCTGTCTTTATTATGCAGATCATCCATTGAAAAATAATATTTATATGCAAGCTTTCCACCAGCTGCGTTTGTTAGCATCTGCTCCTGTTCCTTGTAAAATGGGTAATCATGAAGACTTCCCTTACGATTTATCTTTGTCCAATTACCATATTCAATTTTAAGGACCTCCTCATAAACCGAAGGAACGTTTATAAGCATGTTCTCAAAAGGAAGCTTTACTTCCTCTTCAAAATAACTTATTGGATATTTATGGCTGCCGTATAACGTCCAGAACGGCATAAGAGCCACATGAGATGCCCCTTCCCTGGAATACTCAGAAAAAACCTCCTCAATTAGAAGCAGCAAAGCCTTCTTAAGTGGCTTTTTTCTATCAATGGAGACTTGGCACAGCTCTTCTATCTCCATAACAACAGCTTCTGTTTCTTTCTGATCAAGCGAATCCTCTTGTATTATCCTGGCTATATCCCATAGCCTCCTTGCCTTGTTCTTTCTGATTTCCTCTGATTTTTCATCTGGTGATAGAAAATCAAGGGGATAAATATCAATACCAGCAACATAAGGGAACCCACAATGTTCGTTCAGATACTCATCTGAAGTATTAATTTCATTTCCGTTGGTAATTCTTGTAATGAAGTTCTCATATTTGTCTTCATTCTTGAGATTCAGCACCCAGTACCCCTTTGGTAGCTCCTTTAAGATTACTTCATTGAACCTTATATAATCATCACGGAGCATGCAAATATCCAAGTCATCATCCCATGGGATAAAGCCTTGGTGTCTCACAGTTCCAAGCAGGGTTCCGCAGTCTGCAAACCACTTAATATCATATTTTTCACAAACAAGAGCAACCCGTTCAAGAATATCCATCTGTGCTGCCCATGAACACTTTGTCATTGCAGGTATATAAAAACCCTCTCTGACCTCATCCTGGAAGTAATCCCTTGTGTACTGCATAATGCCTCCTAAGTTCATTTATATCACCGGACCATCATAACCTTGATGTAGTCCTCTCTTTTATCCCTCATAATCTCAAGGCCCTGTTTCAACTCCTCCATACCGAATCTGTGTGAAATCAGGAGCTCAGGCCTTATATTTTCATTCTTTAGAATATTTATAGTATTGTTCCAGTCATTTTCCCCTTCATTACCAAAGGAAGAATTCCAGCTTCCTGTCAAGGCAAGCTGATTCCGTAATATCTTCCAATAAGCATCCCTTTTAAGCTTCATATCCGAATGGGGATTTCCAACCAGGCATACCCTTCCTCCTGGAGCTGTGCAATCCACTGCCCAAGTATAGGTTTCCTCCACACCAACGCATTCAAAAGACACATCCACACCACGATTATCTGTACGAGACATTAACCAGGATTTAACGTCCTCAGTTCTGGTGTCACAGTAATTTTCCTTTAAAAGGCCTAGTTTTAAAGCCTTTTCTCTTTGTAAATCATGGTTCCCAATAACATAAATATTCCTGATCCCCTTTGCCAAAAGCAACATAAGAACCAGCATACCAATGGTTCCTTGTCCATAAATTGCTACAGTGTGATTCTCACAAGCCTTCACCTGCCTGATAGCATGTGCAGCAACAGAAATAGGCTCCAGCATAGCTGCCTGCTCATAGGTAACATTGTCTGGCAGCTCTATCAGGTTCCATTTTGGCACTGCCACATACTCCGCAAATCCACCATTTCTTCTGGATCCAAGATAACTGTATTGCCTGCACATCTCATACTTCTGTTCCATACATGATTTACATACTCTACATGGAATAAGAGGAAAAACACCCACTCTCTTGCCTTTCCATTGGCCACTTATACTACTGCCAACCTTTACTACATCTCCTGAAAATTCATGTCCTGGAATGAGTGGCATTATATGCGCACCATCTTTATATATTCTCGGAATATCTGAGCCACAGATGCCACATGAGCGCACCTTAATCAGCACCTCATCGCATTCTAGCTTAGGCTCATCCACATCTTCAAATATTATATCCTTAATACCCTTTAACACCCATGCCTTCAAAGTCTTTGCTCCTTCTCGACAATAAATCTTTTTAAATCCTGCGGCGTAGTAATCTTGTAATTATGCTCATCTCCAGGTATCGTAACCACATCCAGCTCCGCCATAATTGCAGGTTCAGTAGATCCATTTATCATACTTAAATCGGATGGCTGTAAACGCCTGTTTGCCTCATAATATTTATCAAATTTATATGCTTCCGGAGCCTGCCCCACAAATACTTTGCTTCTGTCTAGAAGTGATGATACCGACGTTCCTTCACACAGATAAACAGTATCCTTCATAGGAAGTGT
>JAEZLD010000118.1 GCA_023415335.1 Bacillota bacterium | reverse complement strand
GCTGAATTTATGTCTACTACTCCAGCGCCTTGCTTTCTCGGAGAATAAGCTGGTCCACTTTCTTCATAGTATATCTTTGCAGTACTCATATAGATACGGTTGCTTAAAATTTCTATCTCATTATCTGACAGTGTTGGATACCTCTGTGAAAGATATTCCTTTAATACAGCACCAGCTCCCGCCATATATGGCGATGCCATGGAAGTACCGCTCATATATCCGTAGCTTCCTCCAGGAAGTGATGAATATATGCCTCCTCCAGGAGCTGTAATTTCAGGCTTAAGCTTCAGACTTGGCAATGGACCCCATGATGAGAAATCTGACATGCCGGTATATGCAACAACATCCTTGCTTATGGTAATCTTCTTCTCTGCAAGGCCTTCCATTACCAGTCCGCTGCCTAAGGATATAGCTATAGTAGGTATCATGTATGTGTCAATTCCCATATTAAGCAGATATCCATCCCTATTGTTGTATATAATGCAGGCTATAGCCCCCATTTGGGCAGCATTAACCTGCTTATCATTAAAGGTTAAACTGCCTCGCTTTACAACAGCTATCTTACCAGTAACATCTATGCCAGCGTAATCCTCCAGATTCCCGTAACCAGGAACCATAACATACTCATGGTTTCCTTCCCCTAGCTCATTAATAAATTCGTGTCCGTCAATATCATTGTAAGGAATAATATTATCTCCTGCTTTAAAGCTATTAGTTGCAGAAGCATTGATACTGGCTACACTCAGGGCCATATCATAGGATGATGCAGATGATACTATTCCTGTATCAGGATTGGTTACAAGCGGCATATCACCAGCTTTACCTGAGTAAGGAGCACTGTAGGCATTTCCTGCAGAACAGTTGAGAATGATTCCACTATCTGCTACCAATCCATAAATCTGGTCAAGCAGTGAGCCTGCTTCTTCCTGCCCAAAACCACCGCTGGATCCCAAACTCATATTGATCACATCTACTCCTAGTAATACAGCATCACATAGACCAGCCAGGATATCCACAGTGGCAGCGCCATTACTGCTATCACTAAACACCTTGAATATTGCCAGCTGTGCTTCAGGAGCTACACCACTAAAGGTAACATCTCCATTGGAGGCTATAGTCTTGCCCGAAGCTATTCCTGCTACATGGGTTCCATGGTCATTACCATACTCTTCTATAGCAGTGGCACTTGGATTAACATCGGTATCTATATCAGCATAGTCAAATGCAAAAGGTACTTTCTCACTCATATAGATATCATCAACCCCTAAAAGGGTATTCAAGTCGCTACCATCGAAGTTTTTCTGTGCATACCAATAGGATGCGTAAGAGTATAGGTTTACTTTATTGTCATCAGTTATACTATGTAGCATTTTCTCAAGGTCACTCTTAGTAATTTTGGCATCCTTAGCACCGTTCTTAAAGGCTTCATGGTGGTAGTCAAGTCCAGTGTCCAATATACCTATTACCATGCCCTGGCCTTTATAATCTGAGGTGTTTGCATAACCATTGGTTGCAAGGGAGTTAACTACTCCTCCCATAACTTCTTCGCCGTCTGTAGTTTCTTCTTTTTCATATAGTATAGATAAAACTACACTCTCAACATTGTCAAGAGCTTCGATTTCTGCCAACCTTCCGTATTCTACGGACATGGAGAAACCATTAAGCAGTGTGGAATAGCTATATTTAGTATCTATATCTATTCCCAAAGCTTTTATTTCTTTTTTGACACTTTCCTGATCCTTTGACATTTCTGCAATAACAGCTCTGCCTTGTTTGGTTACAGCAAAGTCGGCTACGCTCATGGATTTGAGCCCTAAACTATTACGCTTTTCCACCAGGGAATCACCCTTAAGGGTAACAATCACCTCTACCTCATCGGTAGGTCCTGGAAGTTCATAATCTTTTAGAAGCTCAAGGTTTCCATTTTCCTTGAAAAGCTCTAACAGGTCCTCTTCTGTTAGCTCTTCTTCAGAGGCACTGAGGTTTATGGAATCAATCCTTTTACTGGATTGAGGGCCTAAAGCCAGTGCTTCTTTAGGAATGGTGGCAATAACCATCATGAGAGCTAATAGAGCGCATAGGAATCTTCTTGGTTGTCGCATTTACATCCTCCTTTTTAGTAAAGCATAAAGATACATTGTCCTTTATACTTTTCCATTTATTTCCATCCTCTAACCCTATTCTAAATATTCCAATTACTATTGTCAACGGTTTACATTGTTAATATTTTAAACTGGTGCCTTTGAATAAATATGTAACTACATGTGTTTTACATACGTTTTCGTTCTTATTTTGTAAATTTAATGTTAATTTGTTTTATATTTGTGTCAGTATTTTACTTATAGTTCCTTAATTTATTGTTAATTTATGTAAACAGCAACAACTGTACACCTATAAAGTTTATTCCCGTTTTTTATAAAATGATTAAAAAAGCTCCAAGGATGGAGAAATAAAAACACCCCATTTGTTAGACAGTATAATATGCTGTAACAAGTGGGGTGTTTTACCCTCTGCTCTGCTTGGTTCTATTCTACCAAACTTTGTATTTACTTGTATGTTGACTTTTATGTGATCGCAACCACCAGCGGGCCCTTCGTTACCAAATAAGGCCAGTACCTTATTGTGCTCAACCTTGCTATCACTAGCTACCGATGTGTGATAGGAACCTCCGTCTATCCTGTTATAGAGGTGTTACACCCTGGGATAATACAACGGAAAGCATAATGGAACCTAATAAATCCTATCTTATATAATGGACCCTTTTTTCATCATATTGGTCCCGTGCTTCAGGACTTTCAGCAGGATATCCCAGAAAAATAATATTCAATGGAATATGCCTGCTGCTAAGGTCCAATATTTCAGCAACTTTTTTCTCAGCTTTTTTTTGAGGATGAATACCGCACCACACAGCCCCCAGGCCCATATCTGTAGCACAGAGCAGGATGTTTTCCGTGGCAGCACTGCAATCCTGTATCCAGAAATCAGCAAGCTGCAGGGGTAAAGACCTGGATAGATTCCCACATACAATCATTGCAAGCTTTGATTGCATTTTCGTGTATCTGGTTACAGACTGGAGCCTTTCTAAAACCTCTTCATTAGTTACTACGTAAAATTCCCAAGGCTTTTTGTTGCAGGCACTTGGTCCGCTCATGGCAGCGTGCAGCAATTCATCTATAAACTCCTCAGGCACAGCTTCATCAGTAAACTTTCTGATACTTCTTCTTTTTAACATTACCTCTTTCAATTCCATAATAATCCTCCTTAAACCCATTATTAATTTTTACAGGTTCCAATCAATAATCTCTTACTCTTTTAATTGAAAGTAGTCCTATAAAAATATTACATGTCACATTTTTTTAGTTATGTATAAAGAAAATTCAAATAAACCGCTTATATATCCCCCATGGTTATTAATGACTTCTATAATTTCATTATCCATCTTATCTATTGTAATAGCATCTAATCCATCAAGCTTAGATGCAAATGCTGGAACTGATTTTATAGCCTTTAAGTACTGGTCTGCATTATTTCTTATTTCCTGTGTATATTCTAATTTTTCAACTAAATTAAATAATCCCGAAGCCTCTATCTCTGCCTTTCGCTCATCATTGCTCGATACCCCATCATGTGAACGTCTTTCAGTCTTTCCATTATTAGAATAATCGCCGGAAGCATATTTCTCAACAACTCTATTAACTTCTTCCTCGATTTCCTTTGCATCCGGCAATTTGTCATCACATGGATTGTACCAGAATAAAATGAGGTGTCCATTATCCTTTAAAAGTTCATGACATTTTTTATATTTAACTTTGTTATCTATCCAATGAAATGCCTGTGCAGAATAAATCATGTCATACTTTTCATTATCAGGGCGGTTCCATTCCTCAAAGGACGTTACGTCTACTGAAACATTTGAGTTGTGAGAACATTTATCCTTTAGTATTTCAGCCATATCTTCCCCCAACTCTATTGCGTGAATCCTAAATCCTTTATTAGCAAACTGTATAGTTGCTTTTCCAGTTCCTGCACCAATTTCTAGCAACCTATCACTCTGTTTTAAATCGGTCCTTTCAATTACATCCTCAATTAATCGTTCTGGGTAGGAAGGTCTTATATCCTCATATATTCCCGCAATCCCCTTGTATGGTTCTATTTTACCCATTTTACTTTTCCCCCTTTATACCGTTACGCAATAAATATCAATTGTGCCTTTATTTAATTATACAGTATACATATATATCTCTAGTTTTTTAGTCTAATCCCCTATTAATTGGTTTTCTGGTATTTAAATCATTTAGCTTATTATCACAATGAGGATGCAGCTTTACATTTTCTTAGTGTCCTTCATCGAAGCTGGGACAATATTTCCGGATCCTTTATCTTCCCATCCTCAGCAAGAAGCACAATCTTGCTCATAATCTCTGCTGTTTTTGGATCTTCATCTGCAAATGGAAGGAATATTCTCCCCCTATGCTGCGAATGAACCGGAATAATTGCCACCATTCCCTTTGCTTCCGCGTGTACGATTCCTGAGCCCATGTGAACAGAATAGGAGCCCAGCTTGCCAATAATCTTCGCATGGTTCTCAGTGAAGGTTACATTGGTAAGCTTCATGAGCTTTACCAGTTCTGCCGCAATTGCTGTACGCAGCTGAATAGTGGAATGACTGGTTTCCGCATCCACACCGCCTACATAAGCTACGCTTACAACCAGGTCAATATCCCTCATGATTTCAGAAAACAGTATTGGATTTACTGCTTCCAGGTCAACCTGCTTATTATCTGCCCTTCTGAAGAACTGTATTGTCTCCAGTGTGGGTGCCTCGATATCTGCCGGTGAGAACCAGTCTGCAAGTGCATATAGCCTTACGATGAGGTTTTCCCCATAGCATACCTTCTGCAGTCCCTCCTCGTAGTCTACAGTCCAGCCCTTCCCCTTAAGCAGTGCTGTCGTCTTCTGAGGCTGAACCTGATACCCGCTGTATCTTCGGGAGATTGTTTTCTCCTGTTTTTCTTCTGACGTCAGGGGATAATATTCCCTGAATACCTGCTTAAAGGGCTGAACAATCTGCTCCTTATAAACCGCCTGCATATAATCAGCCCAGTTACCGCTCTTAATTAAATCATGGGGATGGGCAATTCTCAACACTGCGTCTTTCATGAGACCTTCTTCTGCTCCAGAAGCATCTGTTAAGGTAACTGCCTTCTTATCTGCCCTTGCAAAGCCCGTCTGTTTATACTCTGTAATCCAGATTAAGCGCTCTACCATTGGTGCAATGACAGGGTTTCCCAGAATCTTATAGAGCTCCTGGCAGGTAAAGGTGCACATATTGACCATAGACTGCTCCAGTGTAGCCCTGCTGCGCTGCCTCTGTTCCCTAAGCTCTTTTACCCTCTGCTTAAGCTCAAGAATGGTCTGGTTTTTATTCAGGGAGGATGGAAGGGACTTTAAAAGCTTTCCGTTCTTTTCACAAAGCAGCCCGGCATTTCCGTCCTCATCAATACCCAGCCATACAAAAGCCTGGTTTACCTCCTGCTTTTCCATGAGGGGGCGAATCTCCTCCAGCTTGGCACTTTCCATCTGCCATATGAGCCTGTTAACATCCGTCTTCCCTGCAGTAATGGCCAGATTCTCCAAAGCAGCCTGGCAGGCCTTCCTTTCACTTTCCCTCCGCTGGGCGCCAAACTGCCGACTTTCCTTTTCAAACCTCTTTATGAATTCATAACGGCGCAGAAGCTCATGTTCAGGGTCACTGCTAAGTGGAATTAATGCATATGCCCGAAGCTTTTCCTGATTCCGCTTCTCTGTTATCTCATTTTCTGTTTCAATGGCATCCAGCCCTCCCATGACTGCATCTGAGTACAGCTGTGCACGGCGGTGGGCTATAGAGCCATTGGTGATGTACTTGGCACATTTATAAAGCACCTTGAACCTGTTTTCACCAAGCATGCTGTAAACATCCCTGAACCAGTTCAAGTCAAATGCCCCGTCGTTGAACCGAATGGGAGAAATAGGAGAATAAATGGCAACCTCCGTCTCCTTCTCTGCAGAAAAATGCTCGCTAATGTGTGCATGGAAGAACCATACAGCCTTCCTAAGGCCTGTCCATCCAGTAACCTCCTCAGCGAGGCCAGCCCACTGGGGTGCATACATGGCTGCCTCCACCAGCCTCTTGTCGGTAATATCCGTCCTTTTAAGCAGCCCCTGCAGCCTGCAGGCAGTGTCATCAGGGCTTGGATAACACCTCTTCAAAAGCTGGCTCAGGACTTCCTGCTTCGTCGTTCCACGTGAATAATCATATCCACGGAAGAAATTATCCTTCCCCAGTGCAGATAGCAGCCTGCAGAAATACTCTGCCCCCTCGAATTTCATTATGTCATGGCATTTGGTGGAGATGTCGGTGGGTATCTCCCCTCTGTTTGCTTCCACTTCAACCATCCTGCGAATCAGCATGCTGCTGAATTCCTTCATCCAAGGATAAGTCTCAAAGAGCTGCATACCTTTGTTATTTCTGACCGGGTCACTGAGGCTTTTCAGATTCATGGGTATGTTGATGTTCGGATGCAGAATCCACTGGCTTATGCTGTCCTTTGGAATCAGCTTCAGCTCTGCTGCATGGACATACTGCTGTAATGACAGGGAGGAAACCCGGAAGTCCGTGCTTAATTCGAAGGCATATTCCTTCTTGAACCACCTGGTGAATTGCTCCTCCGTCTTGGGAATATCATTTAAAATTCTCCTGTAAAACGAGACAATGTTGTGGTTAGCTGGAACGTACCTGTCAACAGGCATCCCTCCATAGACATAAACGCTGCTCTTCCTGCCGTTTTCCACGGCATAGCCTTTCATCAGTTTTTCTTCGCCTATAATTTCATGCATGCTGAAGTATATATCATATGCCGCATTGAAAATTTTCTCGTTATCTGCTTCCTCAAAAGCCAGCTTTATAATATCTGCCATCTGCCAGTAGCGGTATTTATACCTGTCATATCCATCTTTTCTGACAGTGGAGGAGAATGTATTCTCAAGGGAAACAAACCAATCTGCAGCCTCATACCCGGAGGGCAGCCTCATAAGATAGTCAGAGGCCCTGTTACAGCAGTAGTATAGCATAAGCAGCTTCACGCCATCATCCATGTACTCCTTCAATACCTCAGCGAATTCCTCATGGAACGGAACCATATTAAAGCGAAGCTCCTCCCTCTGATTTAATCTATTGGTAGGACCATACTCTGCAGGTACCAGAAGACCTGCATATGAAGCATCCCCCAAAAGAACCTTTGATAAGGACCCTCCAAACATTTCTACTTCATATTCATAGTCCTTGTGTGCCTCAAAAACAGCATTCATCCGGTCAAGCAGCTGCACGATCTCAGCCTTTTGGGGAATCAGCGAAAGGATTTCCTCTTTTGACAGCAGCACACCCTTATCTATATGCTCATAAGCCCTTTTTAGCTGCCTTGCAAACAGGGATTTTGAGGCTTTTTTGAGCTCAAGGGAACTGTCTGAAGCATATGAAGCTATGGTTTTTCTGATAAGCTCCATATCATATAAACCATAGCCGTTCTCAGGTGAAAAATGGTCTTCCGAGCAGGCAGTCTTCTCAAGCTGGTTCAGCATAATCTCCGTCTGGGTGGACAAGTCCATTGACTTCATTGAATTAATCAGCTCACTGTTTTTTGCCGCAAGCTCTTTGTCCTCCGTAAGAAGCTCGATTGCCGCCTGCATCTGGTTCTCCGTTCCATTTTTAAGCTCAGTAACCGCAGTCTGCCTCAGGCTTTCCGTCTGCTTTGAAAGATATGCCATTGCCTGCTTACGGACCTTGGCACTCCTGCCTGTTAAAACACCGCATATCTGCCTGATGTCATCTGCCGTAGCGCTGCAGCTGTCCAGCTTTTCAATTGACAGCTCCTTTATATCGACACTCCTGTCCTTCAGGCCATCATATAGGTAGCAGCGGTGTGTCTTATTTTCGCTGGGATCAAGCAGATTCAGGAAGAAAGCCCTCCTCTGGTCTGCAGTAAAGACATCCATCATGGAGTATAGTTCCCCAATCATGTCCTCATCCATGTCGTAAGCAGCCAGGGACATCATACAGTTTATGACTCTTTCATTGGACAGCCTGACCGTAAGGAAGGAGAATAAGGATTCATTGAATTCCCGATTCTGGTTACCTATATACAGAGCCAGCTTTTTCAGTTCCCCAAACAAGCTACAGCGCTTCCCATGCTCCTTTGGAAGGCTGTCATCCGGCAAAGGCTTTACGCTCCAGTCTGTACGTCTATATGTATATGTGGCTAAAGCCTTTGGATTGTAGTATAGATTGGCTGTTATATAGGCCAGTGTTTCCTCGTCACGCTCATCAAGATGTGCGGCTGCCATCTCCTGCCGGTAGGTGGGGTTTTCCACATGGCTAATAAAGTACCAGCCCAGAAGCCTGCGGTACTTCTTAGGATTCGTCAGCAGCTTTTCTGCAGTACGGTCCGTGCCTTCAACGTCCTCACAGCCCTGTGCCCAGATGCTGAGGTATGCCTCCAGGGCATTGGGGCTGTTAAAGTACTCCTCTCTCTTATTTCTGTCCGTAAGACATTCATAGCCTACACGAGCGATATTTCTTACTACGGGTATCTTGATTTCTTCAATGTTCAAGCCAGTCCAGGTAAATAAAGCTCTGGCTGCGCTGCTGTAACGGAACATATCCTCATCCAGACATACCTTATAAATTTCAATAAAGGTATCCAATCTTCCCTCATCTGTGCTTTCCAGTATGGACTGGCGCAGCCCCTCCTGCAGCCTTGCAGCAATCAGCAGCTGCTTCACAAGGTCTATAAGCTCACGGTTTCCGCTTATGATGATTGCCTGGATAACCTTGCGGGTGAGGACAGCTGTGTTGTTATCACCAAGAATCATATCTCTGATGGTATCAATAACCCTCTGATTCCCCTTGCATATTTCAAGAGCCAGTGCGCTTTCATAATACCTGATATATTCATGTTCAAATCCTATCAATTCCTCAACCGTCTGTTTATAGCTGCAAATACGCAGATAGCAGCAGATTTCTTCTATAATTCTGACGGCATAATAGCCAAAATCAGGAGTGCGGTAGCTCCTTCTGTACATGGAGGATGAAAACTGGCCAGTCAGGCGCATCTGAACAAGCAGCCTCACGTCCTCTACAAACCCATCACCGCCCAGTTCATTTAAAGCCTTTATAAGCTTGCCGCTGAAAAACTCGTGGGAGGTTTTAATCAAATGCGGTGCTTTTCCATAGCAGGCTGTAAGCTCTTCCCATACCCTTTGAAACGCTCCCTGCTCATACATATTGCAGGCATAATAGCTGATTGCATCAGATAGCTTGGATTGCTTAATAATAGATTTTGCTTTTAATTTCTCATAATCTAAAACCGGAGAATTTCCCATGTATGCTCCCTCCTCTACCACATACGTCCTGCAAGAAATGCCATTCGAATGATAGTAAATTCATCACCGTCGCATATATTAAGCTCCCCGTTCAAATCAAGAAGCTCCTCATCATTTTTAAACACTCTGACGAGCCCGTCCTTATAACACTCAAGTGCATTTTCAACTGCCTTGTCCAAATCTGCTTTCCTGCCGCTGTAGGTATACCCGAATCCAACCTTCCCACCTTGTGCTGCTTCCTCTATATCCTTCTCTGTAAGATATTTCAGCACAGGGTTTTCTGAGTTTCTGGCATTATACCTTTCCACATCTTCCTTCACAAGAAAGCATAGAAGCTCTCTAAGGCTCCCTATGTCCTGTTTAGATTCGTAAACTGCTTTGTCAAGAGCCTTCCTGCTGCCGGCTTTTTTGATTTTAATTGTGATTTTCATTCTCTTTCCCCACCTGACTGATTAGTACTTGAATTGACACACAAAATTTATTAAGCTAAATTAACAAAACAATCTAAATAAAATATAACATAAGGCATCTTAAAAAACACCTTTTTCTTATGATAGTGTATATTGCAATAAATTTAAAGTCTTTAAGTACTGACTTCATTATTTCTTATTTCTTTTGCATATTCTGATTATACATATATCTCCACCTTTTCATAATCTCATATTAAATATATTTTGTTACTGTAATTATTTTATTTAACACACATAAAAATCACAAAATTTCCTGCTACTATAGACTTCATACCAATGAATGGCTTAAATGCTGAATGAGCTGAAAGCTTTATATAATATGTCACAAATAGGGAGGCGAATAATAGATGAAACCATTTACTAAAAAAATACAGTTACATATAGGTGGGATGTACTGTGTAAACTGCCAGAATAAAATCAAAAGAAAACTGAAGGATACAAAAGGTATTGTCAGTTCAAGCATCAGCTATAACAATGGCACGGCAGATATTGTTTATGACGAGAGTAAAATTACATTAAAAGAAATCATTTCAGTTATAGAATCACTAAATTACAAGGTCATGACCAGCAAGAAACAACAGAAACCGGATTTAACTAAAACCATCCGTATACTGACAATAATTGTTGTCTTATATGTCGTGCTAGAATCCATGGGGATTCTTAACATGTTGGTGCCAAGCCAGCTTGCAGATACGAATATGGGTTACGGTATGTTATTTGTAATAGGTCTTATTACCTCCGTTCACTGTATTGCCATGTGTGGCGGCATAAACCTTTCGCAATGCATCCCTCAGATAAACCAGGAGGAAGCTAAACCCAGCAGCAACCTGGCTATGATCAGCCCGGCAATACTATATAATCTTGGTCGTGTTTTATCGTATACAGCAGTGGGCTTCTTATTAGGATTCATTGGCTTTATCATTGGCGGCAACTCAGAGGTAGGATTATCATTATTCCTTCAGGGTACTCTGAAAATCATAGCAGGCCTGTTTATGGTTATTATGGGAATCAATATGCTTGGGATTTTTCCATGGCTCCGTAAATTTACGGTTCCTTTGCCACAGTCTCTTACTAAAAAGCTTAGTATTAAAAAAGCAAGCAGCAGCCGTCCATTCATTGTTGGCGTTCTAAACGGATTTATGCCCTGTGGTCCATTACAGTCCATGTGGATTGTGGCATTAGCAGCAGGAAACCCCTTTACAGGTGCCTTATCAATGTTCTTATTCAGTCTGGGTACGGTGCCTTTGATGCTTGGGCTAGGCTCTATTGTTTCGGTCCTTGGCAAAAGGTTTACAGATAAGGTCATGACCATTGGTGCTGTGCTGGTAGTTGTACTTGGTTTAGCAATGCTCTCTCAGGGTGGTTCCCTAAATGGACGGCTCCCATCTGATCTGCTGCTGACTTTAATAATCGGTTTTTATATTGCTGGAGTACTCTTAAGTATTCCTATAAAAAGGGATTCAGCAAAAAAAGCAGTAAAGCTTGCAGCCCTGGCAATTGTTATTGGCTCTTATGCTTTGTGGACTGCACAGGGGGCATCTGTTAAGAATACTCCAAAAGCTGATACACCCATAGAAGTTGTTGATGGCGTTCAGGTTATAAACAGCACACTGGAATCCAGGCGTTATCCTAATATAACGGTTAAGGCAGGGCTTCCTGTGAAATGGGTGATTAATGCACGGGAAGGCAGCCTAAATGGGTGCAACTATAAAATCAATATTAAGGATTATAATATAGAATACACATTCCATACAGGGGAAAACATAATTGAGTTTACACCAACGAAGACTGGTACAGTCAATTATAGCTGCTGGATGGGTATGATTAATGGACGAATAAATGTTATGGATGATTAATAAATACAGTAGCCATTTATAGAACCAGGCCTATCCATAAGAATCTATGGGGCATTTTATAAAATGGATTGAGAAATCGTGAATTTTACAATATAATAAATCAACAGCATTGCATATTCATTGCTGTTGATTTCCTTTTAGATTGGAGGTATGAAGAGTGGGATTGACAGTCCTGGTAGTAGATGATGAGTCCATGATTCGGGATGCAATATGCTCCTATCTGGATAAACACGGCTGCAAAGTATTTGCTGCAGAAAATGGAAAGGATGCCTTATCCATCTTTGAACAGGAAGCCATTACCTTCTTAATACTTGATTTAATGCTTCCGGATATAACAGGCGAGGAAATCTGCAGGATTATAAGAACTAAATCCAGAGTTCCGATTATCATGCTGACCGCAAAGACACAGGAAAATGACATATTAAATGGATTACAAATCGGCGCAGATGATTATATTATAAAGCCATTCAGCTTAAAAGAACTATATGCCAGAATGAATGTGATTCTGCGACGTACATCTAATGACTTAAAACCTCTGGCAGAAAAATATTCATGGAACAATCATGATTTAGATATTGATTTCGAGCACAATGAGGCGAGAAAAAACGGCAAAATGCTTGCCTTAACCCCTAGCGAGTGGAAAATACTAACCGCACTAGTTAAATACCCTAATAAGATTTTCTCCAGGGATGAACTGATTGATCTGGTATTTGGTTCTGATTTTAGCAGCTATGATCGTGTCATTGACACACATATTAAGAACCTTAGAAAGAAAGTTGAGGATGATCCTAAACGGTCCATCTATATAAAAACTATTCATGGCCTTGGATACAAGTTCGGGGGTGACGAACAGTGAAGCATTACAGCTTACGCACTGTCATTGCCGCTCGCTTTGCCCTGATTGTACTTGCAGTGGTCTTTCTCATAAGTATTGTATCAAATTTTCTGGTTAATAAGCAGTTTGATAAATATGTAGAGGAACAGCAGCATACACATGCGGAAGACCTGGCACGTAATATATCAAATCAGTATAATGCTGCAGCTGGGGGATGGAACCTCGACTTTGTCCACGGCATGGGAATGTATGCCTTGGATGAGGGGTACATCATAAGGCTATATGATCTGGATGAGAACGTATTGTGGGATGCAGAAAACCATGATATGACATATTGCCATGAAATGATGGATGATATCTCTCTTCGTATGCAGGAAAAACGGCCTGATATTAACGGAGATTTTGTTATGCGTAGATTTGATTTAATGCAGAACAATACCATAATTGGATATTTGGATATAAGCTACTATAGTCCATATTATCTAAGTGAAGACGACTTTCAATTCATTACAGCATTAAACCAGATTTTGCTTGTGGTTGGCATCATTTCACTACTGGGAGCAGTGATTATGGGACTGATTCTTGCAAACAGCATTACAAACCCCATTGCAAGAACAGTAGAAATAACAAAACAGATTTCTGAAGGAAACTATAATATTCGTTTTAAAGAAGCTGTTAAGACAAAGGAGCTTCAAGAATTGATACAGGCTGTCAATCAGATGGCTGTATCACTTGGGGAACATGATACTCTGCGCAAACGGTTAACCTCTGATATAGCTCATGAATTAAGAACTCCTATAGCAAACGTTTCTTCCTACCTTGAGGCAATCCTTGAAGGTGTGTGGGAGCCGACACAGGAGCGGCTGCAGAACTGTTATGACGAGCTTGAGCGGCTTTCAAAGCTTATCTCAGATTTAGAACAGCTGCGGCAGGTGGAGGACAAAAGCCTTAGGCTTCAAAAGACTGAAACAGATTTATTAGAACTGGCACAGGCCTCTGTAACCAACTTTGAATCACAGCTGCAGGAAAAGAAGCTGCACTGCACAGTTGAGGGTACCCGTACAATAGTTCTGGCAGACAGAAGCAGAATACAACAGGTAGTTACAAATCTGCTTTCAAATGCAATCAAATATTCCAATGAGAACGGGGTCATACATGTAGTTATTAAGGATACAGCTGATGCCGGTATAATTCAGGTAGAGGATGAAGGAATTGGTATAGCACAAGAAGAATTAGACCTGATTTTTGAACGCTTCTATCGAACAGATAAATCCAGAAATCGAAAAACCGGAGGAGCCGGTATTGGTCTTACAATAGTAAAAACAATTGTACAGGCTCACGATGGTATAATAACAGTAGAAAGCAAAGAAGATTGCGGAAGTACATTCATTGTTACATTGCCCAAAAGCTAACAATAAGGAAAAGTATTGTTAATAGACACCTTGTCCACAATATATAAGTGATTCAGATATATTAAAGTATACCCTATTAATAGGGTATACTTTAATATTAAGTAATTTAGAATTTTCCTCCTCCGCCGCCATGAGTGCTGCCAGAGGAACTGGTATGGGTGCTGCTGCCAGAGTTATTGTCTTTCGGTCTGGCAGTCCTGTTAACCTTACTGTAAAGAAACAGGTCACGGCTCTCGGTAATATTCATACTGCCATCCCTGACATAACTCCCCGCCGCAGCCTGCCTGTGGACGGTTTTCAGCTTACCCTTCATAATTCCCACTGAAATGAGTGCAATAACAAGTCCCACTCCAATGGAAATGGGTATCCAGATAAAAGACAGCGGTTCATGAGGAAGATTTGAACTGTCATAAGGCTTATCCTTTCGGGCCTGATTTATAAAGTTATCACACCAATCAGCATAGATATCAAACGCTCTGGCATAATTCCCGTCGCTAAGGTCTGGCTTGAACTGTTCTGCAAGATAGTCTATGCCCTCCTCGGTAAAAGCCGTATTTCCATAACCGTTGGTGGATAACCACCAATCACGGTCGGCTATGCTCACAAGCAGCAAAATTCCATCCCGATTCTCTCCATAGCCGTAGCCATTATCATCAAAATAGTCATTGGCATATTCCTCGGCACTCTTTCCATCCAGTCCATCTGTGGTGACCACTACAACGTCCAGCTTCTGCCTCCGGCTGATCTCCTCCAGCTTCAAAGCCAGATCGCTTTCCTCACTGTCAGTCAGAAGATTCCCCTTGTCCACCACGTAATCCATTGCCTTTGCGGCAAATACAGGCATAACGAAACAAGCACAGAGGACAAAAACAAATATACATGATAAAATTCTTTTCTTCATCTGTCTGCCCTCCTTATAAAATCCCTATCAGCCACAGCAGCCATGCCGCTCCATAGGCAAGTACGCTGAACAGTGCCGTCAGTGCTAGTGTCCACTTTCTTGCCGCTGCCTTATCTACCGGAAGATCCCCAACGAACTTTCCAGTCTGGCCGTTCATAGCAAAGGTGTATTGTTGTCCGTTCCATGTGGTGTTCAAAAGCCATACGGGATAGAGTGCATATTTGGCTTTTCCATTTGCAAGACGTACGCTGGAGGCCTCTGGTATAACAGAGGTATATCCCCTTACGGTATCAGCAAAAGCCTGTTCTGACGAAAGCTTAATTCGTTCATTGGCATGGTTTATGCTATCATCTGCAGTCACATCGTATTTATCAGCCAGATATCCTGCAAGATATGCAGTCTGAAAATCTACAGCATCCTTAAAATTATATGGCTCGATGGATTCCATCAGATCGTCCGCCATTTTGGAGGAACCGTCTACAGGTACCCGCTCAAAGCCGATGGTGCCTCCACGATGAACAGCAAAAAAGCTTGTTTCTGTATAGTTGTAATCGTTGTCGCTCCAGGTTCGGACAGTGGTTGCCTTATAGCGAAGGTCTACCTGTGCATCTGCATCAAACAGCCAGAATGGCACATATATTCCCTTAATCTCGTCTATATGGTTCTCATTCTTGAAAACTTTAGGAAGGAGCCGCTTACCAGACAGGTGTCTCATAAGTCCTTCCTTTGCTGCCTTTTTGTCCAGCTTGAACGGTATCACATAATCAGGTCGCAGGATGCCGGCAAACTGGTCCATCATCACCACGGGATTCCCGCAAAATGGACATGAGGTCGCCGCCGTATTGGTATCGCCCACAATCTCACCGCCACAGGACTTACACACATAGGAGCGGAGATCCTCCGTTTCGCCTTCCTGCCACTCTCCTCCGGCTTCCGTTTCCCATTTCATATCATCCAGCTGCTCACTTTTAAGCCCCTCATCATAGGCCTTCAGTGTTTCCATCTCAAATTCTGTGTCGCAGAAGGGACACTTCATTTTTTGCAGACTGCTGTCAAACTCGATGGCACCGCCGCAGCTGGGACATTTATATTCCTGTAATTCTGCCACTTGTCATCATCTCCTTTTTCGTTATTTACTGCATTTCTAAGCAAGGCTGAAAAGAAAGCTGCCATATCCCTTATAGCTATGGCCCACTTTCAGCCACATAATCCCCATAACAGTTAAAGCAAATGCCTTGCATAGGGCTGCTTTATCCAAGCAGCCTACTTGATATCCTTTTCATCAAAAGGATCACCGCACTCAGGGCAGAATTTTGGTGGATGTGCAGGGTCTTCTGGTTCCCAGCCACACTTGTCACACCTATAAAGGGGTACTCCCTCTGGCTTTTTAGCGCCGCAGTTCTCACAGAACCTTCCCTTATTAATGGTTCCGCAGGAGCATGTCCAGCCATTGTCAGCAGGCCTGGAGTTGCCACATTCCGGGCAGAACCTTCCGGTGGCTGCTGCACCGCATGAACATTTCCAGCTGCTGGCTGTGGGTGATGCTGGTGTAGGAGTTTGCTGAGCTGCCTGCTGCTGACCCATGGCAAACAGGCCCTGAGCGTTCATTCCACCAGCCTGTCCTGCCATCCCCATTCCCACAAATCCGTTCATGGCACCGCTTGGGTTGCTCGCTGCTGCTTTCATTGCGTCTGACTGTGCACCTACCAGGGTTGCTGCTGCCATTGTAGGATTCTGTAATATAGCGTTGCGCTGCACCTGCTTGATCATATCCGCGTCTTCCTCCGGGATAGTCACGGAACCGATGGCAACGCTGACAACCTTTAAGCCTCGCAGTTCTCCCCATTTGGCAGATAGAGCCTCGTTCATGGCGTTCTCCAATTCTGTATTGTAGGATACAATCTGGCTCGGACGTAGCCCCAGATTGGAAAGCCGTCCAAACGCTGGCTGCAGGGCACTTATGAATTCAGTCTTCAGCTGGCTATCCAGTTGTTCCCTGCTGTATTCCAACTCTACATTTCCGCAGACATTAGTATAGAAAAGAAGCGGGTCCATGATTTTATAGGAATATATTCCGGAGCAGCGGACAGATACATCAATGTCCAGTCCGATTTTACTGTCCACCACACGGAAGGGAATGGGGTTTGGAGTACCAAACTTATTGTCGATCAGCTCCTTGGTGTTAAAGTAGTATACTCGTTGATCCTTTCCAGTATCGCCCCCATAGGTAAAACGCTTTCCAATGGTCTTAAATGTCTGCTTAATACTCTCACCTAAGGGCCCGGCAAAAATGCTAGGTTCTGTGGAACTATCATATGTATATTCACCTGGCTCGGCGCAGACCTCCACCACCTTACCCTGCTCTACAATAATCATACATTGCCCGTCAGCAACAGCAATACCGCTTCCGGTAGAAATAATATTATCGTTTCCTCTAGTATTAGAGGAACGTCCGGTTATTCGCTTTTGTCCCTTTATGGCCAGTATCTCTTTATCCAATGACTCGCAGTAGAAGAACTCCTTCCACTGGTCGGCAAGGGTTCCTCCCAATGCACCGATTCCTGCTTTAATAAGTCCCATGATAAAAACTCCTTTCAGTAAATTATATATTATAGGTGTGTATGAAACACAAAAGCCTTCAAAATAAAGGCTTCTTCACATTTAGAAATAGAACAACTGCTCATTTATTTATTGTAAAATTACGTAAGTAAAGCAAAATATTGTTCTTGTATATATAATAACATGTAAACACCTTTTTTTGACAGAACTTTTTATAGACATGCAGATAAGATTTAGTAGTATTATGTACAACCTATCACTGTCTCTGGCAAAATGGGATCAGGGACGGTTAAGCTTTTTTGGGAATCAGGGGGATCAGGGACGGTTAAGCTTTTTTAATACAATATTACATAAACATAATGTTTGAACACTATGTTATTTCTTAAGTTATGTATAAGTAATATAAATGTGTGTGATTTAGAATCGATTTTATAATGGCTTGTCCACTTTAATAATTATTTTATCAAAAGTATTGATATGATATGATATGATTTTGCTGTTGTATTTTATGCTGATATGGCACAGTCCCTTAGAAAGTCATCTACAAGACCTCGATATTTCTCTTGTTCCAATAATTCTCTTCCTTTTATGCAGTATTTTGATGCAGTGCTCTGGGTTATGGCTCCTATGTTGCCGCACATATCTCGACAGGTGAAATTACATAAACACCTCATAAGATACATGACTATGGCCTTAGCCTCCATAGTCTCTCTGCTGTACTTAACATGGATATTTTCTCTCCGCAAATTCATTCTTCTACATATATAGTTAATTATCTTATCAGGATCTGCATTCCTATATATTATTCTTCTGCAGCTTACGTACTCAGTCCCCTCGTTTTTGAACTCTACCTCAGATTTCATTTCCTCATCGGTGGCGTTGCGCACAAGCTCTCTGTATGCATCTCTGGTACTATTCAGATCCTTGCCCATTACGCTTTTTATTAAGCTTGTGCTTACAAGGGGATCATTGTCTAAAACGTTCATCCCTAGATAGGTTGAAAGGCTTGAAAACTCGTATTTCTCAGGACAGTCCTCATACCCCTCAATATCATGAGGATTGTTGTGAATGTAGGCTGTAAGGTTTATCAGATATCTATCATCAAATACGATTTTACTCTTGAACCTGTCCTGGAACAGGTGGCCATGCCTGCTATGAGCCTTGTTATAGTGCATGGCATAGCAGAAGTTTATATTATGCATTACTCTTGAAATATCTGCTCCGCAGCCATCTATTATAAAATGTGCATGATTATCCATAATGCAGTATGCCAGCACTTTAAATTTGTAGGTACTAATTCCCCTTTTAAAAAAGAAAATATACTTCAATTTATCGTCTCTTTCCTCAAACATCCTTATTTCGCTAATACTGCGCACCATTACGTGGTAAACCGCCTCTTCTGATTTAACTCTTGCTTTTCTTGGCATTAAAAAGCCTCCTTACTGTTGTAATAGTAAAATTATAACCAACAGAAGAAGGCTTGAAACATGTTCATGTGATTTAATTTGTTGAGATAGCTTAACCGTCCCTGGGTTCCC
>JAEZLD010000095.1 GCA_023415335.1 Bacillota bacterium | reverse complement strand
TACGATACTCTGATAGCTTTGCCTGTATATCCTCTTTATCAACCTCCTCTGAAAGTACTACAAGGTCGCCTATTCCATAGTAGTTAATCTCCCATCCGTAACGTATCTGGCTCTCTACACGGTCACCATCCGTAACCGCAACTTCCCTCATGTTGCTTCCAAACATAGCAGTCTTAAGATTTTTCGAATAGCCTATGGCACCAGCAACCTGGGCAAAGCGATGTATCGAATTTATTACATGCTCGTGCTTATAGTACCCAACCACAATCTCATGGGGAATGCTTAAGCGTGCAAGTATAAAGCCATACTCTCGGTCTCCATGTGCAGACTGGTTTAAATTCATGAAATCCATATCTATTGTGTCATAAGGAAGCTTTTCATTAAACTGTGTGTGAAGGTGGAGCAATGGCTTTGATAAAGCCTGAAGTCCCTTAATCCACATTTTTGCCGGCGAAAAGGTATGCATCCAGGTAATTACCCCTATGCAGCCATTATCATTAGATGCATCCTGACATACCTTAAGTATTTCATCGCTGTTGCGTACAGTAGGACACCATACTATTTCTGCGGTATCCCCAAGCTTTTCATTTAAGTAATCCACCATGCACTGGCTGTCAGCTGCAACCTGCCGAAGTGTCTCCTCTCCATACAGGTCCTGACTACCGGTAATAAAATATAACTTATTCATTATTTTACCTCCTGTCCATAATAAGCATTTTTCCCATGCTTTCTCAGGTAATGTTTATCTAATAAAAATTGGTCAACAGGTGCTGATGACCCATCAAGCATAAATGTGCGGTATGCCAGCTTGGCAGTTTCTTCAAGGTATGCTGCATTCATAACTGCCTTTTCTGCATCATCTCCCCAGGCAAAAACCCCATGACATGCAACCAGTATTCCCGGCACAGGCATAACATCATGGCTGCCCATAGTCTCAATTATCACATTCCCTGTGTTTTCCTCATAGTCTTTGTTAATTTCCTCTTTGGTTAGTTCCCTTGTGCAGGGAATTGTTCCATAAAAATAGTCAGCATGGGTAGTACCAAGAGCGGGTATGGGCCTGCGGCACTGTGCAAACGCAGTACCATAAGGGCTGTGGGTATGTACTACTCCACCGATTTCACCATACTGCTTGTATAGCTTAACATGGGTGGGAGTGTCAGAGGAGGGGCGAAGACTTCCTTCCACTGTTTTCCCGTCCAAATCTACAACCACCATGTCCTCAGGCATAAGCTTTGAGTAGGGAACCCCGCTGGGCTTTATAACTATAAGTCCGCTTTTCCTGTCAATCCCGCTGACATTCCCCCAGGTAAAGCTGATAAGCTTTAAGCTCTCCAGCATAATGTTAGCATGGCATACCTGGCTTTTTAAATCCTCAAGCATCCCTTTATGCCTCCTCCTTAATCCCTTTCAGAGACCTGATAGCATCGTTTCTGCCTCTTTCACTTAGGGTTCCATAGTCAGCACCAATGCTGTACTCTGGCATTTTATTTACCTCTATCAAAATTGTGCAGTGCATGCTCCGTACCAACATTCTGCTGAACAGTAATCGCTCCCGCAGCATTAATATACACATTTATCAGGTAACATAAATTACATACCCTTAAGCTTGTTATTATAATTAAATTCTATAATTATAATAGTTGTGAGTAAAGAAACCAGTTTCCCAAATGTAGACATTTATTGTCATATATGTTACTCTTAAATTAAAAGCTGTTAGAGGGTGAAAGCTTTGCTGGCGAGGTATGAAAAGAGGAAATATGTAAGCAGGGAATGCGTGTGGGTTGGCAAATATAGAAACCTTCACAATATCTCCCATTGGCATTTGGAGCACGAACTGATTGCCTGCCAGCAGGGAAAGGCAGATGTAATGGTAGGTGACAGGCTTTTTACCATAAGTCAGGGACAGTGCGTCTTTTGTCCTGGCGGTAGCGTTCATTTTATAAACGCCGAAAATGATTGTATACTGCTGGTATGTTTGTTTGAGGATAAGCTGAATGAACATGTTACCTCTGAATATATGCTTGCAAGACCTGTGTTTAAAGACAGCTATTCAGCCTTAAGCCGGCTGACAGATATATACCAGGAGCTCCACCATCAGCTGCCTTTTTTTGAAGAAAAGACCGCATGTATGATAAGCGAGCTACTGGTTGACATCTTCCGCAGTGAGCCTCTTGAAAAGGCCTGCTCTAACCCCGGTGCTGCTTTAACAAAGTATAAGCAGCTTTTAAACCTCATTGACGAGAGTTACGACTCAATATCCTTTGAGGATGCCGCCAGCTTCATGTGCCTGTCACAAGCATACTTTTCAAAGTATTTTAAGAAGCATTCAGGAATGACCTTCTCCCATTACCTGAACGTGGTAAGAATAGAAAAAGCCATAAAGCTTATTAAGTCCGATAACAGTATAAAAGCAACTGATTTAATGCTAAAATGTGGCTTTAATACCCTCAGAAGCTTTAACCGCACATTTAAAGAAATTACCGGCTATTCTCCTATGCATATGCCTGAGGGATATACATTATACACTCGTTCACTGCCAACAATACAGGATGATTTTGACCCTACATTAAAATCATCGGTACTTCTATAAAAAATATGCGGCATGACCATTGGATAAACCAAATGTCATGCCGCTTTTTATTTACCTTCTCTTGTTTTTTTCCTTAGCCAGCCTTCTGGCATTCTTAGCCCCTCCTACACCAGCAAACATCCGGCTCACTTTTACCGCTTCAATCTGCCTTGAATCCAAACCCTCATATCCTGCTTCCACCTTAAGCTTCTTATAGCTTAAAAGCCTCTCCTCCGAAAGGATTCCATCAGACACTGCTTTAAGCACTGCACAACCAGGCTCTGAGGTATGTGTACAATCTCTGAACCTGCACTGGGATGAAAGCTCGTCAATGTCTGCAAAGCTTTTAGACAGATCCGCACTCTCTATACCAAGCTCCCTCATTCCAGGTGTATCTATCACCATTCCTCCACTATCCAGGAGTATAAGCTCCCTCCTTGTGGTGGTATGCCTTCCCTTGTCGTCATTCCTAAGACCATTGGTGGCAAGCCTTTCCTCTCTCATAAGACGATTTATGAGGGTAGACTTGCCTACACCTGAAGAACCCATAAACGCCACTGTACTTCCTTCCTTAATATACGGAAGCACCTGGGTATAGCCATCCTCCTGCATGGATGAGGTAATCAATATATCAGCCCCAATACATACCTCCTCCACCTCACGAAGGCGGCTCTGTATATCACTACACAAGTCGGCCTTGGTAAATACCACCACAGGAGTCGCCCCGCTGTCCCACCCAATGGACAGATAGCGCTCCAGCCTTCTAAGGTTAAAATCATTGTTCAGAGACATGCATATGAAAACCGTATCGATGTTAGCAGCCACAACCTGCTCTTCGTTAGAGGTTCCTGCAGCTTTCCTGATAAATGCACTTTTTCTCTTAAGTACATGATGGATTATGGCATTGCCTCCTGTATCGTGATTCCTATCAACCATAACAAAGTCCCCCACTGCGGGGAAATCAGAGAGCGTTTGTACTTCAAAACGAAGCCTTCCTGAAACCTCTGCCATAAGCTCTCCCTTTTCACATGCTATCCTGTAAAGTCCTTTTGACTGTGACAGTACCCTGCCTGCATATAATCCATTATATAACCCGGCCTCAGTGACAAAGCTACCAGTAAAGCCTAATCTTTTCATATCTAATTCGTTCAATTTATTATCCTCCCTTAAGTTATGTCCCAACCAGCAGGAGGCATTGCAGGAGTAAGTTTATGCAAGCCTCCTGCCTGCTACAATCTCCATTTTATCATTATTGAACATAAAAACATCTCTCCTTTAACATTTA
Organism: Bacillota bacterium; assembly: GCA_023415335.1. Classification (GTDB taxonomy): domain Bacteria; phylum Bacillota; class Clostridia; order Clostridiales; family Caloramatoraceae; genus JAEZLD01. The sequence continues at coordinate 625 of JAEZLD010000095.1, read as the reverse complement.
TACATACACCATATCATAAATATAGCTATGCTGCCAATAATTTAATACCCGTCTTTTATTAAAATATTGTATAGTCCATCAACCACATGAGGATAATTCTGATAGTCAAACTTTCTGGCAAATAAGAAGCACTCTCCGGCATTAAGCAGCTCATCAATGTCTTCATCTCTAAAAACATATGGATTACCCCGTGTCCAATCAATGAACCTTAAGCAGTATTTATAATTAAAATTGTCAGTTCCTCCAAATACAGTATCCTTAAACCTTGAATTGTATATCAATGTATGCAGAAAAATCTCATCACAGCACAATGAGCCCCTATACTGCTTTGCAATTATATCCTTTATGCTAACAACATAATTAGCTAAATCATCTGTTATGCTGAACCAGTTAGCGCCAAACCTATAGCTTTCCTTTTCATATAGGAATTTCTTTTGAAAAAGGTTTGTTTTCTCTGCTACAAGAAAGGCTGCATTATATAGCATATGTACCATCGTATTTTTTACATATGCCTGAGGGTTAGGATAATAATACCTTATCCTGTTAAGGAGGGCCTTATGCTCACTTGGTTTTTCACGAAATACAAGGAAATTGTAGCCTCTATACTCTTCAAAAAAATCATGAA
>JAEZLD010000002.1 GCA_023415335.1 Bacillota bacterium | reverse complement strand
ATGCAATCAGAATATTCCTTGTACAGGCTATACCTTTCCCTGTAAAGAGCATAAATTGCATTGGGATTATCCCTTAGAAGTGGCCTCCCCTGTGCGTTTAAGTCCTTCATTATGTCTTCAGCACTTCGGTCTATAAAGACAAGGAAGCCATTCTTTTTTAATATATCCATGTTTTCTCTGCGCTTTACTATTCCTCCTCCAGTTGAGATAACACATGGAGGGAGCAGGCTCACAGCCTGAGCTGCTTCGGTTTCCCTATCCCGGAAGTAATCCTCACCCTTCTGGAAAAGCTGGGGTATGGTACAGCCTGTCATATTCTCAATATACTGGTCCATATCAACAAATCCAAGCTTAAGTCTGGATGCGGTTATTTTTCCTGCGGTAGTTTTGCCGCAGCCAGGCATTCCTATAAGCACCAGGCTCTTATTTGAATCTCTCATATATATCCTCCACTAAGCTCTGGAGAAGTAAAGTATCCTGCCATATTTCATGCGCTGCTGCTGCTTGTGATACAAGCATATAAAGCCCATTGGCATGAGGGAGACCAAGCTCTCTGGCATACTTCAGAAAAAGGGTTTCAGCAGGGTTGTATATCAAATCCACTGCAGAGGAAAAGCTGCTTATAATCTGCCTGGTAACTGGGGAAGCATCAACATCAGGATACATGCCAACAGGAGTACAGTTTATGATTATATCCCAGCCTTTTATGCTGGTAAGCTCCTCATAGCTTATACATCTGAGGGCGTCCTTGTGGGGAGATCTTGATACCAGCACAATGTCTGATGCTCCATTATCCATAAGACATTGACATACCGCCTTAGATGCCCCTCCTGTGCCCAGCACAGCAGCCCTTTTGCCGGCTATGTTAATGGAGGAATAATCCAGAGCCTTTTTAAAGCCATGATAGTCGGTGTTGTAGCCTTTTATTTCCCCATTCATAAAGGAAAGTGTATTTACGGCACCTATTTTTTCTGCTTCAGGGGATAAGGAGTCCAGGTATTTCATTATTGAAACCTTGTAGGGTATGGTAACGTTAACTCCTATTGCTCCAATGGCAGATAGTCCAAATACAGCTTCAGAAAGCTTATGCTTTTTTACCTGGAATATATGGTAATGGCCATTAACCCTTAAGGACTTAAAAAGCTCTGCATGTATCTGAGGAGACATTGAGTGTACCAGCTTTTCTCCAATAAGACCGTATAATCCATCCATCACCAGGTCACCTCACCTTTATAATTTCCCAGTAATTTAAGTCCGAGTCCATCGCCTTCAATGCCTTTAAGTACACGCTGGGTTTTCTCATCATTTAAATTACCCGTAAAGTCAATAAAGAAGTGGTACTCCCAGGGGTGGCCCTTAACAGGGCGGGATTCTATCTTCAGCATGTTGGCACTGTTTTCCTCAAAGTGCTTCAGAACCTTGAAAAGTGAGCCTGAGGTGTGGGCAACGGATAGTATAATGCTTACCTTATCACTTTTTAAGTCATAATCCATATTCCTGGATATGACTAAAAAACGGGTATGGTTGGTGTCCTCAGAGATGTTTTCCTTAAGTACCTTCAGTCTAAAGGTATCAGCATTGTCTATGCTGGCGATGCATGCTACATGCTTATCCATGGAGGTGCTTACCTTTAGTGCTCCTTCAGAGGTGCTGTGGCAGGGTATAAGCTGCCATAAGGAATGCTTTTGAAGGAACTCCTTGCACTGAGATATGGCCTGGGGGTGGGAATATACCTTGGCTATATCCTCCTCAGCTGCTTCCTCAAGACAAAGCAGACTCTGTTCAACTCTTATGCATTTCTCTCCTATTATATAGTAACCGTACTCCTCCATAAGGTCATAGATCTCATTTATCCCCCCTGTTGAGGTGTTCTCTACAGGAACTATGGCACATTCTATTTTACCTTCCTTAAGAGCATGGAATATCTCCCTGAAATCCGGAAAGCCTAAAGCCTGGCAGGACTCAGGAAAAAAGATCTTAAAGGCCTTATGACTGAAGGAGCCCTCAAGGCCTAAAAAGCCTGCAGAGGAATAGCTGCATTTTTGTGGGGCAAGGTCCTTGGAAATCAGCCTCTCCTGAGACCTTCTGCTTATAAACATCTCTGATTCTAAAAAGTCCTTTAAGTCCTTCTTGAAGGACTCATCATAATCCCTTGACAGGAATCTATCCAGTATGGCCTTTTCTCTTGAGCTGTCCGAAACAGGAAGGCCCTTTTCCTTCTTATATTCTGCAACCTTGGACACGGTTTCCATTCTCTCTTTAAAGAGGGCAGCCATCTGTTCATCAATTTCGTTAATTCTCTCCCGGAGGAGCTTTAAATCTATCATTAGTTTTCCTCCTTATAATCCTCTTCTCTCTAGCATCAGGTCGAATATAACTATTGCGCAGGCTGCCTCAAGCACTGGCACTGCCCTTAGGACTATGCACGGGTCATGCCGTCCCTTTATTTCAAGGACTGCCTCCTCCATAGTGTCAAGGTTTAAGGACCTTTGAGGAATACCTATAGAGGCTGTGGGCTTCACAGCAGCCCTCCATATAACAGGCATACCGTTGGTTATTCCACCTTGTATACCACCGCTATGGTTAGTAGAGGTAGCTGCCTTCCCATCCCTTATGAGGAATTGGTCATTAGCCTGGGAGCCAGTAAGCTCTGTTATGTTAAAACCGGTTCCAAACTCCACTCCCTTAATTCCAGGAATAGAGAAAAGCATAGAGGACAGCTGGCTTTCCACTGACTGGAACATAGGCTCTCCTATGCCTGATGGCAGATTGTATATGCCTCCTTCTATGACCCCTCCAACAGAATCCTGTGAAGACATTGCAGTCTCTATGACATCTTTAAAGGGTTCAACCATAGCCTTATTAATTACAGGAAGGGACATATCCCTTAAGGAGGAGGCAAGCTCCTTATCTATACTCATAGTGTTAATGGGAGCATCCTCAATTGTATGTATGCTTTTAATATGGCTTGCTATGATTATGCCCCTCTGCTCTAAGGCTTGCCTAAGAATTGAGCCTGCAAATACCAAAGGTGCAGTAAGCCTTCCGGAGAAATGACCTCCTCCACGAGCATCATTTAAGCCGTTATATCTAACCCTTCCTGTATAATCTGCGTGGGAGGGTCTTGGAATGGACTGAATATTGGAGTAGTCCTGGGAGTGGATATTGGTATTTCGTATGATGGCTGTAATAGGTGCTCCTGTAGTATGGCTATTAAGCACTCCGCTGAGTATTTCAGTTGTGTCCTGCTCCTTACGGGGGGTGGATAGGCTCTGACCTGGTGCTCTCCTTTTCATTTCCTTGTTTATATAATCCATATCAACAGTAAGCCCTGAGGGAACACCATCCATAGTAACACCTATGGCAGGACCATGGGATTCTCCGAATATGGATATTTTTATATTATTACCCCATATGCTGCTCAACAATATCTCCTCCAATCCTTTTCAAGTCCTCCCAGAATAGTGGGTATGACTTATCAACGCACCCAGCATTTGTTATGGTTACAGGTGAACTGCAGCATAAGGCTGCAACCCCCAATGACATGGCAACCCTGTGGTCATTCCAGCTATCCACTTCTCCTCCTGATAACTGGGATTTTCCATGTATTATAAGGCCATCATTAAATTCCTCAATATCTGCCCCAAGCTTTTTCAGCTCCTCTGCCATGGCACGGAGCCTGTCAGATTCCTTAAGCCTCAGTCTGGCGGCATTTTTAATAATGGTGATACCCTGGCTGAGGGAGCCCATTACTGCAAGTATTGGCACCAGGTCAGGACATTGGGAGGCATCTATGGCGGTTCCCGTAAGATTAGATTCAGCTACATGAAGAGAATTATCTTTCCATACAAGTTCTACCCCCATACGGGAAAGTATATCTACAATTACGCTATCGCCCTGAAGGGAGTCTTTCTTAAGGCCATATATCTGGATGCTTCCTGACAGCGCTCCTGCTGCGAGGAAAAATGCTGCCTGGGAGTAATCACCCTCTACAGCGTAGGTCCTTGAGATATAGCTCTGGTTTCCTGGAATAATAAATTCCTTGTAGGAGTTGTTTATGATACTTATTCCAAATTCCTTCAGAGTGTCTATTGTAAGGTCTATGTAAGGACGGGACTCAAGAAGGTTTTTTATTTTAATAGTAGAGTCACCCTTAAGAATTGGCAGTGCAAACATAAGCCCTGTTATGAATTGGGAGCTTATGGATCCGTCAAGCTCGTATTCACCACTTTTAAGGGACCCTTTAACCATGAGAGGAAGACCTGATGGAGCTTGCTCCCACTTGATTCCCATTAAGGAGAAAAGCTCCCTGTAAACGTTGAGAGGGCGCTCTCCAAGCCTACCGGAACCTATGAAGACGGCTCCCTCAGCCAGTACCAGAGCTACAGGTATAAGAAACCTTAAAGTGGAGCCCGATTCCCTGCAGTCTATGATAGGACTTGGGGAGGGTGAGGATTTCTTATACACGGATAAGCTAAGATCTGAGGAGGAGCAGTGTACACCTAGCTGCTTCATTCCATTTATGGTGGCGTTTATGTCCTTAGAGGGGGAAAGGCCTGTAATAAGGCTTTTCCCTTGAGCAAGTCCACTGCATATAAGTGCCCTATGACCTATGCTTTTAGAGGAAGGAACCCTGATGCTGCCACTGACATTTCCAGCCTTTATGGTTATGTTCATATTAATCCCACATTTCTTTTTGTATTCGTTGGTTGGTTTGAAATTTAAATATTCGTTTTCTCTTTTGATCAAAGGTATTTAAAAGCTTACCTGTAGGGCTGGGACTTTGTACCCGCCGAAGTTTTGCTATACCTAGGGACGGTATGGGAAAACATTCCAAACAGATGTTTTCGCCCCTACGAATAAAGGTTTACCTATATAGTTTATTTAATAATAGAAAAGCCTGCCCATCGTTCAAACAGGCTTTTCCTCCATATCTTTTCACTCTTCACTCTTATCTCTATATATATTTCCCTATATCACTCATAGGAAGCTCTTTAATAAAGCCCTTGCCTATGTCTTTTATAAGCACCAGATGCATTTTGTCCCCCCCGGCCTTCTTATCATGGAGGATGGTGCCAATTACACTTTCTCTTATGGATTTATCAGGGCTTGAGGGCAAGGAGAAGTTGCCAAGCAGACTGGTTATTCTGTTTGCTGTACCTATCTCGGTCAGACCAAGCTTCTCGCTTTTTTCGGTTATCCAGACCATTCCTAAGCCTACTGCCTCTCCATGAGTATACTTTGAATAATTATAGTGCTTTTCTATACCATGTCCTATTGTGTGGCCAAAGTTCAGCAGCATTCTGTCTCCCGTATCCAGCTCATCCCTTTCTACTAATTCTTTTTTTATAGTAAGGCATTTTAGTATTAACTCTCTTATGCTTGAAAGCAGGTCATCATGGCACGTTGTGCGGCTTAATATGGAGATGATAGAAGGATCCTTTATGCAGCCATATTTTATTACTTCTGCCAGGCCGTCATGCAGGTATCTTGGCTCAAGTGTTTTAAGAAAATCTATACATATAAACACAGCTGCAGGAGGATAGAAGGTACCTACCAGATTCTTGCCCAGGGGAAGGTTTACTGCTACCTTGCCACCTATGCTGCTGTCTGTCTGAGAAAGCAGGGAGGTGGGAATGTTTATATAGGGAAGCCCTCTCATAAAGGTGGAGGCTGCAAAGCCTGCCAGGTCTCCTACAACCCCTCCTCCTAATGCAATTATCAGATCCGATCTGGTCATATTCAGGCTGCAAAGCCAGGTATAAACCTGCTGCAGAACGGAAATGGACTTGCTTCCCTCCCCATGCCTTATGCTCATACTGCTGCAGGTTAAACCAGAGGAGGTAACGGCAGAGGATACTAACTCCTGGTAGAGAGGCCCTACCGTATCATCTGTAATAATAGCAGCTTTTCTTCCCTCATAGCTGGAGGCCAGATATGAGGCAAGGGCATGAAGGGTATTATTATCTATATAAATATCATAGCTTCCTAATCTATGTGTTACGCTTAAAACATCCATATCAGCACCTCTTTTTCTCAAACATAGTATTCCTATAATAAATACTCTTAATAATAACTATATCACATCCTTAAGAGATTGTGATATTAATTCAAGCTCTCTCACAAGCTCCCTAAATTCCTCAGGCCTTAAAGACTGAGGGCCATCACACTTAGCATGCTGTGGATCGTTATGTACCTCAATTATTAGTCCGTCTGCACCAGCGGCAACTGAAGCCCTTGATAGAGGAGGTACCATCCATGCAAGCCCTGTGGCATGACTTGGATCTATTATAACAGGAAGGTGGCTTAAATGCTTTATAGCAGGAATTATGCTAAGGTCCAGGGTGTTTCTGGTATAGCTTTCAAAGGTTCTTATTCCCCTCTCGCATAGTATTACTCTTTCGTTGCCTCCAGCCATTATATATTCTGCGGACATTAAAAGCTCCTCTATTGTTGCTGACATACCTCTCTTAAGGAGTATGGGCTTGTTTGTTTTGCCTAGTTCCTTCAGAAGGTCGAAGTTCTGCATGTTCCTGGCTCCAACCTGTATAATATCCACATCCTCTGCAAATCTGTCTAGCACATCAGTGGACATTATTTCTGTTACAATAGGAAGGCCTGTTTCTTTACGTGCAAGCTTTAAAAGCTCTAAGCCTTCAAGTCCCATACCCTGAAAGCTGTAGGGGGAGGTTCTGGGCTTAAAGGCACCTCCTCGGAGGAAGGATGCACCTGAGGTCTTAACAGATCTTGCTACACTTATTATCTGTTCCTCACTTTCTACGGAGCAGGGACCTGCAATTATTGCCAGGTTTCCACCGCCAATTTTTCTTCCGTTCACATCAATTACAGTAGAGCCGGGATGGAAAGCCTTATTGGCAAGCTTGTAGGGCTGCTGTACCTTCATCACCCTTTCTACATGGGGATTGGTTTCCAGATAATCCTTATCAATAACGGTAGTATCCCCTACAAGTCCTATTACACACTGTTGGTTTCCTTGTATAAGATGAGTGGATACACCAAAGGTCCCAATGTAATCTACAATCTCCTGAATATCCTTAAGTCCTGACTTGCTTTTCATTACAATTATCATAGTATGCATCTCCTTTTGATAAATAAAAAAAGGCTCATGAATGAGCCTTTTAATAACATAGATACTTATAGAGCAAATACCTTAGTTTTTCATGGCCCGTCTCAAGAAAAGTAAGTATTTTTAACTATAGCAAAGCTACCGGCACTTATAAAATAAAAGCCCTGGCTAAAGCTAAAGTAATAATACTTTTCTTCTTTTCTTGAGTTTTGGGTTTTCATAGGTTTCCTCCTCAACTTTTACACTTTACAGTGAAAAAAATAAACTTTTATTTATTCTACTACCTATTATTCTGACAAGTCAATAAATTTTTTTTTGTTTTCTAAAAAACTATTATCATCCTACAAATTTTATGATATACTAACTTTATAGTAGCTTTCAAATATACTACTTTCACTTAGTCACATAATATTATGCAAATATAATAAATAATCTTCGTTAGTGTACGTAAGTTTTATTGACAAGTTCTTGAAATATGTTATTATAATTATGTCGAAAAATTGAATAAGCGCCAATATAGGTTTGGATAGAGGGCCCAAATGTTTCTACCGCACGCCATAACAGTTGCGACTATTGGTATAATATACCTTACAATAAAATGTATGGAGCATTTCTTCACACTGTATTCAGGGACTACGTTGGCAGGCAGACTTTTTTTAAGTCTGTTTTTTTTCTAAAATTATTTGGGAGATGATTGTTATTAAGTCACTGGAGAAAAAGATACTAGCAGAAGGTAAGGTATATCCTGGCAACGTCCTGAAAGTTGGAAGCTTTCTTAACCATCAGCTTGATGTGGACTTCCTTATGGAAATGGGAGAGGAGATAGCAAGATTATATAAAGACTGCAAAATATCTAAGATACTTACTATTGAAACCTCAGGCATAGCCATTGCATTTGCTGCAGCCACGAAGCTGCATGTTCCTGTAGTGTTTGCCAAGAAGAGCAAGAGCCTGAACATTTCGTCAAACGTATACACAACTCAGGTTACCTCATATACTTATAATAAAGAGTATAAGGTGGTGGTAGAAAAGGACTTTCTAAATGAAGGAGATATAGTGCTAATTGTTGATGATTTTCTTGCATCTGGCTGTGCACTTGAAGGACTTATGGATTTAGCAAAACAGGCTGGAGCTAAGGTAGCAGGTATAACTGTTGCCATAGAAAAGGGATTCCAGAAGGGTGGAGACAAGCTCCGTGCCCAGGGAATAAGGGTAGAGTCCCTTGCCATTATAGATTCCATGAATGAGCCAGATATTGTATTCAGGGAGCAATAAAATATATAAGCGTGTAATGTGAATTACATATAGGATTTCAATAATTTTGCCATAAGGCGAGGAGGAGAAGAGAATGAAAAAAATTATTGCTTTGGTTGTTGCTCTTATTATGACCATGGCCTGCTTCACAGCTTGCGGAAGCACAAACAAAGGTGATGACAAAAAGGGTGATGACGGCGACAAGAAGAAAATAAAGATTGGTGTAATCCTTATTGGAGATGAGAACGAGGGCTATACCTACGCACACATTGAAGGTATTAAGAAGGCAATAACAGACACCGGCTTTGATGCAAATAATGTAATATGGAAGTACTCTGTACCAGAGGATGAAAAATGCTACGACACAGCTATAGACTTAGTTGATCAGGGCTGTACAGCAATATTCTCAAACAGCTATGGCCATCAGGCACATATGGAGAGAGCAGCTAGAGAAAATTCAAACGTAACATTCGTATCAATGACTGGAGATACTGCAAAGTCAAGCGGCCTCAGCAATTTCTGCAACGCATTTAATAGCGTTTATGAATCCCGCTATGTATCTGGTGTTGTTGCTGGAATGAAGGTTGCTGAATTAGTAAAGAATAACAAGCTTACAGATAAGAATTATACCTCAGACAAAAAGGTTAAGATAGGATACGTTGGAGCATATCCATATGCAGAGGTTGTTTCTGGATACACTGCATTCTTCCTTGGAATTCAATCAGTATATAAAGATGTAGCAATGCAGGTTACCTATACTAATTCCTGGTTCAGCCCAACAGATGAGTCCGCAGCAGGTTCAGCACTGGCAGCCGATGGATGCGTAATAATTGGACAGCATGCAGATTCAACAGGTGCACCGTCTGCCATCCAGGCACTTCATGACAAGGGACAGGAAGTATACTCTGTAGGATACAACATTGATATGCTTAGCGTTGCAAAGACTGCAGCACTTACCTCAGCTACCAATAACTGGGCAGTTTATTACACATATGCATTCAACCAGTTAATTAAGGGAGAGAAGATTGCAACTAACTGGGCAGAGGGTTACAAGACAGGTGCAGTTGCTATAACAACACTTGGAGGGTCCTGTGCAGAGGGAACTGATGCAAAGGTAAAAGAGGTTGAGTCTGCACTTAAGGCTGGCACCTTAAACGTATTTGATACCTCAAAGTTTACTGTAGGTGGAAAGAATCTTACAGAGTACAAGGCAGACGTAGTGCCTGATGCTAAGTTTGAACATGAGACCAACGTTATTGAAAATGGTGTGTTCTATGAGTCAAAGGCTGATGAGTTCAGAAGTGCTCCTTACTTTGACGTCCGCATAGATGGCATCACTGAGTTAAACAGCAAATAATTACATTAATATTAAATTAGACTTGGTAATAGTTATATATGGGAAGTCACTTTTGGGACTTCCCATATACATCTTTTACAATAAATGTGTCAAAAAGCCCGTAAAACCGAGCAATTGGCAGGAGTAATGTAGGAACTATTTTATTTAGAAGGGGTGACCTCTTTGGAAAATGCAAGTGCAATCCAGCTTAAGAACGTGACTAAGCGATTTGGCTCAATTGTGGCAAATAACCATGTATGCCTTGATATAAGGTATGGGGAGATACTTTCCCTCCTTGGTGAAAATGGTAGTGGCAAGACTACCCTTATGAACATGCTCTCTGGCATATACTTCCCAGATGAGGGAGAGATATTCGCAAATAGTAAGGAAGTTTCCATTCGTTCACCTAAGGATGCGTACGATCTTAAGATAGGCATGATTCATCAGCACTTCAAGCTGGTAGAGGTATTCACCGCAGCCCAGAATATAATGCTTGGGCTGGAGGAGAAGGGAAGCAGGAAGGATGTAATAGCTCGTATTAAGGATATATGCGGCCGGTATGGCTTTGAGCTTGACCCTGACCAGAAGGTATATAATATGTCTGTTTCCCAGAAGCAGACACTGGAGATAATAAAGGTTCTATATCGTGGTGCAGACATACTTATATTGGACGAGCCTACAGCTGTACTTACCCATCAGGAAACACAGAAGCTGTTTAATGTTATGAGAAACATGAAGAAGGATGGCAAGGCCATAGTTATCATAACCCATAAGCTCAATGAGGTGCTGGAGGTGTCAGACCGAGTTTCCATCCTTAGAAAGGGAGAATATATTGGAACTGTAAATACGTCAGAGGCAACCGAGTCCAGCCTTACCGAAATGATGGTTGGTAAGAAGATAGACCTTAACATAGCAAGGCCTTTAATTGAAGCTACCACGCCTCTGCTTGAGATAAGGAACCTTTCAATAATGAATAATGACGGCCATAAGGCTATAGATGATGTAAGCTTCTATATAAGAGGAGGAGAGATTCTAGGAGTTGCTGGAATTGCAGGCTGCGGTCAGAAGGAGCTTTGCGAGGCTATTGCAGGACTCCGCCCAATAGAATCAGGATTGATAGTCCATAAAGGGGAGGATATATCTCATATGACTCCCAAACAGATACTTGCTAAGGGAGTATCCATGAGCTTTATACCTGAGGACAGGCTTGGAATGGGACTTGCACCATCGCTTTCCATTACGGACAACATGCTTCTTAAGAATTACAATGAAGGGAACAGATGGAATCCGCTTGTGGACCGCAAGAGAGGTCGTGCTGATGCCCAGAGGGTAATAGAGGAGCTGGGTGTGGTGACTCCTTCTACTGAAACTCCTGTGCGCAGGCTTTCTGGAGGTAATGTGCAGAAGGTGCTGCTGGGTCGTGAGATAAAAACAGGACCCAATGTAATTATTACTGCTTACCCGGTAAGGGGACTCGATATTAACTCCTCATATATGATATATGACATACTGAACCAACAGAAGGTAAACGGGGTAGGAGTACTCTTTATTGGAGAGGATCTGGATGTTATGATGTCACTTTGCGATAAGATAATGGTGCTTTGCCATGGTAAGCTTATGGGAGTGGTTGATGGAGATAAAACCTCCAAGGAGGAGTTAGGTCTTATGATGACGGGTTCATTAAATCTTATGGGTACTGATGTACGCATGGGAATAGCCCAGGATACCAATATTAAGGAGGCTGAGTAATATGGCAGTAAGACAAAAGACTAATGAGCCTCTTGTCCGTATGGTGAAGAGGGGGGCTTTTCCTGGCTGGAAGGCTTGGATAATCCGTATTATAGCTTTAATAGCTGCACTTGTAATCTGTGCACTTTTCATACGCGCTGTAACTAAGCTTAACCCTATAGCAGTTTATGGCTCAATGTTCAAAGGAGCCTTTGGAACCACCCGTCGTGCATGGGTTACCACAAGAGATATAATGATGCTGCTTTGTGTATCCTTGGGACTGGCGCCAGCATTCATGATGAAGTTCTGGAACATAGGAGCAGAAGGACAGATACTGGTAGGAGGCATTGCTACTGCCGCCTGCATGATATATCTGGGGGATAAGCTGCCTACAGCAGTGCTGTTCATTGTAATGATTGCAGCAAGCGTGGCTGCAGGAGCTCTGTGGGGATTCTTCCCTGCACTTTTCAAATCAAGATGGAAGACCAATGAAACGCTGTTCACACTTATGATGAATTACATTGCTATACAGCTTACGTCCTTCTTTGTAGCCCTGTGGGAAAATCCATATGGTTCTAATACAGTAGGAGTAATCAACCCAAATACAAAAGCTGGCTGGTTCCCATGGGTTTTCGGCAAGGAATATGGGCTTAATGTTATATTAGTGATGATACTGACAGTGTTAATGTTCTTCTATTTGAAATACAGCAAGCATGGTTATGAAATCTCCGTTGTAGGTGATAGTGAAAATACAGCCCGATATGCAGGAATAAACGTTAAGAAGGTAGTTATACGCACAATGCTTCTGTCTGGTGCTTTATGTGGTCTTTCAGGCTTCTTGGCAGTTTCTGGAGCAAGCCACACAATTTCCACAAGCACTGCAGGAGGCAGGGGATTTACAGCTATCATAGTTGCATGGCTTTCCAAGTTTAACTCCTTTGTGATGATACTTTTCTCCACCTTGATTGTTTTCCTGGAGAAGGGTGCATCCCAGATTGCATCGGATTTTAACCTGAACGATGAGGCCTCCCAGATTATGAAGGGAATCATATTGTTCTTCGTGCTGGGAAGTGAATTTTTCATCAATTATAAATTAGTATTCCGTGGAAAGCATAGAGAGGAGGTTTAGCTTATGGATAAGTTAACCGCACTAATTCAGGTATCCATTGTTTTTGGAACGGTTATAATGTTTGGGTGTGTAGGTGAGATACTTTCAGAAAAAGCAGGCAACCTGAATTTGGGTATTCCTGGAGTCATGTATCTTGGAGGCATTGCAAGTCTTACAGGAGCATTCCTCTATGAAAGGTCGACCCCTAACCCTAACCCAATATTATGTATAATAATAGCATCCATTTGTGCCATTGTGGCAGCAGGGTTTGGAGGTCTTATATATAGCTTCCTTACTATAACCCTGAGGGCAAACCAGAATGTTACAGGACTTACACTTACCATATTTGGAGGAGGAGTGGCTAACTTCTTTGGAGGCTCTCTTAACAAGCTGGCAGGAGGAGTGGGACAGATATCTGTTGCTACTACAAGCGCTACTTTCAGGACAACCATACCTGGTCTGTCTAAGCTACCATTAGTGGGAGACATACTGTTCTCCTATGGTGGAATGGTATATATAGCAATAGTAGGGGCAGTAATCATGCAGTACTTCCTCTCTAAAACCCGTAAGGGTCTGAACCTCTGTGCAGTTGGAGAAAGTCCAAGTACAGCAGATGCGGCAGGAATTAATGTAACAAAAAATAAGTATCTGGCTACCTGCATAGGCTGTGCAATTGCAGGACTTGGAGGACTCTATTATGTAATGGACTATACAAAGGGTACCTGGTCTAATGACGGAACAATGGAAACCCTTGGCTGGCTGGCTGTGGCACTGGTTATATTCACAACCTGGAAGCCAAAAGGTTCCATATGGGGCTCGTATCTGTTTGGAATACTTTACTGGATGTATCTGTATATTCCAGGGCTTACCAGAAGCACCCAGTCCCTGTTCAAGATGATACCCTATGTTGTAACCTTAGTAGTGCTGGTTATAACCAGCATGAGGAACAAGAAGGAGAATCAGCCTCCCCAGAGCCTTGGACTTCCATACTTCAGGGAAGAGCGATAGGGATATAAATAAAAACCAGATGGTTACCCCATCTGGTTTTTTTATACGGAAAAATCCGGTTTTTACTCTTTTTCTAAATCAACTATATTGTTATGGTATTTCCTCTATCCTTAAAAAACGTCTTTCCCTGGTTTTTTATACTCCTGTAAAGAAGATATGCCAGGAAGGTAAAGCCAATAGATAGTATTGCAAGCACTCCAATGGCAAGAAGGGCTTCCTGAGAGGCAAGGGATAGGGTCACCTGGGAAGAGCCTGATGAGGAGCCAAGGCCCCTATAAACATCAGACAGTGCATATACCAAGGTTACAGAGGAGGCATTGATTATGAAGTGCGCTATCATGGATGCGGCTATTGAGCCTGAAGCATTAACAAGGTATACGAATATAAATCCAAGTACAAAAGCGTAAAGTCCCTGCTGTACATTACCATGGAGCACTGCAAATATTATCCCGTTTATAACTGCTGAGGGGAATGTGGGCCTGCCCTTAAAGCCTGATAATATGATGCCTCTTAAGGATATCTCTTCAATTATGGCAGGAAGTACTGCAGTAAGAAGCAGCATTGCAGGATAGGACAGGGTGTTAGTGAGGCCCAGCATTACACTTGTAGTGTGGTTGGCAAAAAACAGGTTTCCTATTGCCGATACAGTCATTACAAGGGGCTGTATGCATATGGTGAACAATATTATCTTCATCAGGCACATGAGGTTTATGGGGTAAAGCTTAAGGGTCTTAACCAAGCTGTTTCTTGTTATTAAGAAATATATAATAACTGGAATAAGTACAAGGCCAAGCTGGGATATAAGAATACCTTCAACTTCTGTAGGACTTATACTGTAATGCTTGAATATAAGGCTTAGAATATAGGAGCCTCCAAAGTAAAAGGTTAATAGGAAAATTGAAAAAAGAATGGATTTTTTTAACTGGGAATCTTGTTTCATGTGTTGCCTCCTTCTTAGTTACATTAAATAAACACAGCTTGATAATCTACAGCTTTCCAAACCTGTTAAAGGGAAAAATACGGATGGCAGCTCTACCCATTATGTTATCTCCTGAAATATATGGATTGTTCCACTTTCTTGAATCATAGGAACCCACCCTATTGTCTCCTAAAAAGAAGTAACAGCCCTCAGGAACGGTAAAGGTGCCTGTATAATCATCTATGGAGTAGCTGAAGTCCTGCTTAAATTCGGACCCGTTTATGTAGACCTGTTCCCCCGCACGTATTTCAACCTTATCACCAGGAAGCCCTATAAGGCGTTTAACCAATGTTTCCTTTAACTCGTCAGAATTGAAGACTACAATATCCCCCCTTTTCAGCTTGGATAAGTTGTGAACTCTGAGAACTGTTATCCTGTCTCCCTCCATTATTGTGGGATACATGGAGGATGTTGGCACCTGTATATTAAAAAATACGAATTTATTTATAAGTACTGTAATAACCAGAGCTATTAGGATGGGAATAACCCAGTCCTTTATAAACTTTATAAGCATATGTAAATTCACCTCCTATATATTCTACCATATACAGTGTAGGTTTAGACAGAAGTCAGGAGATTATATTAATATAAATATTCATAGAAACCTTATATTATTGTAAATAATAAGCTTACACTGAATGCTATTGTGTCTCGCATTGGTGTTTATCTATATAATATTCGTTACATAGCGAACTTAACAAAACATTAAAAATAAAAAGTACGTATATTCTTGACTATTATTACGATATTTGCTACTATTATTATGCAATTCGAGAGGGGGTATGACAATGAATTATGATGTAATAATAGTAGGTGCTGGAGCAGCAGGTATATTTACAGCATATGAAATGTCAACATTAAATCCTGATATAAAAATACTTATGATAGAAAAAGGTCACTCATTAGATAAAAGAAAATGTCCTATTGATGGTAAGAAAATAACCACATGTGTCAACTGCGGAATATGCAGCATAACCAATGGTTATGGAGGAGCAGGAAGCCTTTCAGACGGAAAGTACAATATAACCAATAATTTTGGCGGAGAGCTGTGGAGCTATGTAGGGAAAAATGAGGCCATGGACCTTATGCAGTATGTGGACAGCATACTTTGCAGTATGGGAGGATCAGAGGCCAAACTATACAGCACTCACAATTCTGTACTTAAAAGCAAGGCTATACAGTATGACCTGCATCTGCTGGATGCCCAGGTAAGGCATTTAGGTACTGATAGAAACCTGGTTATAATGGGAAGAATATATGATTATTTAAAGGATAAGGTGGAAATACTTTTTGATACTGAGGTTAAGAATGTATGTGGTGAAAACAATAGCTTCACCGTTTCAACCTCGAAAGGAGATTATACCTGTTCCAGACTTGTGCTTGCTACAGGCCGCTCTGGCTCCAAGTGGGTATCAGGGGTGTGCAGGGAATTAGGAATAGATACAGAAAGTAACCGTGTGGACATTGGAGTCAGGGTTGAGCTTCCTGCAGAGATATTTGAGCATATTACAAAGGATGTATACGAAAGTAAGATAGTATATAAAACTAAGAAGTATAATGACATGGTAAGAACTTTCTGCATGAATCCATACGGAGAGGTGGTAAGTGAGAACACCAACGGGATAGTTACGGTAAATGGACACAGCTATTCAGACCCTTCACTCCATACAGCCAATACCAACTTTGCACTGCTGGTTTCAAACCACTTTACAGAGCCCTTTAAAGACAGCAACGGCTATGGAGAGTCTATTGCAAGGCTCAGCAATATGCTGGGAGGAGGCATAATAATACAGCGCTTTGGGGATTTAATATCCGGAAGAAGAACCAATGAAAAGAGGATGGCGAAGAGCTTTACGATTCCTACTCTTAATGCTGTTCCTGGTGATTTGAGCCTGGTTATTCCAAAGAGGCAGCTGGATGATATAATAGAGATGATTTATGCACTTAATAACATTGCCCCGGGTACAGCCAATGAGGATACTCTTTTATATGGGGTTGAGGTTAAATTCTATAATTCAAAGGTAAAGGTGGACAGTAATCTGGAAACCTGTATAAAAGGACTGTATGTACTGGGAGATGCTTCAGGGGTAACCCATTCACTTTCCCAGGCATCAGCCAGCGGTGTATATGCCGCAAGGGTTATATCAGAGCAGTTCAAGCATTAAATAGTATATTAAATAGATATGAGGTGTTTATATGTCAGGTCAAGTAGTAGTTGGAGCACAATGGGGAGATGAAGGAAAGGGTAAGATGACCGATTTCCTAGCTCAGGATGCAGAGGTAGTAGTAAGGTTCCAAGGAGGAAATAACGCAGGTCACACTGTAGAGGTTAATGGGAAGCAGTATAAGCTGCATCTTATACCTTCAGGCATTCTATTTGATGATTGTAAGTGCATTATTGGAGATGGTGTCGTATTTGATCCTAAAGCGTTTTTTGAGGAGAAATCATATCTTGAGGGCGTGGGGGTGCAGGTCACTCCTGAAAAGCTGTCCATAAGTGACAGGGCCCATATTATAATGCCATATCATAAGATAATAGATGGACTTTCCGAAAAGGGAAGAGGCAAGGCTGATATCGGTACAACAGGCAAGGGGATAGGTCCCTGCTACACTGATAAGGCAGAGCGTTCAGGTTTAAGGGTATGCGATTTGCTCCATCCGCAGGTTTTTGCTGAAAGGCTAAAAGCGGCACTTGATGTGAAAAATGATATAATAACTAAGGTATATGGGGCAGAGAGTGTTGATTATGATGAGGTATACAACACTTATATGGAATATGCAAAGATGCTTAAGCCATATATAACTGATACTACAGTAATAGTGTATGATGCACTTAAAGCAGATAAGAATGTTCTCTTTGAAGGAGCACAGGGCACACTTCTTGATATAGACTATGGAACCTATCCATATGTAACATCCTCACATCCTATTGCTGGAGCAGTATGTGTAGGAGCAGGAGTAGGTCCTACTATGATAGATACAGCAGTGGGAGTGACCAAGGCTTACACCACAAGGGTGGGAAAGGGCCCATTTCCAACAGAGCTTTCTGATGCTATGGGAGACCATATAAGGGAAAAAGGCTTTGAATATGGAGTTACAACCGGAAGAGCCAGAAGATGTGGATGGCTTGACCTGGTAATAATAAAGTATGCAGTAAGGCTTTCAGGACTTACTAGCCTTGCTATTACAAAGCTGGATACCTTGTCAGGAATAGATAAGATTAAGATATGCACAGGCTATGAGTTTAACGGAAGGGTTATAGATTACTTCCCAGCATCCCTTGAGGATCTGGCAGAGTGTAAGCCTGTATATGAGGAGTTTGATGGCTGGGATGACAGCGTTCAGAAAGCAAAGAGCTTTGAGGAGCTTCATCCAAATGCCCAGAAGTACCTCAGAAGAATTGAGGAGTTTACAGATACAAGGATTTCTGTTGTATCAGTAGGACCAGGAAGAGAACAGACGATGGTAGTTAATAGATACTAAACGCTTTGCCAGTTAAGAGATAAGAGATAAAAGAGAAGAGAAAATGAGGAAAAGCCTGTTTGATAATAAGCAGGCTTTTCGCTATATAAGCTGGGTGGGGGCCCCTACAAAGTACTTTTAAGCTATTGCCTTTATGCTTATAGATACGTGGCAATATATACATGTTAAAATTAATAAAAAAATATTGACGGGAAGACAGATTTCTTGTATTATATTACTTGTCAGTAATTGCACTGGCAACAGCATAATATGGCCCCTTGGTCAAGCGGTTAAGACATCGCCCTTTCACGGCGGTAACATGGGTTCGAATCCCGTAGGGGTCACCATTTAGTGGGAGCTTAGCTCAGCTGGGAGAGCATCTGCCTTACAAGCAGAGGGTCATAGGTTCGAGCCCTATAGTTCCCACCATTATTTTGATAAGATATATTATGGCCCAGTAGCTCAGTTTGGTTAGAGTGCTGCCCTGTCACGGCAGAGGTCGAGGGTTCGAGCCCCTTCTGGGTCGCCATAAAAAACTCTTTTGTCTGGTAGACAAAAGAGTTTTTTTCGAATGAAGCGTGCTTGTAGCGCATAAAAAAACCTGATGATTTTGATTCATCAGGTTTTTTAGTATTTTAACCAAGACTTGATAAACGCTGTACAACACGTACAAGATTATAAGAAAACTTACTGATAATCAGGTCCATCTGCCCTACATACTCCACAAAATTACTATTAAAGCCCTGCTTGAAGCGATGGAGTCCATATTTGGGGTTATCCTCTGTAGGGAAGCCCTCAACTCCTCTGAAGTCATAGAGGGTACATCCGCTGTTAAGTCCAGCCCTCATCATTTCCCACTGAAGAAGATAGTTTGGCATAAGATTTCGGTGTTCTACATATGAGCCACCATAAACATACCAAGCCTTAGCACCCTGTATTACCTCCATGGTGCCTGCAACTGCCTTTCCCTCTACCTCTGCAATAAACAGGTGGGCACTTTCCGGCATAGCTTCCATAAACTCGGTATAAAAGCTTTGTGGATGTACTGTGAAGCCATCACGCTTTCCGGTATCCTTCAGCATATCATGGAAAACGGGAACATCTGCAACGGTTCCTTCACGAACCGTAACTCCCTTGCGTATGGCAAGTCTTATATTGTATCTGGTCTTCTGGTGAAAGCTCTGCATAAGTGTTTCCTCTGTCATACCTGTTAAATCTGTCTGGTATACATTTTTAGGCTGATAGGTTCCAAAACCTGCCTCACTGCTAATGGAGAAGCCTTTTTTTACTGCCAGGGATGCAAACTTGGTGTCGCCTGCTAAAATAGGCGGGTCAATACGCAGCATATATCCATGATTTTTTTTGCCGTAGGCGATAGCAGCGTCAACTAGCTTTAAAAAAGTGTTTAAATCGTTGAATACCGGACCTCTTGGGGCATATAAAAGCTGCTGGTTTATTCTTTTCATTGGTCTGCAGAGCAGTGCCATGGTGCCCTGTATAGAACCCTTTTCATCTCTATCTATTATGCCAATCCAATTACGGTCACTTCGAGCACGTCCCCACAGGCTGGTCTGCATAAAATGACCGTTTTTATGGTCTGCAACAAACTGGTCCAATTCCTGGCTTCTCTCCAGATTCACAAATTCTATCATAGTAATTCCCTCTCTTTAGTATGACTGTAATAATAGCTTTAAAGAAAAGTACACAAAATATTATTACATTACCATAATAACATTATTCTTATAAATTTTATAGCTACTTCTTTCTGATTTTTGATGCAATAAGTATCAGATGGCTGGTAATTTTTATAAATATACTAGTATATTTATAAAAATGTATTGACATTTGTAGCTATATGTAGTATTATTTCATAAATTGTTGAATTAATCTGTGAATAAAGCTGAGTAGATAGAGGAGCGGAATCCATTATTAGCATATGCATTAGGCTGGCAAGCTTGCATTTGTGAAAGGGGCTTCTGCCGAAATGGTTTCAGCGTTGCCATGCTGGCTCCATTGGGGTTTTACAGAATATGTAAAACACTGTCATTTAAGCTATATGCCTTAAATGGAGCGCTATCACTGGTTGTTGTTTTTTGCGTGTAGATGGCATGGCCATTATATATGTATTCCAAGACCCGTGATACCTCTTGGCGGTATCACGGGTTTTTTGACGAAATTTTGATACTGAAAGGAAGAATAAAAATGAAGAGAACAATCGCACTAATTATCACAACAATTTTATGCCTCAGCACAATGCTGACAGGCTGTGGCTCAAGCAAAAAGTCCTCTGTACTGGAGGATAATGTACTTAGCGTTGCAATGGAATGCAGCTATGCTCCTTATAACTGGACACAGAACGATGATTCCAATGGAGCAGTAAAGATTAAGGGAAGTAATGATTACGCCTATGGATATGATGTTATGATGGCTAAGTATATTGCTGAAAAGCTGGGTATGGAGCTTGAGATAGTAAAATCTGACTGGGACTCACTTGTTCCTGCTGTTCAATCAGGAACTGTTGACTGCGTCATTGCAGGACAGTCCATTACATCAGAAAGGTTGGAATCAGTAGACTTTTCAACCCCATATTACTACGCTTCAATAGTTGGACTTGTAAAGGCTGATGGAAAATATGCAAATGCAGCCGGAGTTGGGGACCTTGCTGGTGCAACCTGCACCTCACAGCTAAATACCGTATGGTACGATGTATGCCTGCCACAGATAAAGGATGCTAATATACTTGCAGCTCAGGACAATGCGCCTGCAATGCTGGTTGCACTTAAGTCTGGAACATGTGAGGTTGTTGTTACGGACATGCCTACTGCAATGGCAGCATGTGCAGCATATCCAGAGTTTAAGTTGCTTGATTTCACAAACTCTGAGGATAACTTCCAGGTGTCAGAGGAGGAAATAAACATAGGAATATCTCTTAAGAAGGGAAACACACAGCTTGGCGATAAAATAAATGGTGCTCTCAACACCCTTACCGTTGATGATTTTACAAAAATGATGGAGGAGGCTATATCAGTACAGCCCCTCAGCAAGTAAAAATAACACAGACAGCAAATAACTATCTGGTTTGAAAAGGAGAAATTATAATGCCTCAGGATTTTGGCGGAAGGCTGATATTTATCCTGCAAAACTATTGGCAATCCTTTCTTGGCGGTGCCGGTACCACTATGGTTATAGCCATTGTATCAACGCTGATAGGATGTATCATAGGATTTGCAATAGGAATAATACAGACGATACCGCTTCATAAAAACGACAGTATAATTAAAAAGATAATAATGAAAATAGTATGGTTTATAGTTGGTGCATATGTAGAAATATTCAGGGGAACACCTATGATGGTGCAGGCAATGTTTATTTTCTACGGTATGCCACTCATGTTCGGCATACACCTTTCTATGTGGCCGGCGGCCATATTCATAGTTTCAATCAATACGGGAGCCTATATGGCAGAGACTGTAAGAGGCGGTATTCTTTCTATAGACTATGGCCAGACAGAAGGAGCGCTTGCAATCGGAATGACACATTATCAGACCATGACAAGCGTTATACTGCCGCAGGCCTTAAGGAATACCATTCCTCAGATAGGAAACAACCTTATTATAAATATAAAAGATACCTGCGTTCTTTCTGTTATTGGGACCATTGAGCTGTTTTATACAACAAAGGGCATTGCAGGTGCATACTACACATACTTTGAAGCCTTCACAATAACAATGGTGATTTACTTCATACTTACCTTTACCTGCTCAAGGCTTCTTAGGCTGTGGGAAAGCAAGCTTGACGGACCTGATTCCTTCAATCTTGCCACTACTGACACACTTGCTTATACAAGTGGATTGAACAATTTTCCTAAAAATCGTCCTGGTGCAGATAAGACCAGAGAATCTTTATAAGAAGGGTGGTAGATTACAATGACTGATAATAAAACGCCTATCCTTGAAGTTCGCCATCTTTCTAAAACCTTTGGAAAAAACAAGGTGCTTAAGGATATAGACTTTTCAGTTGCTAAAGGGGATGTAACCTGCGTAATAGGTGCTTCAGGTTCTGGCAAATCAACTCTGTTGCGTTGTCTTAATCTGCTTGAGACACCTACATCAGGAGAGATACTGTTTCACGGGACCAATATTCTTGACCGCTCAGTTAAGCCTGCAGAATACCGTGCAAAAACAGGGATGGTATTTCAGAACTTTAACCTGTTCAACAACATGAATGTGTTAAAAAACTGTACTGTTGGCCCTGAAAGGGTGCTTAAGGTTTCAAAGGAAGAAGCCCGTGAAAGAGCAATCAGTTACCTTACAAAGGTTGGAATGGAACAGTATATCAATGCTAAGCCTAAGCAGCTTTCTGGAGGACAGAAGCAGCGTGTAGCTATTGCAAAGGCGCTGGCAATGGAGCCGGAGGTTCTGCTATTTGATGAGCCAACCTCTGCACTTGACCCACAGATGGTAGGAGAGGTTCTGAGTGTTATGAGAACGCTTGCACATGAGGGGCTTACCATGATAGTAGTTACCCATGAAATGGCATTTGCAAGGGATGTTTCAACCCGTATAGCCTTTATGGCAGACGGGGTTATAGATACCGTAGGAACTCCAAAGGAAATTTTTGAAGAAACAAAGAGCCCAAGGCTTAAGGAGTTTCTTGCAAGGTTTAACGAAAGATAAGAATGTATAATATTAAGCCCCTATGACTTCATTACCGGTCATAGGGGCTTAATTTATCTTTTCATGGTTCTTCTTTTGTTTATGTTGTTCTTAATCCTTATATCGTCCCCATAGAATTTAAACATGGTAAAGTGGCCAAACAGCCTTGACTTTATCCTTTCAGGATAGATGTTGTTCAAATCCTCCAAGGAGAAGTTGGTTGATATAATCATCTTTTTTCCGCTAAGTATTCTGCTGTTTATAAGGTTGAACAGCTCTGACTGTGAATATGCAGTCTGGGGCTCTGTTCCAAAGTCATCTATTATTAGCAAATCGCAGGTAAGAAGGTCCTCTGTCATATCCTTTTCTGATGAGTCATCAAACCTGGAGGTTCTTATAATGTCTATAAGGTTTGCACAGGTCTGGTATATAACAATGGTTCCCTTGTCAAGAAGCTCCTTAGCTATACAGTTTGAAAGAAAGGTCTTTCCAAGGCCTGAGGTGCCATAGAAGAACAGGTTTTCTTTATGGTCCTTAAAGGAGTTGGCATAGTTTATGCAGTAGGTTAGTATGTCCTCCATGTTCCTTCTGGGGGAGAGCTCTTCATCTCCATACTTATTTGTAGAATAAAAGGCTATGTTGAAGGTATCGAAGTTCTCCCGGGAGAGTATATCCTTAAGGTTTGACTGCTGGTAGTATTTATTAATAAGCCTCTGCTTGAAGCAGGAGCATCGTACACTTCCCATATAGCCTGTATCCTTGCACTTTTTGCATTTATACTTTATCTCAAGATAGTCTAGTGGATACTTATTTGCAGCAAGCAGCTCACCTTTCTGTATCTTTAGGTCGGTTATGCGCTGCCTAAGCTTGTATATGCTGTCCTCCACGTTGGTTCCCTTTAATATAGCAGAGGCTATTTCAAATCCGGTAGAGGAGATCTCGTCATCAATGCTTTTTATCTTAGGTATTTTTTTGTATATTTCATCCTGCCGCTTTTTTTGAGATGATTCCTCAGCGGACTGCAGAGAGTCGTACTCCCTTAGTATTTCTGAAATATACCTGTTACTGCTCATTTGCTTCACCTCTTCCTAAAAGCTGCTTTTCCAGCTCAGCTATGTCATACTGCCTCTGGTTGGAGTAGTTGCCCGGAGGATTGGAATTATGCTTCTTTGAAGTCTTCTTCCTGTCTGTGCGTTTAACATCCTGCAGGGTTTTGACACCATTTTTATACCAGTCACTTATAATAGCATCTATATATTTGAAGCTGCATTCATTTATTCTTAATATACATATTCTGCAGGCTTCATTTATTATATCCACACCATAGTTAAACTTAAACATCCATTTCTCAAGAAACTCCTCCTGAGGCTTGGATATGTCACCATCCTTAAGTCCCATAAAGGTAAGGACCTGCCTGTATTTAGTCCATTTTTCCTCATGCCTGGTTATGTTGGTCATGGCATCACTAAGGGTATGTATACCTGTATCGTGCCACCCTAAGGCTACCTTCTCCATGTACCTTATGTCCAGCTTATGTTTAGAACAGCAGTATTCTACCAAAAGCACTATCATCTCAGGGGTAAAGCCAAAATCCTCAATCCGGCTCATATAGGTGTGTACTTCCTTGGAAGAAAGAGGCCTGCCTATAAGCTTCTCCACGGATTCGAACAGCTCCTTTATGCTTTTGTCAAAGGCTATGGTATTATTGCCTTGTACAGTAGCATATGGCATCATTTCAATTGCCCCATCTGGTGACAGAAGCATAAGCCCCATATCCTCCCAGTACTTTAGTGCATTCATTATATCTGTCTGCAGGAGGTTCAGTGCCTGGGAAATAAGCTCTGTAGAAGCTTCCCGGCCTGAATATGCAAGGCGCAGGCAATATATATAAACTTTTACGAAATCCCCTCTCGCATCTGAAAGGTAATTGTCTATGAAGCTGTTATCTAGAGGGGTAAAGGATAGAGCAGGGGTATGTATAATAAGTTTAGACATATTATCACTTCCTAGTTATTAATATTATATCAGGCAATAGAGGCAGGGTGTTACCCCTGCCTATTCTACTATAAGTATCCATAAGCTCAATGCTTGAAATATTTACAGAGAAGCTTATAGGAATATCTACATATTGTTTATAATATATTATAACAGAAGAATTATATACTCTCAACTTAGTAAGAGAGGGTTTTTACGCATGGGTAGGCCATGCTTACTAGTATTTTAAGAAGGTGATGGTGGAGCAGCTTTATTTGACCTGTTTAGTAATACAGGGAATATATTGCAAAATTTTGGTGCTTGAGGTATAATTTAAAAGCATGAGAGAAGGGAGGAGATAGAATGGAAGAAAATTCAGGTAAGCAAACGTCTTTCATTTCAAGCAAATTCCGATGGAAAGCAATCTTTGGCTGCGCATTAGGTGCGGCACTGGCAATAACGGCCTTAGGCATCAATGTACAAAGACACGTAATATATAAGGTATATGTAGACGATACAGCAATTGGGTATATAAAAAGTCTTAATGAATATGATAAGGTAAGAAATGCAATATCTCAGACGGATGGCACGGAACCTCTTAAGCATATAAAGCTGGTAGCTTCCAACGAATACTGGAGAAAGACTGCTGAAGGGATAAAGGAAGAAGAGCAGCAGGTTATAGCAAGAGGGGAAAAAAAGGATACCGAAAAGGAAGCTGTAGAGAAAAAAGACATGCAGCAGGCCCTTGAGTCTACCAGAATAAGCGTGTATCCCAGTTTACATGAAGTAAAGGAAAACGAATATACATATAATGAATATCTTGTGTCCAAGGAAGAGATGGAATACAAGATTCTTACAGCTACATCATATAATGAAGAGGCCCTGCAGGATAACGAGGATACAGTGCAGGCTATGGCCGCAGTTAATTCACAGCAGGTGAAATCGGCTGAAGAGGGATATATTACATCCAGCTGGATTGAAGAATATGCCAGAAAGACCTTGGGTCTCAGGATTGATGCAGTGGGCTTGTATGTGAACAATGAACAAATTGCGGTATTACAAAACCAACAGGATGCAGATACGGTTATAGAACAGGTAAAAAGATATTATTATCCTAAGAATGGACAATGTACAATACTTTCCTGTGATATAAAAGAGAATATCACATCAGCCTCTATCATGGCCTATAGGGAAGAAATAATGGATACCTATGATACGGTCCAGAAGATAGTGGATGGCAAGGGAGTAAAGAAGGTATATGAAGTCCAGAAGGGCGATACTTTGTGGGACATAGCTCTGAAAAATGGATTAAGCATAGAGGAGCTTCAGGTTGCAAATCAAGGTATAAGCATTGACAACATACAAATAGGTGATCCTATAAACCTTTCAGTTGTAGAGCCTTATGTGACAGTTACTGTTGTGGCCGATGTAACCTCAAAGGAGGTTATAGCATATGAAACCAAAAAGGTAAACGACAAGACTCTTAAAGCAGGCACCTCTGTTGTAAAGCAGGACGGACAGAACGGTGTTGCACAGGTCCAGGCAAAGGTTACTCTGGTAAATGGAAACCTAGTTGCAGAAGATGTGCTGAACCGTACAGTTATAGCGGAGCCTGTAGCAAAGATTGTTAATATTGGAGCCTATTATGTAGCCTCTGGAACATATATAAGACCTACTGGTGGAATTATATCCTCCAGATATGGCAACAGACATGGCGAATTCCATACAGGGGTTGACTTTGCAAGCTCCAGAGGAACACCTATAAAGGTGTCTAATACTGGAAAGGTTGTTTCTGCTGGCTGGAAGGGCAATTATGGACTATGCGTAATAGTTGACCATGGAAACGGTGTGCAGACACTTTACGGACACTGCAGCAAACTTTATGTAAGTGTTGGACAATATGTTTCAAAGGGAGACGTTATTGCCGCTGTTGGCAGTACGGGAAGATCAACCGGCCCCCATGTTCACTTTGAGGTGAGGATTAACGGGAAATATACAAACCCGTTCAACTATATAAATTAAATAAGTGCAAAAAGCTGTCGCCAAAACGATTTAAAATCGCAGGTGACAGCTTTCTTTAGTTATTTTAAAAGCTTATCAAACACAAACAGCCCGGTTCCCTGGGCGTATTTATTTTCTCCCATACTTATAGTGGATAGCTTTAACATTGATTTTAAATCCTGGCACTTAAGCTCAGGGGATTTTTCGAGTATTAGAGCACAGGCTGCAGAGATTAGTGCGCAGGCTATGGAAGTCCCCGACATGGTTGTGTACATGGATAAATCCTCCATTGAAGGGCTCTTTGATGGTACGTAGGAGAGTCTTGAGGCCAGGGAGGTTATATTCACTGAAGGAGCGGCCAGATCTGGTTTCGCAAGATTCCCGGGGCATGGTCCCCTGCCTGAGAAACTGGTTATGGAATACAGCCTTTCATTGCTGCTTTCGCATACTGCTCCAGCTACTGTAATGACATCCTTAATATATCCTGGGAAATAAATACTGCAGGGCTGCATTCCCATGTTTCCTGAGGGAACCACCACTGATATATTAAAGGAGAGGGCCTTTTTTATTACCTCCTCCAGAGGGTTCAGCTTAAGCTTGGTCATATATGGGAACTCAAAAGGCAGGCATAATACCCTAATGTTATACTTTTCTCTGATGCTGAGCAGTATGTCGATGGCTTTCATTATATCAGACATAAGTCCGTGGCCTGAGGCGTCAAAGGCCTTAATTACACATAGGCCAGATCCTGGAGCAATACCGGGACAGGAAGCTGAAGGGGAGCACATGCATCCTGCAAGGAAGGTCCCATGTCCATTGTCGTCATAGGGCCTTTTGTAGTCTCCTATTAAATCCTGGAAGAAGGAGATTGCATTTCTGGGATGCAGAAGATCTGGGTGAGGGAAAACACCTGAATCTACAAGGCCTATTCCTATTCCCTTTCCTGTAAGCCTGAAAGAGGATGCGTTGCTTATGCCCATTGAAGACGAGGCTGTTTTCATGCAAAGAGAAGCCTTATAATCAAAGGCAATATAGATCACATCAGGCTGTTCTGATAGTCTGTCAACACCTAATGAGGAAAGGTCACAGGCCAGGGCGTGTATAACCTCATATTCATGACGTACTTTTCCACCGTTAGACGCGACCTTACCTCTGATTTTTTTTGTGTCTGCTCTGCATAGGATTATTACAGGAAGCCTATGGCGTGTATTACCCTTAAGGTAGGCTTTAATACAGGGATCTATTTTCAACATAGGTATGAAGGACCACACAATAACACCTCAAAAATACTGACCATTATATTATATGCAGGGAATAGGTATCTGTGACTTATAAAGATAAAATGCTATAATTGATGTGGGAGGTGAAGTACATGCCAATGATTGATTATAAATGCAATGACTGTGGCAAGGAGTTTTTTGAAATAGTAAGCAGCAGTGATGAGAAGGTGCAGTGTCCTTCCTGTAAAGGCAGCAACACCAAAAGGATATATAAGGGTAAGTTTTACGGAAAGGGAGGCAGCTGCGGAGGAGATTGCTCCTGCTGCGGTGGGTGCCATTAAAGGCCTATATAAAAAATAAGCCATGCTGAATGGAATATTCGGCATGGCTTATTTTTGTAGCTTTAATGACAAAAGTCTATTGAACACTATTTAATATGCTGGTACAGAATGCCCTGGCAGTTGGGGACAGGGTTCTTCTGCTGTGTGTTGCCATATATATACCCCTATGCATGTCCATTTCTTTTACAGTATGCTTTCTTATGATACCTGCATTAATCAGGTCCTGGCAGGCCATTTCAGAAGCCACTGATAATACAGAGCCGTTTTTCACAAACTGCAGAACACTTTCAAGGGAACTTACCTCTACAAAAACCTTCAGCTTCTCTGGGGAACCTCCTGCACGGCGCAGTGATTTTTCAAATACGCTTCTGGTGGCAGAGCCATACTCTCTTTGTATAAAGCTGTAGCCCAAAAGCTCGTCCATTGCCAGTTCATTGTTAAGCTCTGGTATATTGCTTATTATAACAAGAGAATCAATAGCTATTTCTTTATATTCAAGCCGGGAGTCATCTATTATTTCTCCCACAATGCCTACCTCAGATACTCCATTAAGTATGTTATTTATAACGCCCTTTGTACTATCCTCCTTAAGGTCAAATCTTACAGTAGGATACATTGAGTAAAATTTGCTTACAAGATGGGGCACAAGGGAACGGGCAGGCGTTGTGCTTGATGAAATGCACAGGCTTCCGGTAACTCTGGTATCGAAATCTGCCAGAGAAGAGATAGCTGTGTTCCTGATATTAAGCATATTAGTAGCATATTCTAAAAATACAGCTCCTGCTGAGGTTATTTTTATTTCCTTACTGGTCCTGTCGAATAGAATCACATTAAGCTCCTGCTCTAAAGAGGCTATATGAGCGCTTATGGTAGGTTGGGAAAGGTATACAGCATCTGCAGCCTTAGAGAAGCTCTTATATCTTGCTACGTTCACAAATGCTTCAATCTGTTTGAAATCCATATAATCACCTCAATATATCTATTATCTCTTATGGGGCAAGAAAATTCAACAGGTTTGTTAAGGGATAATAGGTATTACAGAAAGTGGAAATAAAAATATGAATACTAATATTTCGCATTTTAGAATTTAATGTTATAATAACAAATGGAATATGATGTGGACAAAATTCGTTTATATATAACAAAGCAAATAAAAGGATGGGTGCATAGATGGAAAAGTTACTGATAAAGGGTGGAAACAGGCTGCAGGGCAGCGTGTCCATAAGTGGAGCAAAGAATGCGGCGGTTGCCATTCTTCCAGCAGCACTGCTTGCAGATACGGGAGTTTGCTGCATTGAAAACCTGCCTTGTATAGAAGACATTACCTGTTTTGAAAGTATAATTCAAGGACTAGGCGTTAAAATAGAAAAGAAGAACGCATCTGAGATAACTATATACCCAGAAGAGATGAAGAGTCATAAGTGCCTTATGGATGAGGTAAGGAAGATGAGAGGCTCATCCTATCTTATGGGAACCCTGTTGGGACGTTTTGGCCAGGCAGAGCTTTTGCTTCCTGGAGGCTGTGATTTAGGCGTAAGACCTATAGACCAGCATATAAAAGGATTTGAAGCACTGGGAGCCAAGGTTGTTATAGAGCATGGAAAAATAAAGATGCATACAGAGCATGGACTTAAGGGTGCCAACATTTTCTTTGATGTGGTAAGCGTTGGGGCAACTATAGACGTTATGCTGGCAGCCTGCAAGGCAGAAGGCCTTACAGTGCTTGAGAACGTGGCTAAGGAGCCACATGTGGTAGACGTTGCCAACTTCCTCAATACAATGGGAGCCAAGATAAAGGGCGCAGGAACTGATGTTATAAAGATTACAGGGGTTAAGAGCCTTAAGGGCTGCACTTATTCAGTAATACCAGACCAGATAGAGGCAGGCACCTATATGGTGGCTGCAGCAGCTACAATGGGGGACGTTACCCTTCTTAATGTAATCCCAAAGCATTTAGAGTCCATTACAGCCAAGCTTCTGGAGATGGGTGTGGATGTAGAGGAAGGTGAGGATTCCATAAGGATAATGTGCAATCGCAGAACCTCTGGAGCCAATGTAAAGACACTTCCATATCCAGGCTTTCCAACAGACTTGCAGCAGCCTATGACAGTACTTTTCTCTGTCTCTAATGGCAGAAGCATTGTTACAGAAAGCATTTGGGAATCCAGGTTTAAGTATGTGGATGAGCTTAAGCGTATGGGCGCCAACATCAAGGTTGAAGGAAAGATGGCTGTTATAGACGGAGTTGAATGTCTTACGGGCGCAAAGGTAATTGCAACTGACCTGAGAGGCGGTGCTGCAATGGTGGTTGCAGGACTTATAGCAGATGGATACACCACTATTTCAGACATTTACCATATAGAAAGAGGCTACGAAACAATACACAAAAAGCTGAAGAGCCTTGGAGCGGATATAGAAAAAATCGACGACTGATTACAGCTTTAAGATAGCCGGTATGCGGCTATCTTTTTTAACAGAAAGGAGACAATATAATGGAATTTTGCTCCATATATAGTGGCAGCAGTGGAAACTGCCTTTATGTGGGCTCTGAGGAAACCAGAATTCTGGTTGATGCAGGTCTCACGGGAAAAAGAATACAGGATGGAATGAAGGAGGCAGGCATTGCCCCCGATACAATAGATGCAATACTTATAACCCATGAGCACAGCGACCACATAAAGGCCGCAGGAATTTTATCCAGACGGTTCAACCTCCCCATATATGCAAGTGATGGAACCTGGGAGGCTATGGAGCGGTTTATTGGGCCTATTAAACCTGAGAACATTAAGGCATTTTCTAACTACGAGCCCTTTGAGATAAGGGACATGACGGTTGTGCCCTACGAGATACCTCATGATGCGGCACAGCCTTGTGGCTACAGCATAATACAGGGTAAATCCAAGGTATCCATTGCTACGGATATTGGACACATAACGGATACTGTAAAGAAGAGCATATGTGATTCTGACCTTATACTGCTGGAATCCAACCATGATGTGGAGATGCTTAAGGTAGGGCCATACCCATATAACCTTAAGCTTAGGATACTAAGCAATGAGGGACATCTTTCAAACGAAAATGCAGGCAAGCTTATTTGTGAGATATTCAATAGTAAAATAAAGAAGGTTATGCTGGGACATCTAAGCCATACCAACAACTATCCTGAACTGGCACTGAGGACAGTTCTTTCTGTACTAGAGATGAACGGCATACAGGACGGCAGGGACCTGGATGTAGGCATTGCCCATAGGGATAAAGTAGGACGGATGCAGAGAATATAGGAACATAAGACAAGAGAAGAGAGAGTAGTGAAAAGTGAAGAGAAAAGGTAGGAACGCATGCTTTAGAAATAGGGCATGGGTTCCTTTTTATATGGTTTGAACATGCGATCATATTTTTAGATGTTCTGATAATTAAATTATAGTTGACAATAGTATAATATTATAATAGTATAATATTATACTATTAAATTATGGAAAGGAAGCACAAATATGTCACTCCCGCACGGAATACTGGGATTTTTAAATTATGGTAAAATGACTGGCTATGATTTGGCAAAGACATTTGATTCTTCAGTAGGATTTTTTTGGTATGCACAAAATAGCCATATTTATCTGGAGTTGAATAAGCTGGAGAAAAGTAGATATGTCACTTGGGAATATGTGACTCAGACGGGCCATCCTAACAAGAAGTTATATTCTATAACTGAAGATGGAAGAAAGGAGCTGCTGCGATGGCTGGCGGAAGAGAATCCTGACTTTACTAAGGGTATGAAGGAGCCATTTTTGGTGAAGCTATTTTTCTCGGCCAATATGCCGCCCCAGAAGAGCAAGGAGATGCTGGAGAAATTTATAAAAGATTGTGAAAATTATCTGGACAGCATGAAAGATATACCTCAGACAATCCAAAAGTATCAGGAGTACACCCTGCCACGTGATGCTATGTACTGGCAATTTACTGTGGACTTTGGTTATCAGTATATTCAGATGTGTATACAGTGGGCAAAAGGCTGTATAGAAAGGCTGGTGAATTCAGATGAACGTACTGCTGATTAATGGAAGCCCTAAGGGAGACAGGAGCAATACCCTCCTGCTTTCAAGGGCATTTTGCCAGGGCTTCATGCAGGAGGCGGATTGTCTTAAGGAGCTGCCGGTTTATAATATGAATATTAAAGATTGCAGGGGATGCTTTACCTGCTGGGAATCTACACCCGGTAAGTGCTGCATTTCGGATGATATGCCAGAGGTAATAGAGCATATTTTGTGGGCTGATATAATTGTGTGGAGCTTTCCTTTGTACTATTTCAGCCTCCCTTCCAGATTGAAGGCGCTAATGGACCGGATGCTGCCAATGAATCTGCCCTTTATGATGAAGGAGGCTGAAAGCGGTGGACACCCAAGTCGGTACGATTTGAGCGGTAAGAGGTACGTTTGTATTTCTACCTGTGGATTTTATACCGCCAAAGGCAATTATCAATCCGTAGATGCCCAATTTAGCAGAATGTTTGGCAAGAGTGGCTTTACCAGCATATACTGCGGACAGGGAGAACTGTTTACAGTACCAGCACTCAGTAAACGTACTGGACAGTATCTGGAGTATGTTAAAAAGGCAGGTCAGCAATTTAGAAACGGGGATATTTCTTCAGATACCAGAGCACACTTGGAGGAGCTGTTATATCCCAGGGATGTGTTTGAACAGATGGCAAACGCCAGTTGGGGTGTAGAAGCTGGGGGTGATTATGCAGCAGGCTCTTCTAAGGAGCAAAATGTAAAGGCAGATGCATCTTTGGGATTTACTAAGCAGATGGCTGCATTATATAATAAAAAGTCCTGGAAGGGTCAGGATAAAGTGCTGGAATTCTATTATACAGATGTAGATAAAACCTATCAAATTCTTATGCAGGATAAGGGCCAGAAGGTGCTGACGGAGAATTTTAGACAGTATACCACTCGGATTGAGACACCCTTTACTCTATGGGTTGATATTGCAGAGGGTAAAATTTCTGGCCAGCAGGCATTGTTTGAAAAGAAATACAAGGTGCTTGGAGACTTTGATATGATGCTAAATTGGGACACCTATTTTGGAGATTCCTTTGATGACGATGACGAGTATATACAGCATGCTGCTAGTGTGCAAGAGCAGGCAGTGGATGAAGGCAACAATACAGCAGTACTATTATGGAGAAATAAAACTGAAAAAACAAAGATGTCTTTAATGCTGTATCCCTGGATTATTATTTGGGTGTTATTGCCCATAAACTCTATGGCAGGTGGTATAGCAGGAATTATGGTGTGTGCAGCTTTGCCTTTTGCTTTTTTGAAATGGAGAGCCACGATATTTGAGTATATCAGTGTTTTTGCAGTGGCATTGGTTAGTTTGGTAGCGATTTTACAATGGCTTCCTGTGGTTGTTTTGATCCCCGCTTCATATGGGCTATTTGGTTTAATGTGGACAATTACAGGCTTTTTAAGGCTTCCACTAACGGCATATTACTCTATGAATGAGTATGACGGTGAACGGGCATGGGATAATACGCTCTTTATACATACTAATCGAATATTGACAATGGCTTGGGGAGTGCTGTATCTGCTGACACCAATTTGGACATACTTTCTTTTACAAGGCTCCATATCTCAGTATGCAGGTGCTATAAATTCCGTACTGCCAGTATTGATGGGTATGTTTACCAGGTGGTTTTCAAGGTGGTATCCAAGATATTATGTAGGGAAATAGAAAGTTTACATAATGATGCATTCTGAACTTAAAAAAATACAAGGCTGGGGGGGTTTATTTAGAGCTCAGCCTTGTATTTTATGAATTTATAATAACAGATGGTTATTCTACTGTAAATTCCCAGCTGTAGCCAGTATGCTGACGTATTTTGCCTGTCCAGCCGCTCTTATCGGCACCATTATATTTAATCCTGTAGGTGCCAGAGGGCGCATCCTCTGGTATATCCCAGGTTATTGTAACCTGTGAGGTGCCAAGAAGGGTGCTTATACGGGTCCAATTGAAGGTGGTACACCAATCCCAGTCATAATACACGGTAGTCCAAGTGGAGCCTGTTTTTCTCTGTATTTCCAGGTATGAGGATTGGGTCTTAAGGTCGTTTTTAGGGTGGCCTCCCCAGAAAGTTGCAGAGGCTGTGTCCCCTCTGTTATAGCTGGAGGCGGTGTTGGTTACTACGTCTCCAAACTTCTTTCCAAGGGGAACATTATCTAAGACAACCTCTGTTACGAAGGTTACCTGGTCATCACTCAGGTCCCTTGTTGATGGACCTTCCGCGACTGCAGCTCCATCTGCCAGTGCCTGTGCCAGCTTGTTAAACTCCTGTCTGTAGGCGTCTAAGGTCCACTTTCCATATAGAGTTGAGGCACCTTCGTAATGCTGCATGTTATACTCCTCAGAGATTATTACATTCTGCATATCAACATTTGTGTGCCTGCAGTCCACAGAGCCTGTGAGTCTGACTGTTGCAGTGCTGCTTAGCTCTTTTGCCTTAAGATACTGGTTCTCACCTTCGTATTCAGTGTTTTTCAGGTCATCTAGACCATAATATCCATTTTCATTTCCAAGGGTTTCATAGTTAATGTTAGGGGATACATCTCCTGCATTGCTCTGGGCAAAGGCTGCTACAAAGGTGCTGTTATTTAGGTAATCAGAGCCCATGTCCTTTTCAAACAGATAGGAGGCATAGCCCTTGTTATCCCCGCATACCAGACTGTTGTGGTGGTTCATGGAGGTGCTGTGAAGCGCAAACCAGTTTACAACGCCCAGCAGAGTGCCATCTGAGGCTCTGAAGTTCAGCAGAGTCATGGTTTTGTCCACATCAGAGGAATACCTGTTCCTTTCCTCCTCAGGGTTGTTGTTATAAGGCACCTTTGAGCGGTTTACAGACACCCCCTCAAGCTCTCCCTGGTTGATTTCTATATAGCCTGGCTCAAGGTTGTTATGGGCATTTACTATGGACATGTATATGCCGTTAACAATAGCGTTATAATTCTGTCGGTTAAAGCCTTTGGCAGATATGTTATACATTGCATAGTAGGAACAGACTGAAAGGCTTGCATGGGTGTGTATGGAGCTTAACATTACATTTTCTGCGGTGTATTTGTTTCCATAGCCGTTTTCCGCCAGCTTCTTAATTATGCCCTCTTTTATTCCTCCGAACATAAGTGCAATATCTGCACTTACGAAAACAGCACTGCTGCCGGCGGAGTCTTGAACAATGAAGGCCCTGGAACGGAGCCTCTGGCGTATTCCAGATGCAATCTGGTCGGATTTGGCATAGCCCTCCATTATAAGCTCTGCAGCAGGGCCTGTAATGTCATACATACCTGCACCTATAAGGTACTGGCCATCATCTAAGGTACTTGAAGCTTTGGTGGCTGCATTAACACTTGGTACCATAGTTAGAACCATGGAAACGGTAAGCAGTAAACATAGAAATTTCAGCCTCATATGGCTGTGTTTCGTTATTAATACACCTCCTGGATATTATATATGCAATGTTATTCCCTTATGGGAAAAAGCATCGGCTTTATAAGCTCCACTATGCCGTTAATGATATCCTCGTCCTTTCCTGACAGGTCCTCTCCCAGGAATATCCTCATGCGTTCCCTATAGTAGTCAGAGGTAAATGAAAACTGGAAGGTTATAATGAGGTTATCCATAAGGAATGATAGCATATGTTCATCTATCTCCTGTGGAAGTAGCCCCTTTTCCTTGTCCCTGCGTATTACATCCTGATAAAACTGGGCTGTGATGGTTTCAATTGTATGTGAAAGCTTGCTGGAGATGTGGGAGAGCCCTTGGGATGTAAAGTCAAGATAAATCTGGTTGTATTCGGGATAGCTTATGGCATAATCTCTGGCAGCAACAAGCATTTGGCGGAAGGCTTCCTCCGCAGAGGTGACCTCATTAGCTATATCATTAATAAGCTTTTCTAATATATGAAAGCCATTGTCTACTATGGCAAGAAATAATGTCTCCTTGGATTCAAAGTAACTATACATGGAACCTATGCTTATGCCTGCTTTTTTAGCAATCACATTTATGTTTGCAGCGCTATAGCCACTGGCTGCAAATTCTGATACAGCGACTGAAAATATCCTCTGCCGCCTTTCTTCAGATATGTTTTCAAAGGTGCTTTTGTAGAACACTCCCTTTCGTTTTGGGGGCTGCAGCTTAGATGCAGCGGCCATATTACTTTGCATAGCTTCCTACCAGCAGCATATATTCACCCAGCTGTGCTCCAAACTCCGGGGCACCTTCCATTATAAGCTTACCCTCTGCGGTGGACTTAAGCATTTCGTCCTTGCTTAGAAGTATGCCTAAGGCGCTGGTGGTAGAGTCAAAGCGCATGGTGAAGAAGGGCTTAGAGCGGGTATACTGGCCGCGGCAGGCTTTGGTGTTACCATTCTTTACCCGTAT
The DNA here is from genome assembly GCA_023415335.1 of Bacillota bacterium. GTDB lineage: Bacteria > Bacillota > Clostridia > Clostridiales > Caloramatoraceae > JAEZLD01. The sequence continues at coordinate 54 of JAEZLD010000002.1, read as the reverse complement.
ATAGGCTGAAAGCTCAGGGCACCCATCCACAGCCCAGGCATACACCCTGTCAGG